>JAKEFL010000110.1 GCA_022616105.1 Anaerolineae bacterium | reverse complement strand
TCATTGATGAAGTATGGAAGCATCTTTTTATAGTTATCAAAGAAGGGTTCCATATCCACGATCAAATCTTTTTTCACTTTCAAACCGAGAAGCGGTTCAACCGTTATATTCGCGCCCACATCACGCACCAAAAGTTTACATGCCAGATGATTCCGCCCATTGATGCGCATCGCATCCGATCCGCACACGCCATGGGCACACGAGCGCCGGAATGAAAGCGAACCATCCTGATAACCTTTGATATGTTCAAGCACATCCAGCACGCGGTCGTTTTGGTCCGCCTCTATTTTATACGTCTCATAATGCCCGCGCTCATCCTTCTCCGGGTTGTATCGAAAGATTTTTACAGTGACTTCCATAAATAACTCCTATATCGTCATTGCGAGGGCGTCAGCCCGAAGCAATCTCCAACACGACGAGGGGATTGCTTCGTCGTCGCTCCGCTCCTCCTCGCAATGACGGGATCATGACGGATTAGTACACTCTCGCCTTTGGCTGAAACTTCGTGATTACAACAGGCTTGTAACTGATTTCCAGTTTGCCGTTCTTCTTTACAATCAATGAGTGCCTCAACCAATGGGTGTCGTCGCGTTCGGGATAATCCTCGCGCGCGTGACCGCCGCGCGATTCTGTTCGGTTCAACGCGCTGACCGTCACCGCCTCCGCCACGTCGAGCATGTTGCCCAGTTCCCAGGCGTTCAACAATTCCGTGTTGAAAATTTTTCCCGTGTCGCTCACCTTCACGTGCTTGTAGCGTTCCTTCAATTCAAGGACTTTATCCAGGGCGGATTCCATCACCGCGCCGTTGCGATAAATGCCGACTTCTGAAAACATGACGTTCTTCATATCGTTGGATATATCGAACGCATTGGCTTTTCCTGATCCGTTTCGCAACGCCTCAAATGCGGACCTCGCGCCTGCTTCAGCGTCCTGAGGCATCTTCGCCAAATTCGACCCCTTCGCGAACTCTGCGGCTTTGAGTCCCGCGTGTTTGCCGAACACGACAATATCGAGCAACGAGTTCGTCCCTAAACGATTCGCGCCATGGACGGACACACACGCGCATTCACCCGCCGCGTACAGTCCAGGGACGGTCGTACCTTTATCGTCAACCACGACCTCGCCATATTTATTCGTCGGGATGCCGCCCATCGTGTAATGCGAGGTCGGTTGAGTCGGCATCATTTGAGTAACAGGGTCAACTCCAAGATAGACGCGACAAAAATCCACAATATCAGGAATCTTTTTCAGGACAGTCTCACCGGTAATTCGGTAGGGAGAGCCGTCGGGGTTCGTGCGACCATCTTCATCCGCGTAGCGATGTACTGTCTCAGGACGAATATCCAGATAGACATAGTTCTTTCCATCCACGCCGCGACCTTCCTTGATTTCCGTATAAATCGCGCGGCTGACAACATCGCGGGAGGCAAGGTCTTTGACGGTGGGCGCGTACTTCGGCATGAAGCGCTCGCCCTTGCCGTTGATGAGCACCGCACCTTCACCGCGCGCTCCTTCGGTGATGAGAATGCCAAGTTTGTAAATACCTGTCGGGTGGAACTGAAAGAACTCCATATCTTCGAGTGGTATGCCGTGGCGAAAAAGAACCGCCGCACCATCGCCTGTGTAAGCATAGGCGTTGGATGTCACCTCAAAGATGCGTCCATGCCCACCCGTGGCAAGGATGACGGCCTTCGCGTGAAAGGTATGCAATTCGCCGGTAGCAAGTTGCACTGCAACCACACCCGCTGCTTGGCCATTGGTCATGATGAAATCAAGCACTTGAAATTCGTCGAAGAAAGTGACTTTGTTCTTGATGCACTGCTGATACAAGGTTTGCAAAATCATGTGCCCGGTCCGGTCGGCAGCGTGCGCGGCGCGTCGGACAGGTTTGCCCGTTTCGTTGTTCGTGTGCCCGCCAAACGGTCGCTGTGAGATGCGTCCTTCGGGAGTCCGATCAAATGGCAGGCCCATATGTTCCAGTTCAAGGACCGCTTCAATCGCTTCATTGCACATGAACTCGATCGCGTCCTGGTCGCCGAGATAATCCGAACCTTTGATAGTGTCGTACATGTGCCATTCAGGCCGATCTTCTTCATAGTTGCCCAACGCAGCAGAGATGCCTCCCTGCGCCGCGCCTGTATGTGAGCGCGTGGGATATAACTTGCTGATGACCGCTGTCGTCGCGCCGCGTGAGGCATACAGCCCCGCCATGAGTCCCGCGCCCCCCGCGCCAACAACGACCACATCAAATTGGTGAACATTTGCCATGGATACTCCTGAAGGATTCAAACACAAAGGACACGAAGGACACTAAGGATTTAAGTAATGGGTTTGGTGTCTTTGATGCCTTTCGTAGTTAAGTGATTTAGATTAAAGTCCTTTGCCACGAATTACGCGGATTGGCACTGATTTTTTAATTAATTCTTTCCGTGAAATCAGTGGCTAAGAACTAGACTCATCCTCAAACAAACTCCAAACCAAATCCTCTCGCTCCACCAACTTCCAACCTTCGTGCTCTTAGTGCCCTTTGTGTTTAAAACCTTATGAAGTCCAAATCACATACATCGCAATCAAGCTTGCCACAACTGCATACGTGATGACAAAGTTACGAGCCCAGCGCCGCGCACCAGCGCTTGTGAAATAATCATCCAAGATTTCCAACACACCGTGGACACCATGTCCGCAGGCAGATAGCAAAAACGCGATGACCATCAACTTGGCAAGAATGGTCATCCAGATTTGACCCAATGGATTCTCCGCCAAGTTCGGGAAGAATGCCCAGTACAAAATATCGCCGAAGTTCGCGCCTGTTTGCGCGCTGGCAATCAATCCGCCGATGATGCCCGCTAAAAGCAATCCATACATCGCAATCACGGTGAAGCGCGTGAACGCCCACATGAAGACTTCAAAGTTGAAGCCGCGTTTTGAAAGAGGAAGAGTTCTAGTCGCCATGTCTAGCCTCCAAACGCGTTGCGAAGCACGATGAACAATGCAAACGCAACTACGAGAATATACGCCGCCCATTCGATGTTGATGGCGGCGCGGTAATGCTCAATCAATTTCGGCCATAAATCAAGGATGGTGATGCGCAGCCCATTGATGGCATGGAACAAGCCAAAGACGAGAAAGACAACCTGGAAAACCCAATTCCCCATCAAGGTGTGCATGGATTCCGCACCTAGCAACGACAAAATGTATATAGTAAAGAAGATAAATAGCGCGCTCCCGCCGATACGATGCAGGATATAAGTCAAAAACGGCCCATCGCCCTTATACCCCAAAGCCGCGGAAAGGCTGATATTTCTATCTGAGCCCATGTATGCCTCCGTGATTTTTTAGATAATCCTATTATCTCATTAAATCATTTGATTGTCTTGTATGAGCGAATGATTAGAGTCTTGTGTGATTTGAGTAAGAGCGATATTTTGGTCTCATCAACACAAATATAATTTCATAACAAGGAGAAAATAAAATGAAAAGAATCAACTTACTCTTCCCACTTATCCTTATCATATTTTTGGCAGCTGCCTGCGCCAGTCCAACGCCGACTGCCACTGAGGCGCCCGCCACAGAGGTTCCACCGACGCAGCCTGCTGCAACGGAACCACCTTCGTCTTCTGGAACTGGCACGCAGATAGATATTACATTGGTGGACAACAAGATTGAATCTCCAGTAACAACCTTTCAGGTCGGTGTGCCATATACCTTTGTGATCACAAATACTGGCCGCCACGCACACAACTTCAATATCAGTACACCGGTTTCAATTGTGGGCAGCCTGGATGCAGCCTTTCAGAGCGCGCTACTGGCTGTACCTCAGAATCAACTTGGCGCGGGTGCAAGCGTAACTGTGGAATATACGTTCCCCGATTCTGCTGTGGGACAGGATTTGGAATTTTCCTGCCTTATTCGAAGACACTATGATGATGGCATGTGGCTGCCGATTACTGTCACGCAATAACCTTCCGTAACTGCTTGTAGAAAAATCTTGGTGAATCAAAAAGTCGGGACTGACACGTCCCGACTTTTATTTTCTCTTCTGCAACCATTTTTGAAATGACTGAGAGCTTTCATTAGAACGCTTGCCGAGCAAAATTCCTTCAATGCCAATGTCTTCATCCAAATCAGGCCAATGAAGCCCAAAACCCGCACCTGAAATCTGGACGTTCGTGCGCTCGGCAGGAGTTCCATGCGCGAGGCGCGGATACCAGCCAATTGGAACAGAAACTGTGCGACCATCTTCCAGGTCCACAGATAATGTATCATCCGTTACAGATACACTTACAACTCTAGGCAGGTTTAGCGTTACTACCACAGAAAGTGTCCCATTCATTCCTTAATGTATCCAAATTCTCCGTTGCAATCCGTTCAATTTCACGTAACTCTTTTCGATTGTAACCATGATTTTCAGCAAGCGAAACAACCGGATCAAGCCAGATTTTTGCACTCATCCTTTCACGGTCTATATGCATATGACGCGGTTCGCCGCAATCGTATGAGTAAAAATAAAAGCGATATGGGCCGATTCGCAAAGCAGTTGACATTGAAATTTTCTAAGATTTGCTTTCTGAAAGCCTTGCATATTATAACTACTTTTAATAAAGCCTTCCTTGCCTAGTGGCATGACTTTTGTTTTAAGCAACAGCAGCTTCCACTATTTTGCAGGCTCAAGAGCCTTATCCATCCACTCGATGATTGCATCACCGAACTCGGAGCATTTGACTTCGGTTGCGCCATCCAGGTTACGCGCAAAGTCATAAGTGACGGTCTTTGCATTGATCGCGCCTTCGATGCCTTTGATGATCAAATCAGCGGCTTCGCCCCAGCCCATATAGCGGAGCATCAATTCGCCGGAGAGAATGACCGAGCCGGGATTCACTTTATCAAGATCAGCATATTTCGGCGCAGTGCCGTGAGTCGCCTCGAAGATGGCATGACCTGTTACATAGTTGATGTTTGCGCCGGGCGCGATACCGATGCCGCCCACCTGCGCGGCTAACGCGTCGGATAGATAATCGCCATTGAGATTCATCGTGGCGATCACATCATAATCCTGCGGGCGCACCAGCACGAACTGCAGGGTCACATCTGCAATGCTGTCTTTGATCAGAAGTTTTGATTTCCATTTGCCTTCACCATGCGTAGACCAGAGTTTCAGACCATCTTCAACTTCTTCCATAATATCTTTCTGCTGGGCGGGCGACATCATATCAAACCCTGGGTCTACAACTTTGGCATTCCCTTCAACACTCAGGTCTGGATTCTTTTCCTTGTTCGCCAGAATCCACGTCTCACGTTCGGTGACGATATCCGCGCGGAACTCACGCTTGGCAAGTGCGTAGCCCCAATCCTTGAACGCGCCTTCCGTGAACTTCATGATATTGCCCTTATGGACAAGGTTCACACTCTTGCGTTTGTTAAGCAATGCGTATTCGATTGCGGCGCGGATTAAACGTTCCGTGCCCTCGACAGAAACTGGTTTGAACCCCAGTCCGCTCGTCTCAGGGAAACGGATCTTGGCAAACTCTTTCGGAAATGCTTCCTTGAATAATTCCTTGAACTTCTTGTTATCTTCTGTACTGTTGGCAAATTCAATCCCTGCATAAATATCCTCCGTGTTCTCGCGGAAGATGACCATATCCACTTTTTCAGGATGCTTCACAGGAGAAGGCACACCGTTGAAGTAACGCACCGGGCGCAGGCAGACATAAAGGTCAAGCAGCTTGCGCAGGGCAACGTTCAATGAACGGATGCCGCCTCCGATCGGAGTCGTGAGCGGGCCCTTGATCCCAACCAGAAATTCCTTAAAGGCTTCAGTCGTTTCATCGGGCAGCCAACTCTGAAACATCTTGAACGATTTCTCGCCCGCGTACACTTCCATCCAGTGGATCTTACGTTTGCCGCCGTAAGCCTTTTCCACCGCGGCTTCAAACACATGCACCGACGCGCGCCAGATATCACGTCCCGTTCCATCACCTTCGACGAATGGGATGATCGGGTTATCGGGGACATTCAACTTCCCGTTTTGAATCGAAATCTTCGCCCCGCCTTCGGGGACTTTTACGTTCTGATATGCCATCTTATTCTCCTGAAAAAAATTCTTTGCGGATTATATCACCCGCCCTGCTCTTGACAGATTTCCCCGCGTGCATAGAATCACGCCGAGATGACAACCCGCATCTTTCGAGACCCCTTCGACGACGCTCAGGGCAGGCTTCGACCTGTTCCCGTTATATTCATCGCTTCTTCCCTGTTCATTCAAGAGAGCCTTCATCGGCTCTCTTTTTTTATGCCTCATATGTTCCCCTCTCCCCTCGCGCTGAGCGGAGGGAGCGTAGCGACCGAAGTCGAAGCGGGGAGAGGGGTCGGGGGTGAGGTCTGATTTATGCTCAAGCTCCCCGGCCTAATTGACCCACACGTCCACTTGCGCGAACCCGGCGCGACTCACAAAGAAGACTGGGATACAGGTACATCTGCCGCGCTCGCAGGCGGATTCACAATGGTCCTGGCAATGCCAAACACACAGCCACCTATCTTTGATTCAGAAACGTTCAACATTGCATTGACTGCTGCCAAACAAAAAGCGCGCTGCGACTACGCCCAGTACCTCGGTGCAGGTCCCGATAACGCAGAGATTGCCGCATCCCTCGCGGATAGAGCCGCCGCCCTCAAGATGTATCTCGATATGACCTTCGGCGAACTCCGCCTCGATGACATGACTCTCTGGCTGCCACATTTTGAAAAATATCCGAAAGCATATCCAATCGTGGTACATGCTGAAAGTAGGAGCATGACTGCTGCAATTTTATTTTCTGCGATTTACGATAGGCATATACACATCGCCCACATCTCATTGAAAGAAGAAATCCTGCTCATCAAAGCCGCGAAGGAAAAGGGAATTAAGGTTACCTGCGAGGTATGTCCACATCATTTGTTCTTAACTGCTACTGAGTCCCCCTCTCCCATTTTGGGAGAGGGGCTAGGGGTGAGGGCAGAATCCCCCTCTCCCACTCGCGCTGAGCGGAGCACCAGTGAAGTCGAAGCGGGGAGAGGGGCTAGGGGTGAGGGCAGACTCGAAGTCCGCCCGCGCCTCGCCACTCAAAAAGACGTTGATGCCCTCTGGGAAAACCTCGACGTCATTGACTGTTTCGCCACTGACCACGCCCCGCACACCCTCCAAGAAAAAGACTCCGAGAATCCTCCACCAGGCTTTCCTGGGTTGGAAACATTATTGCCTTTGTTATTGACTGCTATGCACGAAAAACGTCTAACAATTGATGACATTATTCAAAAATCTGTCATCAACCCGCGTAAGATCTTCAACCTTCCCGACCAACCCGAAACATGGATCGAAGTAGATGAAAATGCAGAATACGAAATCAAAGCCGCCGAACAATTCACCCGTTGCGGCTGGACTCCGTTCGAAGGCTGGAAGGTGAAGGGACGCGTACGCAGAGTCGTTTTGCGTGGACGCGAAGCCTATCGCGATGGAAAGATTCTTGTCGAGCCTGGGTATGGGAGAAATGTAAGAGTATGATGTCATTGCGAGCGTTCTTCCCTGGCACCGACCGCCAGGGCAGGTGTGCGAAGCAATCTCCTGTTAAACGAGATAAACTGCCACGAGTGGAGATTGCCACGCCGCCCAAGTGCAAAAGCGGGCGGCTCGCAATGACATATTAGAGGCTTCATTGATGAAACTTGAAACCGAACGATTAATTTTGCGAGACTTTGTAGAAGATGATTGGCGGGCGATGCTGGAATATCAATCTGACCCGCTGTATTTGCGTTATTACGAGTGGACAGAAGGGAAGCCAGAAGTAGTGAAGCAGTTTATCGGCTGGTTTCTTGATCACCAAAAACAGCAGCCGCGCATAAAATTTCAACTAGCGGTGGTTTTGAAATCAAATAATCAACTGATTGGGAACTGTGGAGTTCGAATGAATGAAGCCGATTCTCAGGAGGCTGATATCGGTTACGAGTTGAATCCCAAACATTGGAATCAAGGATACGCAACCGAGGCTGCAAGTGCCATCGTGGATTTCGGATTCAGCCATTTTGGCGTGCATCGCATTTGGGCAGATTGTATTGCGGACAATGTCGGCTCGGCGCATGTACTGGAGAAACTGGGCATGAAACTCGAGGGGCGGCTTCGTGAGAACAAACACTTCAAAGGCAAATGGTGGGACACGTTGATTTATGCTGTTCTTGCTGATGAATGGGATTCGCATAAACAAAATAACCCCGTTCAATGGAAGGAACTAAAGGATTAGAGCTATGGAAAACTTTACCTATGTAAAACTTGAAATCTTTGTTCCTCAGGAACACGCGCTAAAAATACGCGATGAACTGGCGAAGATCGGTGTAGGCGTCATCGGGAATTACGATCATTGCGTTGCCCTCACCCCTGTTCGTGGATTTTTTCGACCTATGCAGGGTGCAAATCCATTTGAAGGGGAAGTGGGAAATATCAGCGAAGTCGCGGAATACAAACTCGAAGTCAATTGCAAGCGCGAGTTGGTGAAGGAAGCGATAAAAGTAATCAGAAGTTTTCATCCGTATGAAGAGCCGTTGATCAATATCATTCCGCTGGCGAATTATCTTTTTGGATGAGTCTTATACATATTATCGGCGTGAGGATGGATAGTATGTTGGCGAAAAAGGAAATTTGGAGAAACATAAGATGAATGTGGAAGCAAATCAAAAAGACCCCAATCCTCTTAAATTCAGCCCTAACTGGCTGATAATACTTTTTGGTATTGCATGGGCAGTTCTTGAATTTCTTTGGAGAATGCCGTTTACCGTTGGAGACGTGGGAGGAATATATTGGTTCTTATACTATTTTGAAAAATTATCATCTCCCCTGGCAATATTGGCGCTGATTATGACATTACTCTTTGGCGTCATTGCTCTTGTTATGCGAGTAACAAGCCACGATCAATTTTCAAGCATTGCAAAGACCGCTGGTGCCCTTTTCTTGGCAAGTTTATTTATTGGAGTTGCTGCATTCAAGTTTTTCCAGCCTGAAACACGACATCTTGATACTTTGAAGATACATAACAAACTTTATTACCTGACAGCTTATTCCGCGTTTGATACAAACTATGCTTTGTACAGATGTGACTCCGTAGGTATAGTTTGCAGACAATTATATCGTTCAAGTGATTTCATGCCGGGATGGTTTTATGCCAATTTGGTTTATTATGCTACTTCAGACGAGGTGGCGATTGAAGTGAAAAATGAAGGTGAGATTTATCGCTACAAACTCCCGTAAGGCGAGAAATGCCATTAGTTGGAATCAGTCTCACCTGTCGCGAGAAGCGAGTATCCACGCAAAGCGTCTAATTCTCTGACACTTGCACCGTACGCATGTGCAGGTGTTACCAATTACTAATTATCAAGAAAAAGGAGTAACAAATGCCAACCCAATCCCCCTCTGCCCACCTGCCGTTCGGCGAAAACAAACAAGCCGACTGGTATGGCAAGGACATTATTTCGGTCAAACAATTCAGCCGCGACGATTTAGAGTACGTGTTCGGCGTGGCACATGAGATGCGCGGTATGGTCGAGCGCGTCGGCACGTTTGATCTGCTAAAAGGAAAAATTCTGGCAAATCTCTTTTATGAGCCTTCAACCAGAACATCCTCATCGTTCACTGCGGCGATGGAACGCCTGGGCGGTTCGGTCATCCCAATTAACGAAGTGAAGTATTCGTCTGTGACAAAAGGCGAGACGCTTATCGATACCGTTCGCACACTTGAATGTTATGCGGATGTGATCGTCCTGCGTCATCCCGAAACTGGCTCGGCAGCGATTGCAGCGAAGGCGGCGCGCAAACCTGTCATCAACGCGGGCGATGGCATTGGAGAACATCCCACACAGGCTCTGCTCGATACATTCACCATCAGCGAAGAGTTGGGGCGGCTCGACGATCTGAACGTGACCATGCTTGGCGATCTGAAATACGGACGCACCGTCCATTCGCTGGCGCGTCTGCTCTCTGCGTTCGACGGAATCAAGATCAATTATGTCTCACCTGAAATTTTGCGCATGCAAAAAGAAGTGATGGACGAAGTTGCAGAGAAGGGCGTGCCGCAGGCTGAATATTCATCGCTCGAAAAAGCCCTGCCCGAAACCGATGTGCTGTATGTCACACGAGTCCAGAAGGAGCGCTTCGAAGACCCCGTCGAATATGAAAAGGTCAAGGGTGCATACGTGATTGACCCCGCCGTGATGAAACCCGCAAAGAAGGATATGATTGTGATGCACCCGCTCCCGCGCGTCACCGAAATCAGCATGGACTTCGACGACGACCCGCGCGCCGCGTATTTCAGACAAATGGAATATGGTTTGTATGTGCGAATGGCATTGCTGGCAATCGTGCTCGGCAAAGCATAAAAATTTAACCGCGAAGCACGCAAAGAGCGCGAAGATTTTTAAAGGTTTTTCTTGGCGGACTTAGCGCTCTTCGCGGTGAAAAGGATTAACATGGAAAGTTTTTTCTCTTTTTTGGAAAAACGCGTCGATGATTGTTCCTCGCTTTTATGCGTTGGACTCGATCCCCACATTCCCGACCTTAAGGAGAATAGCGCCGCCTCTGCTCTGGACTTCTGCCTGAATCTCGTTAAACAGACTGCTCCATACGCCGCGGCATTCAAGCCCAACGCAGCATTCTTCGAAGTCTTCGGCCCAGAAGGCTGGACCGCGCTCAAGCAGGTCATCGAAGCAATTAACGAAGAGTCGCATCGACTCGGCTCGCGCATCCCAATCATCCTCGATGCCAAACGCGGTGACATTGCTTCAACCGCGGAGGCGTATGCCAAATCTGCATTTGAGAATCTCGGCGTGGATTGCATTACGTTGAGTCCATATCTTGGAAAAGACTCAATTGAACCGTTTATTCAGAATCCAGAAAAAGGTGTTTTCTTGTTATGCAAAACATCGAACGCAGGAAGTGGTGATTTGCAAGATCTGAGGGTGAGGAAAGAAGAAAGAGGAAAGATAGATGATTCTCTTTCCTCCTTCCTCTTTCTTTATGAACACGTTGCCCAACTTGCCCGGACCTGGAATACAAGAAACAATATTGGTCTCGTTGTCGGCGCCACTCACCTAGACGCGATGAAACGCGTCCGCGCCGGAGCACCAGACTTGTGGTTCCTCGCCCCTGGGGTCGGCGCGCAGGGCGGAGAGTTGGAATCGGCTTTGAGAGCTGGATTGCGCAAAGATGGCAAAGGGATGTTGATTCCCATCTCACGCGGCATCTCGCGTGCAGAGAGTCCCGCTAAAGCCGCGGCGGAAATCCGTGATGAGATTTTGAATATCAGAATGCAGTTGAAACACGAAGAGCGCTAAAAGCGCAATTACCTTTTAAGTCATGCGTTGCGATACACTGTGATAATGAAAATGCTAAACTACTGGAAAGAAGTTTACAAAGAATCTTTTGCAGAAGTACGCCAAATGTTTGGCGTTAAAGGGGATGCAGTGAAACTTGTTGTGGGCGTAATAACCACTGCTATTGCTCTTGGTGCGTCCATTTTGTTGGGTTTGGCAAAGGGCTTTGACACTGCATTTCAATTGATAGGGGCGATTTTCGGAGCGGATGCCGTAATCATTCTTGCACTATGGCTATCTACGCCCATAATAGCTATATTTAGATTGCCACTAGCTGCTACGCAGAGGGATTTGAAGAAACTGCATCAGATTCAAATACTCGAAGACAAATGGGGTAGTGAAAAAATCAGAACAGAAAATGTGACATTATTACCAGAAGAAGATAACACAGATAAAGGAAATTTGCGTGCATGGTTGAGAGTCCAAAATGGAGAACATCACGATTTAGACGATTGTTACGGGAGTGCAACAAAGGTAATGGTGAAGTCTGGCAAAAACTGGGTAGACAAAACCCATGATGTCAATAAGAGTGAGACAGATTTAACTTGGCCTGCACACGGAAGAAATACAAAAATAACAATTAGGAGGAACGGAAGATCAGAACGATTAAGTGTTGCTAATTTACAAAACGGGGTAATGTACTTCACACATTTACATACAGGTAATAAAGTTGGCGATGGTCTGCAAGATAGACTCTACATCGAAATTGAGTTTAATTGCAATATAAAGGGGAAACAGATTCAGCCAATCGTTTTCAAGGGTTTTCTTGTACACAAAAAGACCAAAAAATCAGAACGAATCTATCTTGAGGCAAGGGAATTATGAAAGGGTTTAACATCCATGACACAAATCGACTCTTCTCTCTCCTTCCTCGCTGACGATCTTC
>JAKEFL010000109.1 GCA_022616105.1 Anaerolineae bacterium | reverse complement strand
GACGAAGCCCCGACGCGCAAATGGCGTCGATTTGGTGCACGCGGTCGTTTCAAGCCAATACTTCGCCGCAATTCCCATGTTACTGTGGTCCTGCGCGAGCGCGGGTCATAGAAGGTAAGGAGAAATTATGGGTCGTAAAGTTCATCCAATTGGTATGCGTCTTGGAATCAATCAGGGCTGGCAGGGACGCTGGTTCGCTGAGGGTTTGGCATATCGCCAGCAATTACATCAGGATTTTGCCATTCGCAGTTTGTTAATGGGAATTGAGTCAAAAGGCGGCGCAGCAAAGAGTACCGAAGTGCGCAAGCTTCGCAAGGAATTGCCAGATACTGTTAAGAATGGCAAGGCTGGTATCTCTCGTGTGGAAGTCGAGCGATATCCAGGTAAGATTCGCATCTCCATTCACACTGCGAAGCCAGGCATTTTAATTGGCCGCAAAGGTGAGGGTGTAAAGAAAATCCGCCATGCTCTTGAGGCTTTAGTTGGCAAAAAGGTAGACCTTGACATCAAGGAAATTGGTTCGCCTGATACCGATGCCATGCTTGTAGCGCGAAATGTTGCTGATCAGCTTGAACGGCGTATTGCATATCGGCGCGCGATGAAACGTGCAATTCAGCAAGCGATGCGTCAGGGCGCCAAAGGGATCAAGATCATGGTGGGTGGTCGTTTGGGCGGTGCAGAAATGTCTCGTGATGTGTGGCTGCGCGATGGACGTGTCCCTCTACAAACCTTGCGCGCGAATGTCGATTTTGCAAAGGCTGAAGCTGGCACTACATACGGCAAGATCGGCGTGAAAGTGTGGATTTACAAGGGTGAAGCTGTACCTGAGACTGAAGAAAAGGCGGAGGCAACTGAAGGCGTGTACGTGAGCGAATAGCCATGTCCAAGTCCAGCGGTTGTCTATAAAAGAGGTAGTAATTATGTTGATGCCAAAACGTGTGAAATGGCGCAAGCAGATGCGTGGTCGAATGAAGGGCAAAGCCTTGCGCGGCGCTGAAGTTTCCTTCGGTGAATTTGGGCTGCAAGCGCTTGAACCCGGCTGGGTGACTGCGAGACAGATCGAAGCAGCACGCAGGACCATCGTCCGCGAAATGAAGCGCCGCGGCAAAGTGTGGATTCGCATTTTCCCCGCCAAACCATATACTCATAAACCACCAGAAACCCGCATGGGTTCCGGAAAGGGCAATGTTGAGTATTACGTTGCAGTTGTCAAACCAGGACGTATTATGTTTGAAGTTGGAGGCCTCGATGCGGCGACTGCATTACAGGCACTTAAGAATGCGCAATATAAATTTTCGATCAAGACCAAGGTTGTTGCCCGTCACGATGCAGGAGAGCAGGCATGAAGTCAGTAAAACCAAGTGAACTGCGTAACCTGAAGGCAGGTGAAATTGAAACAAAGCTGGCGGACTCTCGCGAAGAACTTATGAAACTTCGTTTTCAGCAGGTCAGCGGCCAACTTACGGATACCAGCCGCATTAGAATTTTACGCCGTGAAATTGCCAGAATGCAGACCATTCTTCGTGAACAAGTTGCGGCTGAAACTATAGAAGGTGAAGCATGAATAATCGTCGTCGCATGACCGGTGTTGTCACCAGCAACAAAATGACCAAGACGGTCGTGGTGGAGATCACGCGTGTGTTTCGCCATCCGTTGTATCGCAAGGTCGTTCATTCAAGCAAACGCGTGAAAGCTCATGATGAAATTGGCTGCCAGATAGGCGATCAGGTTCAGATCGTTGAGTCTCGTCCGCTTTCGCGCGATAAGCGCTGGGTTGTGGAAAGCGTTGTGAAGCGTGAGATCCGTACAGCTGATACAGGCGTCGCTGACTTGAAAGTAGAGATCGTGAGCGAAGAGACAGAGGCAAACGATGATTCAGCATGAGTCCCGTTTAAAAGTTGCTGATAATTCCGGTGCGCGAGAATTGCTTGTCATTCATGTGCTGGGTGGCTCCACTCGCAGATATGGAAGCATCGGTGACGTGGTGGTTGCCTCGGTGAAATCTGCTTCACCACAAGGCGGTGTAAAGAAAAGCGAAAAAGTCCGGGCCGTCATTGTGCGTTGTGCAAAGGAATGGCGGCGTGAAGATGGCTCTTACATCCGCTTTGATGATAATGCAGCAGTGATTCTGGATGCTGATGGTGTGAATCCCCGAGGCACTCGCATTTTTGGTCCTGTCGCCAGGGAGCTTCGTGAAAAAGGATTTATGAAGATCGTTTCACTGGCTCCAGAAGTACTATAGGCTGAGGAGTATTCAGGTATGAAAGTGAAGATTCGTAAAGGTGATACAGTGGAAATCATCAGCGGGCGACTGGAAGATAAGGGCAAACGCGGTGAGGTCATCAATGTATTACTGGAAAATCGACGCGTGGTGGTTCAGGGTGTAAACATCCGCACCAAGCATCAGAAACAGGTGCAGACCCAGGCAGGCCGCAATCTTAACCCGGGCCGGATCCAGTTCGAAGGACCGATCGATATCTCAAATGTGATGCTGGTTTGTCCAAAATGCGGTGAAACAACTCGTGTTGCCGTTCAACGCGATGACGATGGCGCTCGTCGTGTGTGTAAGAACTGTCAGGCTCTGATCGATTAGCCGCGGAGTGATTATTAATGAATAGAATGCAAGAAAAATATAACGAGGAAGTTGTGCCTGCTCTGCGTAAGGCGTTCGACTTCAAGAATATTATGCAGGTTCCGCGAATTGATAAAGTTGTAGTTAACGTTGGTATGGGTGAAGCTTTGGATAACCCTAAGTCTCTCGAATCTGCTGTATCTGACCTGACCACTATCACTGGACAGAAACCGGTGATGACCAAAGCGCGCAAGAGCATCGCGAATTTCAAACTCCGAGAAGGTCGTTTGATTGGGACCAAAGTTACTCTGCGCGGTCACCGCATGTGGTCTTTCCTTGACCGATTGATGAATACAGCACTCCCGCGTGTACGCGATTTTCGCGGCGTTTCTGCAAATGCCTTCGATGGTCGCGGAAACTACACATTGGGCCTGCGCGATCAGTTGATCTTTCCGGAGATCGAGTATGACAAAATTGACAAACTGCGCGGCATGGAGGTCACGATTGTGACCACTGCCAAAAATGATGATCAGGCACGCGTGATGTTGCAGCTGCTTGGCATGCCGTTCAGCAAGAAGGAAGCGTAAATTATGGCGAAGAAATCTATGCAATATCGCGAAGCTCGGCGGCAATATGCAACTCAGGTACGGAATCGATGTATTCGTTGTGGGCGACCGCGCGGGTATATCCGCCGCTTTGGTTTGTGCCGAATTTGTTTTCGTGAACTGGCATTGCAGGGCAAGATCCCTGGTGTCGTGAAATCTTCTTGGTAACCAGGCAGAGGTAATAATAGAATGACAGTTATTGATCCTATCGCTGATATGTTGACCCGCATCCGCAACGCTGTGATGGCTGGCCATGCACTGGTTGCAATGCCAAGCTCGAAGCTCAAGGTTGAGATTGCCAAGATTATGAAAGATGAGGGCTATCTTGAAGGATTTGAGCTGGTTGAGAACGAAGAATCGAGCCAGAAGGTATTGCGTATGAAAATTAAGTATGTGGGTGAGAGACGCGCCCGCCGTTCCGTCATTTCTGGAATCGAGCGTGTCAGCAAACCTGGACGGCGTATTTACACCAAGAAACAGGATATCCCCTGGGTGCTTTCAGGTATTGGTGTTGCCATACTTTCGACGCCCAAGGGTGTAATGACCGGTGCTCGCGCCCGACAACTGGGTGTGGGTGGGGAAATCCTTTGCAAGGTGTGGTAGAAGGCAGGAGGTATTAAGTGTCTCGTATTGGACGTTTACCGGTAGCAGTTCCGAGCGGTGTACAAGTTAATGTACAGGGTTCGGATGTCCACGTGAAAGGGCCGAAAGGCGAATTAAAGCGTACATTTTCAAACCTGATCGGCATCTCTTTGGAAGATGGTCAGGTTGTAATCACGCGCAAATCAGACAATCCCAGTGAACGCGCTCTGCATGGCACCACCCGTGCTGTCATTGCAAATATGGTTCGCGGTGTCAGTAGTGGTTTTGAAGTCCTGCTTCAAGTAGACGGTGTAGGTTACCGCGCTGAAATGCAAGGTAAGGATCTGGCTTTGTTTGTGGGTTATTCACATCCTATAAAAGTGGAGCCCCCAGCTGGGATTTCATTTGAAGTGGATCAAAAGACTCGCCAGATTAAGGTACTTGGATACGACCGCGAGGCTGTTGGCCAGACCGCGGCCGAAATTCGGCGCGTTAGACCCCCTGAGCCATATCATGGCAAGGGTATTCGCTATGTCGGTGAAAAGATTCGCCGAAAAGCCGGTAAGGCCGGGAAAGGAGCCAAGTAAGCCATGGCGAATAATTCTCGAGCTGTTGCACGAGCGCGCCGTCATGGGCGTGTACGAAAGAAATTAGCGGGAACCGCTGAACGTCCGCGTTTGAATGTTTTTCGGAGCCTGTCAGCTATTTACGCGCAGGTGATTGACGATCAATCAGGCCATACATTGGTGTCTGCTTCGTCAGTGGATCGTGATCTTCGCGGGAAGCTGAAGGGTTTGAAAAAATCTGAACAGGCTAAATTGATTGGCCAAACGGTTGCGGAACGCGCCAAAACCAAGGATATTCAAACAGTTGTTTTTGACCGTGGCGGCTACCGCTATATTGGACGCATCAAAGCGCTGGCAGATGGTGCGCGTGAAGGCGGCCTGCATTTTTAGGCTGATGTGGAGATAAAATGGCAGAATTTGAAAAGACAGCACAGCAGGGCTTCGAGGCGCAGGACCAGTTCGAGGAACGAGTGATCGAGATTGCCCGTGTCGCAAAAGTAGTAAAAGGTGGCCGCCGTTTTCAGTTTCGCGTGACTGTGGTGGTCGGCGATAAACGCGGCACGATTTCCATGGGTGTTGGAAAGGCAAATGCCGTACCCGACGCAATGCGTAAGGCTTCTGAGCGCGCTCGCAAGCAGATGCAGGTTGTCAATCTTGCTGGGACTACAATCCCTCATGAGGTACTAGGCAAGGTTGCAGGTGCTCGAGTCATGCTTAAACCTGCTTCTCCTGGAACCGGCGTTATCGCCGCAGGTGGTGTTCGGGCAGTGCTTGAAGTAGCTGGTGTACGCGATATTTTGACGAAATCACAAGGCAGTGCCAACGTCTTGAATGTGGTTCAGGCAACCTTTGATGCGCTTGGACAGTTGAAGTCACCTCAGGAAGAGGCTGCCCGCCGCGGCAAAAATGTGAAAGATCTTCTGCCGTTCTGGGAACGGAGGAAACAAAATGCCTAAGAAGGAAACCGGAGATAAAGTTATCCGTGTTACTTTAGTCCGTAGTCCCATTGGTTACACCAAGGATCAGAAGGCGACCGTTCTGGCTCTAGGTCTTCGCCGTATGCATCAAACTATTGAACACAAAGACAACCCTGCTTTACGCGGAATGATTAAAAAAGTCATTCATTTAGTTCAAGTAGAAGAGTAGGAAAGAAAGATGAAACTACACGATCTTGTGCCCAATCCGGGCTCTAAAAAGAATCGAAAACGTGTTGGGCGTGGTATTTCTGCGGGCCAGGGTAAAACCGCTGGCCGGGGTACTAAGGGCCAGGGAGCGCGCTCTGGCGAAGGTGGAAAGATCTATCGTCAGGGTGGCAATTTACCGTTCTATCGCCGTCTCCCATTTATGCGTGGTCAGGGATTTACACCTCGTAATCAGGTGGAGTACAACGAGGTCAATTTGGATCAATTGACCGAGGCATTCAAAGCTGATACCGAAGTCACCCCCGAAATTTTGGAAAAGGCGCATTTGCTTAGGGATTCTCGCAACCCGGTGGTTATTTTAGGACGCGGCGAAATGAAGGTGGCACTTAAAGTGCGCGCTCACCGTGTGAGTGCCAGTGCTAAAGAAAAGATAGAAAAGGCCGGCGGTAGCGTGGAGTTGATCGGTTAACATGGATCTGAGAGGATTTTACAATGCCTGAAAAGAAACAATCGGCCTGGCGTTTTTTATGGCGTTCTGAAGATATACGCAGAAAGCTGCTCATCACTTTGGGCATCTTAATCCTGTTCCGTATTGCGGCCAACATCCCAGTGCCTGGGGTTGATCGTGAGGCATTGGCAGCCTTCTTTCAAGCCCAGGGTGGTCAGGGAGGCTTCATAGGCTTTTTGAACCTTCTTTCTGGAGGCACAATCTCTAACTTCTCCCTCCTGTCAATGGGTGTCTATCCTTATATCACTGCGCAAATCATTTTGCAGCTGCTGATCCCCATTATCCCTGCCTTGCAGCGTCGAATGCAGGAAGATCAACGTGAAGGCCGCCGCTGGATGGAGAAGTGGACATATTATCTTTGTGTACCCATGGCAATGCTTTCAGCAATCGGCCAAATTAATATCTTCAATTCGCTTGCTATTCAAGCCATCGGTCGCGAGATTCTTGCCTTTGGTTTCACTGGGGACGCGTGGTTGCAATCTACCAGTGTACTTCTTGTGATGACGGCCGGAACCATGTTCGCGATCTGGTTAGGAGAACTAATCTCAGAATATGGCATACGAGGCCAGGGTCTTTCCCTTGTTATTTTTGCGGGGATCGTTTCACAGTTCCCTGCAAATATTCAGAGCCTGCTGTTGGATGAGCAGAATCGCTGGATCCTATTAACTGTTATGATTGTTGTAATTGTCCTGACTGTTCTCGCGATTGTCTATGTTCAACAAGGACGCCGCAATGTGCCGATCATGTATCCTCATAAGAGTCAGGTCTTTTATGCGATGCAGCGCGGCAAATCTGTAAAGATGCCTCAGCCAATTTTGCCGCTGATGGTTAATCTTTCTGGAATGATCCCACTTATTTTCGCCAGCGCAATATTGCAATTCCCAGCTATTGTCGCAAGTTATTTTGTCCGCTCGCAAACTGAATGGGTAAGCACACTCTCCACCAGTATTCAGAATTTCTTTAATGCAACCGGTACAAATTCGTGGGGTTACTGGGTCTTATATTTCCTGATGGTTGTGGTCTTTACCTATTTCTATACAACTGTGATCTTTGAACAGCAGAATTACGGCGATAACCTGAAACGATCAGGAGCCCAAATTCCAGGAGTGCATAGCGGCGCGGCAACACAAAAATATCTGAGTCGTATTCAAAGCCGTATCACTTTGCCAGGCGCATTATTGCTGGGTATTGTGGCGATCATGCCATTCCTGTTGCAATTGATTTTGCCTGCTGCTGCAAATTCGGTAGGTCTGTTTTTGGTTACTTCTTCAGGTCTGCTGATCGTTGTTGGAGTTGTCCGCGATACCTTTATGAATATCGAGGCTGAACTAAAGTTACATGGCTATCAGGAAAAATTGCTTATTAGCTAGGAGCATTCATGGCGACCTTCATTGTTCTCCTCGGTCCACCAGGTGTAGGCAAAGGTACGCAGGCTAAGATATTATCTGAAAGGACCGGGCTGGCCCATATATCTTCGGGCGATTTGTTCCGTGAGAACCTTAAGAATCAGACTGAGCTTGGAAAGCTGGCTCAAACATATATGACCAAGGGAGAGTTGGTACCGGACGATGTGACGATTGCGATGATTCGAGACCGCCTCATCCGGCCGGACTGTAAAGCCGGCGCCATTTTGGACGGCTTTCCCCGCACTCCGGCGCAGGCTGAAGCGCTCGAGTCCATGCTGCAGGAGTTCAATGGTCAAGTTGACACTGTGCCGGTGATTATCGTGGCAGACGATGAACTTGTTGAGCGACTCAGCAATCGTTGGACCTGCCGTGCAAGTGGCCATGTCTTTAACAGCAAATCCAATCCGCCGAAAGTAGCTGGCAAATGCGATTTCGATAGGTCAGAGCTTTATCAACGCGATGATGACAAGGCAGAGACGGTGAAACACAGAATCCAGGTCTATATGGATCAGTCTCTGCCATTGATATCCTATTATCGTGATCGCGGAAAATTGCTCGAAATTAATGGAATGCAATCCATTGAGGCAGTAAATCAGACCTTGATGGAGGCATTGAAGAAATAAACTTATGAGTTGGGCACGCCAGATCCATATCAAAAGTCCGGCTGAGTTGCAGATTATGCGTGAAGCCGGCCGCATCAATGCTAGTGTACTGGCTGCTGTAAAAGAACGTATAAAACCTGGTGTTTCCACCGCCGACCTCAACGCGGCTGCTGAGGAAGTGCTAAAGAAACACGGATGTGTATCGCCGTTCAAGGGATACGGTCACCCGCCGTTCCCAACTTCAATCACAGCAAGCATTAATCGGGAACTTGTCCATGGCATTCCGAGCAAGGCACGCAAACTCAAAGCCGGCGACATTATCTCGATAGATTGTGGAACAGTTCTGGAAGGTCTGGTGGCTGATTCGGCATTTACCGCTGGTGTGGGAGAAATATCTCCTGAGGCGCGGGAACTGCTGGATGTCACACAAGGTGCACTGAACGCAGCGATTCAAATGATGTGCGTGGGCAATCGCACCGGTGATGTTTCTGCGGCGATCCAAAATTATGTTGAAAGCCGCGGCTATTATGTGACACGTGAATATACAGGTCACGGTGTTGGAAGACAAATGCACGAAGGACCTCAAGTCCCAAATTATGGCAACCCTGGCTCTGGGATGCCTCTTAAAGCGGGCATGACAATTGCAATCGAGCCTATGGTACTTGTAGGAACAGCAGAAACACGCGTCCTCCCAGATCAATGGACGGTAGTATCTGCTGATGGATCACTGACAGCCCATTTTGAACATTCAGTGGCTGTCACCGAAGGAGAACCTCTAATCCTGACTGTCCCATGATCCGGCAATTTATTTCGTGTAATCTGGACGAATGAAAGACGAACGTGTATAATTAAAATCTTGGCTACATGTGTAGTGAAAAAGGAAGTTTGCAAGGAGTAATGGTATGAAAGTTTCACCGTCAATACGGAAACGCTGCGCCAAATGCAGAATCATCAGGCGCAAAGGCAGAGTATTTGTTATCTGCGAAAATCCAAAGCATAAACAGCGACAGGGATAGTGTGAACCATGGCGAGAATTGAAGGTGTTGATCTGCCCCGCAACAAGCGGGTGGAAATTGGTCTGACCTATTTATATGGGATCGGACCGACTCGCGCGCAAGCGATCCTCACTCATACAAAGGTCAATCCCGATACTAGAGTGAAGGACCTTTCTGAGGCTGATGTCGCCGCGATCCGCGAATATATTAGCAAGAATTACAAAGTGGAAGGCGATTTGCGCCGCGAGGTGCAAATGAGCATTAAGCGCCTGATCGAGATTGGGTCTTATCGCGGCATGCGTCACCGCCGTAACCTGCCTGCCCGCGGTCAGCGGACACGCACAAATTCCCGTACTCGTAAAGGTACGAAAAAGACTGTTGCCGGGCGCGGACGCCGCCGCGGCGCGAAGAAATAAGAGGTTGAAGAAATTATGGCTCAAAGTGTACGTTCCACGCGCCGAAATACCGGTGCCAAAAAAGCCAGGCGTGCTATATCTGCCGGGCAGGTGCATATTTTTGCATCCTTCAACAATACAATTGTCACCGTAACGGATACGGAGGGCAATACAGTCGCATGGGGTAGTGCAGGTTCAGCTGGTTTCAAAGGCTCACGCAAGAGCACTCCCTTTGCAGCACGCCTCGCGGCTGAGCAGGCTATAAAAGCTGCCCAACAATTAGGAATTCAGGAAGTTGATCTGTTTGTTAAAGGTCCTGGACCCGGGCGTGAAAATGCAATTCGGGCGGTTCAGGCAATGGGACTGAAAGTCCGCTCAATTGCTGACATTACACCTGTGCCGCATAACGGCTGTCGTCCGCCTAAAAAGCGACGTGTGTAGTTTTATTCAGAGGAAAGTAATTTATGTCGAAGAATCTTAATCCGGTTTGTAAACTTTGCCGGCGCGAAGGCGAAAAACTTTATCTCAAGGGTGAACGATGTTTCACTCCAAAGTGTGCATTTGAAAGACGCAGCTTCGCGCCTGGCCAACATGGACGTACAGGAAGCCGTGGTGGCGGCAGCCGAACTGGCCGCGAATCTGACTATTTGCGGCAATTGCGCGCCAAACAACGCGCCCGCCGCGTTTATGGCGTTTTAGAGCGCCAGTTCCGCCGTTACTACGAAGTTGCACTCCAGCGCCGCGGTTTGACAGGTTTGAATTTGTTGCAGATCCTTGAGTCGCGCTTGGATAACGTTGTCTACCGACTTGGGTTTGCCTCAAGCCGCGCACAGGCACGTTTGCTGGTGACTCATGGTCATTTCACAGTGAATGGCCGTCGTACGGATGTTCCATCGATGCTTCTCAGAGACGGAGATAGTGTGGCTGTACGTGATGGATCACGCGGCTTGGAATATTTCAAAGTGCTTGGTGACCTGGCGGATGCCCGCACTTCGCCGAGCTGGTTAAATCGCGATACGAAGCAGCTGTCTGGTGCCATTCAGCGTCTTCCCGAACGCGCTGAAATCGATGGCAGTTTGAATGAACAGCTCATTGTCGAATACTACTCACGGTAGTAGTCGGTTTTCCTTTTGCTGGTATTCCAGCGAAGTTTATTCTGTTTATTACAGGGAGAGGTGAACCGTGACCGGTATCACGAATATGGTTATGCCAAAAATCGAGCGTGAGGCTGAAGCTCGGAATTACGGTAAATTTGTTATCAGCCCTCTTGAACGTGGCTATGGTGTGACATTGGGGAACGCCTTACGCCGTGTTCTGCTCTCTTCATTGGAGGGCGCTGCTGTCTCGTCCATTCGTATCGCGGATGTGTTGCATGAGTTCAGTGAAATTCCAGGTGTTCGTGAAGATGTAATTCAGGTGACTCTTCAAGTCAAACAACTGCGACTGAAACTTGATGGTGTCGATACCACGCGTATGCATCTGGAAGTCCGGGGTGAAGGTACAGTAACGGCAGCAGACATTATCACACCGGCTGAAGTTGAAGTTGTCAACCCGGAACTGTATCTCTTTACTGTGGATAACCCCAAGACCAAGCTCGATCTTGAATTTACAGTGGAGCGTGGACGCGGCTATTCACCAGCCAACGAACGCAGTGGACACATGCCCATTGGTGAGCTGCCAATCGATGCAATTTATAGCCCAGTCAAACGTGTGAATTGGGAAGTGACATCTGCCCGCGTGGGTCAAAGCACAAATTATGACAAGCTTACCCTGGAGATCTGGGCAGATGGCACCGTTTCTCCAGAAAGATCGCTTAGCACTGCTGCGAAACTGATCATCGATCATCTGCGCTATATTGCAGGAGTCAGCGAAGAGACACTCGCAATTTCCATTGAAAAGGAAGTGGGTGGCAGCCGCATCACAAGCGAACTGGCTGATACACCTGTGGAAGCACTTGATCTTTCAGTGCGGGTCTTCAATTCACTCAAGAGAACTGGTATTACCACTGTTGGTGATGTGCTCGACCTCCTCGAAAAAGGTGAAACGGCAGTCATGTCCATTCGCAACTTTGGCGAGAAGAGCCTGGATGAGTTACGCCAGAAAATGCGCGAAAAGGGCTACATGAAAGACGAAACGAGTACTGCGGAGTAATTTGCAATGCGACATCAAGTATCAGGTTACAGACTTGGGCGAACAACAGGCGCACGCCTCGCGCTTCGCCGCAACTTAATCAAACAATTTTTTACACACGAGCGTATTCAAACCACGCGCGCGAAAGCATCTGCGATCCGCGGGGAAGCGGAGCGCCTCATCACAATTGCACGGAACAGCGCGCAGGGCAGCGATATTGACAAGGTAAATGCGCGTCGGTTGGTGGTCTCCAGGCTCGGAGATAACCAGCTCATCAAACGTCTCTTCGATGAAATTGCGCCCCGCTTTGTCAATCGCAATGGTGGTTACACTCGTATGTTGAAGCTGGGTCCCCGCATGGGTGACTCGGCTGAGATGGTTATTTTGGAATTAGTTGAAGAATAATTCTTGCTCGTCCCGCACGATTTGCCAAGCAAATCGAACTGCTGGATGAACAAACAATGGCACGTTACCAATTGACTCTTGCCTATGATGGCACCGACTTTTTCGGAAGCCAGCGGCAGGCGAAATCTCGAACTGTACAGGGCGAACTCGAAAAAGCCTTGAACAAACTGGGATGGACCGGACGCTCAGTGATCATGTCCGGGCGGACGGATACAGGCGTTCACGCGACGGGGCAGGCTGCTTCATTTGACCTTGACTGGTCTCACGCTGATGCCGATCTCGTCCGCGCATTGAATGCTGTGTTACCCATGGATATGGCTATTCAGAAAGCGCAGATGGTTCATGCAAAATTCCACCCACGTTTCGATGCAACCTCACGTTGTTACGAGTATAAGTTGTTTTGCCAGCCATTACGTGACCCGATCAGGGAACGTTTTGCCTGGCGTGTATGGCCTGCTATAAATAGTGATGCTCTTGCGAGCACAGCAAGTCTTTTTCTCGGTACGCACGATTTTTCTGCCTTCGGTTCGCCGACCACTCCCAAAGGTGGAACTGTGCGAAGTGTGATGAAAGCTAAATGGACGCAAACCGAAAAAGACGAATGGCTTTTTGAAGTGCAAGCTGATGCTTTTCTTTATCGGATGGTGCGAAGACTGGTGTTCGTCCAGGTGGCTGTTGCGCAGGGAAAAGTTTCAGTTGAGAGAATTGCCCACGCTTTAGCGAACCAGGCAAAGGCCGAATCGCGAAGCGCAATTCCTTCAGGTCTTGCTCCCGCGCATGGGCTGACGTTAGTTGAAGTAACATATCATGAGTCAATTGGTCAATAAGAAAAGAAACGGAGATCAGAAAGTGTACAAGTCGTACTATCCGAAAGCAAGTGAAATCGATCGCAAATGGGTACTGGTGGATGCTGATGGGCAGACCCTCGGCCGCATTGCCACGCGTATCGCACATGTTTTGCTTGGCAAACATAAACCAAGCTTTACCCCTGGCGTGGAAATGGGTGATTTTGTTATAGTGATCAATGCCGAACGCGTGACTGCAACCGGCACGCGCACCAGTACAAAGATGGATACCAAGATGTATCACCGCCATTCAAATTATCCCGGCGGTTATAAAGCCATCTCACTGCGCAATCAGTTACAGCAGCATCCCGATCGTGTGCTGCGCGCTGCCGTGTGGGGCATGTTGCCGCATAACCGTATGGGGCGCGCCCTGCTCAAACGTTTGAAGATCTACGCTGGCTCGAGCCATCCGCATGGCACCAACAACCCTGAGCCATTGGCGTAAAGGAAGAGGAAGAGAATATGTCAGTTCAGTATTATGAAGCAGTAGGCCGTCGCAAGGAAAGCACGGCGCGAGTCCGTGTGATGGGCGGTTCCGGCAGGTTCATTGTGAACGAAAAGGAAGCTGCTGTATATTTCCCCCGCGTTGGCGACCTGCATGACATCCTGCGAACGTTCGCGGCTGTTGGTCAGGATGCGAAAAAATATGATATTACCGTAAAAGTCAATGGCGGTGGTGTAACCGGACAGACCGAGGCCGTACGCTTGGGTGTTGCCCGCGCGCTTGTGCTGCTCAACGGTGATTGGGTATCTGCTTTGCGCAAGCATGGTTTGCTGACTCGCGATGCGCGCATCAAGGAACGCAAGAAGCCCGGCCTCAAGAAAGCCCGCAAGGCGCCTACATATACCAAGCGTTAAACTTTATTTCCCTGCTTTGAATCTACTGCGTAATTCGTACTGCGTACCCGCACAATACGGATTACGCAGTACGTTTTAAGGAGACAATGATGGATTTTTCACTCATCGCCCAGACCTTCGAAACGCTTCGCATCACTCCACCCTCAAAATTGGTTCTGCTCGAAGCGCGGACTCTTTCATCCGCGCATGTGCCGCCCTATCCACCTGATATGCCTGTTCTTTTAATCGGAGTTGAATCGCGCGAATTAGCTGTGCATTTGAAAAATGTATTGCTTACAACGTATCCACCCGATCATGTTGTTCACACGGTAGACCAGGGAAAGATGAAAGAAGAAAGATTGGAAGAATTGGGTGAGGAAGATTATTCTGAAACTGCCTGCTGGTTTATCCCTTCGCTTGGAGAAGGGACATCCTTTGAGTCATTCGCAGAAATCATTGCACATCTGCGTGCACCGAATGGCTGCCCCTGGGATCGCGAGCAAACACATGAGTCTTTGCGAAAACATCTGCTGGAAGAATCCTATGAAACAATTGCGGCCATTGACTCAGGCGACTTCACTTCTATGCGCGAAGAGTTTGGAGATTTGTTATTGCAAATTGTATTACAAGCTCAGATCGCGAACGAAGAAGGACGGTTCAATGTCAATCAGGTTATACATGGAATTCACACAAAAATTGTAAGACGTCATCCACATGTGTTTGGAGATTTGAAGCTGGAAGGCGTGGAGGGTGTGCTGGCAAATTGGGAAAAACTGAAGGAAAAAGAAAGAGGAAAGAAGAAAGACGGCAAAGGGTCGTTGGATGGTGTTCCAGTTGCATTGCCCGCATTAAGTCAGGCACAGGAATATCAGGACCGCGCCGCGCGTGTTGGGTTTGACTGGCCTGAGATCGATGGTGTTCTGGATAAAGTGAAGGAGGAAATCGAGGAAATCAAGGATGCAGAGACCAATTTCGAACTTGCCTCTGAAATTGGGGATTTGTTTTTCGCCCTGGTCAATGTGGCGCGCTGGAAGAATGTGGATGCTGAGTCCGCGTTGCGCGGAACCAATAAAAGATTCAAACAAAGATTTGGTTATGTCGAACAGGAAGCAAAAAAAGACGGACGTAATTTGTCTGATTTGACTCTGGAAGAGATGGATGTACTGTGGAATGAGGCAAAGAAACAGGGGACGTAATTTCTATTTGATGAATTGTTCAGCGCGGTCAATTACATCCTTGGCTTCGGCAAGCCCTGTCCCAGTCAATTCACGGTAAATTTTGATGGCTTCGATTTTGTTGCCGCGCCGTAACGCCTCTTGAATTTTGGGCGATAACACAGGATCAGAGTTTGGATCAGCATATTCAATGTTAAGCCTGCGATAGATGAATTTCAAGCGATCCTCTAACTCATTGATGCGTGATCGGAGCAACTGTATGTCAGCTTCTGTGATCATGTTATTTTCCTTTTGTTTATCTTCTAGTATTACAGCGCAAAGTAGGTATTTTCACGAAGGTAAATCAGACCTCGTTAGCGGCTTTTTACTCGCAACCTGGCGCTGTAATACTAGTCACCTGACACTTTTAAGTCAAT
>JAKEFL010000108.1 GCA_022616105.1 Anaerolineae bacterium | reverse complement strand
GGCATCAATGTCTTCCGAATGCGCTATATATATGTCTTTGTCGGTGGGGTACTCGCAGGTCTGGCAGGCGCGACGATCAGTCTGGCTGTCGCACCGGGCTGGTTCAGTGAGCTCACAACTGCTGGTCAGGGCTGGATCGCGGTGGGTCTGGTCATCTTTGCGCAATGGGATCCGATCCGTGCCGCGCTTGGTTCGTACGCGTTCGGCGCCCTCCGCCGTCTTATTCTGGACATTCAGGGTCCGCTCACCTTGTTTGGATTTGACAACCCGTTTTATTACAATCCGTATCTCGGTTTCTTCCTGCAAATGCTTCCGTACGCGTTTACTATCATTGTGTTGGTGATCGGTTCACGCGAAGCCATACGCAAGCGACTCGGCGCGCCTGCCGCGCTGGGCAATCCATACATTCGAGGCGAACGCGGTTTGTAAGGCGAAAGTAATCTCGCTTTACTCAATAAGCAGTACAATAAAAATCCAATGGTTCGGTGGTCGCGGGATGTGAATCACATCCGCGGCGTTGGGTCGCAAAGCGGCCCATCGAAAAGTGCCGCCGTCAGTCACGAAGTGCCGCATAAACAGATTGATCTGAATTCCCTTGATGTTTAAGCGGCGGAAAAGGACGCCACCAATGAACCTTTGGCAAAATTATCTTCGACCCAAGACCCTCGCAGAAGCGATGGATGCCTTTTCTTCTGCACCCAAGCCTCTTGCTCCAATTGCAGGCGGGACCGATCTATTGATTGACCTGGAGCAGGGACGCCATTCTCCCGTTCACACACTTATAGATATAACTGAGATTGAAGAATTGCTCGCGCTCGAAATTCGGGATGATTGCCTCTTTATTGGTGCGGGAGTCCCAGTCAACCGCATCGTCATGGACCCTTTAGCTGGCACGCATGCCCAAGCCTTGGTCGAAGCCTGTGAGTTGATCGGCGGTCCTCAAGTCCGCAATGTGGCGACTCTCGGAGGCAACGTTGCTCACGCCCTCCCCGCCGCGGATGGGACCATTGCTCTGCTTGCGTTGGATGCACAAGCTGAAATAGCGTCGCTCGCGCTGAGCGGAGCGAGTGATAACGAGCGCAGTCGAAGCGCAAATGAAATAAGTGCTCGTCGCATTCCATTCATTGAATTATTCCTTGGACCAGGCAAATCCTCCCTCCAATATGATGAGGAATTACTTGTTGGTTTCTACTTACCTCTAGTGGAAAACAATCAATCCTCCTGCTTCAAACGGATCATGCGTCCGCAGGGTGTGGCATTACCGATTATCAATGTCGCCATTTGGCTCGAACGTGAAAATGATATCATCAAAGATATTCGCATTGCTGTCGGTCCAGGTGCTTCGACTCCCTGGCGGGCACGCGATGCTGAACAAGTTTTGATTGGCAAATCCATGAATGATGAAACAGTTGAAGCTGTATTAGAGATTTTATTAAAGCATGTAGGCTTCCGTTCCAGCCCTCGCCGCGCCAGCGCGGACTATCGCAGGCATTTAGTGGAAGGGTTGTTTAATGATACGCTCGAGTCCGCGTGGGAGCGAGCGGGCTAACCACTGAGACACGGAGACACTGAGACTTTTTGGAAAGGTTCCCTTTTGGCTCAGTGGCTCTAAGGTGAAGAGAAAGGTTGGATCAGTGCGACGTAACTTTCCTGTTCCTCAGAACAAAAACGCCGTTCTGTTATTGGAAAAAGAATTGACCGATAAAATCATTGGCGCGGCGATTGAGTCCATCGCGTACTTGGACCGGGATTGCTTGAGTCAGCATATCAAGTTTGCATGGAGCATGAAAGCACATTGCGAGAAATACCATTTGAACCTCTGGTGGATTTACCACTCAATTACAAAGGCATTAACCTGGATGCAGGTTATGTGATTGACCTTATCTATGACAAACGCGTAATTGTCGAGTTGAAAGCCGTTGAGCGTGTCATCCCTGTCCACGAGGCACAGTTATTGACCTATATGAAACTCATGGAGATTCGCGTGGGCCTTTTGATTAACTTCAATGTGCCAGTATTGAAAGACGGCATTTATCGCCGAGTCCTCTAACGGAAAACGGCACAACGATTAAAAACTCCGTGTCTCAGTGGTTCAATCTTTTGAGGTAACAATTATGAATAATCAAATCTCTCTGACTGTCGATAGTGTCCGACATACACTCGAGGCCAAGCCAAATGAAACGCTTTCGGATTTGCTTCGTTACCGTCTACGGCTTACAGGCACAAAGATTGGTTGTGAAGAATCCGAGTGTGGATCGTGTACTGTGCTTGTTGAAAGTGAACCTGTGCTCTCGTGTATGTATCCAGCTGCGCGCGCGGATGGGAAGGAGATTGTCACGATTGAGGGATTGGCAGAGAAATTTACCGCGAAGCACGCTGAGGACACGAAGGATTTAGAAAAGAAAGATGAAAGAAGAAAGAATCTTCGCGAGCTTGGCGGTTCAAATGTTCTTCACCCTCTCCAGGAAGCCTTCGTCGAACATGGCGCGGTGCAGTGCGGATTCTGCATCCCTGGGCAGATCATGACCGCGTATGCGCTGCTGGAACGGAATCTGAACCCGACCAGTGATGAGATTCGCTTTGCTTTGAAAGATACGCTTTGTCGCTGCGCGGGATATCAGATGATCGAGAATTCCATCCTCGCCGCAGCGGAATCCTTGAGAACGGGCGAGCCTGTCAAGCCGCCGCGAGTTCCTGATTCGACGCGAAGCGATACACATGATGTAGTCGGTCATACTCAAGTGCGGCCCGATGCTGTTGAGAAAGTCAATGGCAAAGCAATTTACACCGATGACCTTGAATTCGACGGCATGTTGTACGCAAAGGTCAGGCGCGCGATGATCCCGCATGGCTTCTTGAAGAAACTCGATGTTTCAAAAGCAAAAGCATTGCCTAGTGTCATTGCAGTTCTAACCGCCGAAGACATCCCTGGTGAACACAATCATGGACTCGTCATCTACGATTGGCCCGTGATGGTGGGTATTGGGGAACGCGTCAGATATGTGGGAGATGCGATCGCGATCATAGCCGCGGAAACACAAGAGATTGCCGAGCAGGCGTCGGCGTTGATCGAAGCGAAGTTCGACCTCCAGCCTGTGATCACGAATCCTGTGCAGGCGCGGCACGCGGAGCGTGGAGTCCCGCAAATCCATGAGAAAGGGAATTTGCTCAAGCACATCAAAGTCCGCAAAGGCGATATGGAGAAGGGCTTTGCTGCGTCGGATGTGATATTGGAGCACACGTTCCATACACCGATTTACGAGCACGCGTTCATCGAGCCTGAGTGCAGTATTGCGGTGCCAACACCTGAGGGACGGATGGAAATTTATTGCGGCTCACAGATTCCATATCAGGATCGGACGCAAGTGGCGCGCGCCATGGGATGGCCAAAGGAGCGCGTTCGCATCCTTGGGCAGTTGATGGGTGGTGGCTTCGGCGGCAAGGAAGATATCGCGGGACAGATCCACGCGGCGATGTTAGCGAATGTGACGCGGCGGCCTGTAAAATTACTCTTTGACAGACATGAAAGTTTGCTGGTGCATCCCAAGCGCCATGCTACACAAATCCGCGTCAAGATCGGCGCGAAAAAAGATGGGCGTTTGGTCGCGGTTGAGTCAGAGTTGTATGGCGATACAGGCGCGTACGCGTCGCTTGGTGAAAAGGTGATGACCCGCGCTACCACGCACTCGGCGGGTCCTTATGATGTCCCGCACGTGCGCGCTGATTGTTATGCCATGTATACGAACAACCCGCCCGCAGGCGCGTTCCGCGGATTTGGGGTTACGCAGTCTGCGTTTGCAGTCGAGTCCATGATGGACATGCTTGCTGAGAAATTGGACCTTGACCCTGTCGAACTTCGTCGCATCAACGCGTTGAAAGTTGGAAGCATCACCAACACGGGACAGGATTTGCGCGAATCTGTTGGACTGATGGAATGTATTGATAAAGTGGATGCGGAAATGCGGAAGCATAATCCGTATCCGTTCAAGCCGACAGTTGTTCCTGTTTCTGATTCGTTTTCTCACCGCGAAGGCGCGAAGGACGCGAAGACTCAATTAGGAGAAGCCGAAGAGAAAAAAGAATCTTCGCACTCTTCCTTTCTTCGCGGTTCAAAAGATTCTCATCTTGTGAGAGCCTGGGGCTTTGCTGCGGGATACAAGAACACAGGTCTTGGTGGCGGCGCGCCTGATAAATCTGCCGCGGAAGTTGAACTCTACGATAACGGGAAATTTGAAGTGAGAAGCTCTGCTGCCGAAATGGGGCAGGGACTTACCTCTGTCATGCAAATGGTGGTTGCTGAAGAAATGTCTGTCTCTCCTGAGCAGGTGCGCGTGCTCGTTATGGATACAGACCTGACTCCCGATGGTGGTCCCACAACTGCTTCGCGTCAGACCTACACAACAGGTAATGCGTCACGCTATGCTGCAAAGACTTTGCACGACGCAATCACCGCGACTCTTGCAGAAAAATATGATGCGCGTCCCGAACAGATCCGTTTTGAAAATGGCATCATCCATGCCAACGGACATTCAATAACATATTCTGAAGTCGCCAAAGAAATGAAATCTATGGGACAACACCCTCGTGCGTTGTACGAATACGAAGCGCCGAAGACTCAACCTCTTGGCACAGGCGGTGACATGCACTTTGCGTTCTCCTTTGGCGTTCAAGCCGCGGAAGTGGAAGTCAATAAGATGACAGGCGAAGTGCGCGTCTTGAAAGTCATCTCTGCCAATGATGTGGGCATGGCGGTCAACCCACTTGGCTTGCAGGGACAGGTCGAAGGCGGCGTGATGATGGGGCTTGGCAATGCCATCACCGAAGAATTCATCATGGATAATGGCTACGTCGTTTCTGATCATCTGGCAAGATACCGTGTCCCTGGCATTATGTTGACGCCTGAAATTACGTCCATCATCGTTGAGCATCCCACCGCGGAAGGTCCGTATGGCGCGAAGGGAGTGGGGGAGATTAGTAGTATCCCAACCACGCCCGCCATAACGAACGCGATTTACAACGCGGTGGGTGTCCGCGTGGATAGGTTGCCTGTGGATCAGGAGTCCATTGCGCGGGAGATTTGGGAGAGGAAGCTATAACTTCAATATCCATCCCGTGATTTAGAAAATTTCACTACGTGTTTCCAGAATGCGGAACTGGTTTAAATATAGTAACTAATATAACTAATATGAGAAACGGAGTAACTGCACAACCTACGTAAGCACCAATAAAACTAGTGGTGTGTTGGCTAAGTTTTGCAACGAATTAATCCGGGAGTGTTGTTTTGCCAATAGCGGAAGTCGCGACAGGTCCATTGCCAGTCGAAAGGATGTG
>JAKEFL010000107.1 GCA_022616105.1 Anaerolineae bacterium | reverse complement strand
TGGTCTCGATACGGGCTTCGCCCACTCGACCACCGATAGTCGATGGAAAATGAAATTATGTACTTAACTGAAACAGTGAATACAGGATTTTTCTTTCTCGCTCCATGGCTCGTCTTCGCTCCAGTGATAGGTTTGCTCTTCAATCTTATATTCGGAAAAAGGTTGAGTGAAACCATGATCGGCACAGTCGCAAGCCTTGCATCAGGCGCGTCATTTATCGTCTCGGTGCTGTTGGCTTGGTCAGTCGCGGCAAATCATGGTGAGGTCCTTCGCTGGCAGTTGGCGGAGTGGATTCACGTCGGGACACTGAACCTCGACTGGACCTTCCGCGTCGACTCGTTATCCACGACGATGATGCTGGTTGTTTCGGGCGTCGGGACGCTAATTCATATCTACGCCATTGGGTACATGCACGAGGATGTGCGTTTCAAAGGGGACCTCGGGCGATTCCGGCGCTTCTTCGTTTTTCTCAACCTGTTCATCGCCGCGATGATGATCCTCGTCAGCGGTGACTCATATTTGATGCTGTTCGTTGGGTGGGAGGGGGTGGGGCTTTGCTCATTCCTGCTCATTGGCTTCTGGTACGAGATGGACACGCTGGCGCGGCCTTCGTCGGCGAACTCGGATGCCGCGAAGAAGGCATTTGTTGTTAATCGCATTGGTGACTTTGGTTTCATGATCGCGGGCTTCATCATGTTCTGGGTGTTTGGCAGTTTCCAGTTCGATGCCGTGTTTGGAAAAGTTCACGAAGTTGAGCATGGAGTGATCACAGCGATTACTCTGTTTATGCTGATTGGTGTCGCTGGCAAGTCCGCGCAGATTCCACTCTACGTCTGGCTGCCCGACGCGATGGCGGGTCCGACTCCTGTTTCGGCGCTGATCCATGCGGCCACGATGGTGACCGCGGGCGTGTATCTCATTGCGCGGTCGGCTCCGTTGTATTCGGCTGTGCATGATGCGCAATACATTGTTGCCATGACAGGTGCAGTGACCGCGCTCTTTGCCGCGACGATTGCCGTTGGTCAGTATGACATCAAGCGTGTGCTGGCGTATTCAACAATTTCCCAACTTGGTTTTATGGTTGCCGCCGTAGGAATGGGCGCGTATGTAGCGGGGATGTTCCATCTCGTCACACATGCTTTCTTCAAGGCGTTGTTGTTCCTCTCGGCTGGTTCGGTCATTCTCGGCCTTGAGCGTGGACATCACCATGCCGCGCATGCTCATCATGAAGAAAAGTCAAAGAAGAGTGGAAAGAGGAAAGAGGTAAGACACGCGAGTCACGACTCACATACTTCGACCGTTCATGAAGAAGCCCACGATGAGCATGGTGAAGCGTTTGACCCAGGCGATATGCGCAACATGGGTGGGCTTCGCAAGACTATGCCTATCACGTTCTGGTTATACATGATTGGGACACTTGCACTTGCAGGCATTTTCCCCTTTGCAGGATTCTGGTCAAAGGATGAAATTCTTTTAGATGCTGCCAAAGTGTATCCGCTAGTATATTGGTTGCTGACTATTGCAGCTTTCTTTACTGCTTTTTACATGGGTCGTCAAATTTGGATGGTATTCTTCGGCGAGGCGCGTCATGAAGCCTCGGCACATGCAGAGGAAAGTCCCAGAGTAATGACAGTTCCATTGATGATTTTGGCTGTTCTTTCGGTCTTAGGCGGCGCGCTCAATTTGCCCAGTGTGCATAGGCTTACACATTGGTTGGAACATACTATTGAACTTGTTGAACATGAAGTGCACGTCGCGCCCTGGCTGGAAATATCCTGGGGTGGATTGAATCCGTATGTGGCAGTGATATCGACAATTTTGGCTTTGCTTGCTATTTGGTTATCATGGCTCATTTATGGACGCAATCCACTCAATGCTGGTCAGATCGATCCGTTGAAGAGATCTCTTGGCTTGATCTTCACGGGTATGGAAAATAAATGGGCTGTTGATGAAATCTATCATGCGATCATCGTCACGCCGTTTGTAAAAATTTCCCAATTCCTCGCGGATGTCATTGACTGGCGCTTCTGGCATGACTGGTTCCACGAGAAGGTCATCGCGGGGACGTATAACTGGCTGAGTAACATTGCCCTTGATAAATATTTCGATCAGCGCGGCATTGATGCCATCGCAAACGGTCTCGCAACTGTGACTCAAGGATTATCCGCGATCATGCGCAAGGTCCAGAATGGATTCGTGCGTTCGTACGCGTTATCTGTATTGTTGGGTGTTGTTCTAATTGTTGGTTATTTGATTTTGAAGTGATTTTCTCCCTCATCCCAACCCTTCTCCCACAGGGAGAAGGGAGTCGTCCCCTCTCCCATCGGGAGAGGGTTAGGGTGAGGGTAAAAAGGATTGAACATGGAATTTCTTTTGCAACCGCTTACCATACTGACCTTCTTCCCGCTGTTGGGTGTGCTGGTTTTATTCTTCATCCCCAGCGATAACAAGAATGCTTTGCGTTGGACGGCACTTATCACGAGCTTGATCACGCTCGTTATTTCCATTTGGGTGTTGATGATGTTCAATGCATCGAACCCCGATTTGCAATTGGAAGCGCAGTACAACTGGATTCAAGTGGCGGGCTGGAACATCCAGTATTACCTTGCGGTGGATGGACTCAGCATCCTGCTCGTTTTGCTTACCACGTTCCTGACCCCGATCTCGATCCTCTCCACATGGACGGCAATTGAAGAACGCGTCAAAGATTTCATGATCTTTTTCCTTTTGCTTGAAATCGGCATGAACGGTGTATTCCTCGCGCAGGATTTATTCCTGTTCTATATCTTCTGGGAATTCACGCTCGTCCCCATGTACTTCATCATCGGCATCTGGGGCGGACCGCGCCGCATCTATGCCGCGATCAAATTCTTCCTGTATACGATGGCTGGCTCCATTTTGATGCTGCTCGCGATTTTGTGGCTTGGAATTCAGGGACAGACCTTCTCGGTGCCTGATTTGATTACACAGGGAGGCATCCCCGCGAATACTCAACTCTGGCTATTCCTTGCGTTCACCGCCGCGTTTGCGATCAAGGTCCCGATGTGGCCCCTGCATTCTTGGCTGCCTGACGCGCACGTGGAAGCGCCAACTGCCGGTTCGGTCATTCTTGCAGGTGTCCTATTGAAGCTGGGGACGTATGGATTCCTGCGTTTCAACCTGCCACTCTTCCCTCAAGCCTCGCTTCAAGCTGCTCCGTGGATCGCGCTCTTCGCAGTGATCGGTATCATCTATGGTGCGGCGGTTTCGTATGCGCAGGCGGATGTCAAGAAGCTGGTTGCGTATTCCTCGGTGAGTCACCTGGGTTTTGTGATGCTTGGTTTGTTTGCCTTGAATCCGCAGGGCATTGCGGGCGCGATCCTGCAAATGATCAACCACGGACTCAGCACAGGCGCGTTGTTCCTTCTCGTTGGGATGATCTACGAACAGACACATACGCGCGAGCTTAAAGTCTATGGCGGGTTGTGGAAGGTCACTCCGGTCTTTGGAACGATCATGTTGATCGTCGCGCTCTCTTCCATGGGCTTGCCGGGCTTGAATGGCTTCGTGGGTGAGTTTGTGATTCTGCTTGGCGCGTGGGGGGCAGGTGGAGAAGGCGGCGCGCTTTCTTCGTTTGGCGGAGTCTGGTTCGCGGGGATATCTGCCATCGGCATCATCATGGCTGCAGTTTATATCCTTTACATGTTCCAGAAGATGTTCCTGGGTCCACAGGGCGAGATCGTGGATGAAGTGAAAGAACACGGACACGGCATCCGCGACCTCAACTGGCGCGAGATCGCCACGATGGTCCCGATCCTGATCTTCATCTTTTGGATTGGTCTCTACCCCGCGCCGTTCTTCAATTTGATGGCGCCTTCTGTTGATAAACTCGTAGCCTCACTACAAACTGCTGCATTGGCGATGCCTTAATCATAAATACCCCGTTGGTCGAGTAGTCCTGAGCGAAGCGTAGCGAAGACGAAGGACGTATCGAGACCAACAAGTGACCAAAATACTTTCTGTTAGTGGTGGTTTCGACACCTGCATGATTTGCTAAGCAAATCACATGCCGGTGCAAGTGTATGCCCTGCAACGAACACGCAGGGCTACTCAACCACCGATTGAAACAAAAATAAAAAATCCGTGCAATCTGTGGCTGAAAGCTATTTATGACTCAATCTGACTTCTACACCATCCTCCCTCTTACCATCCTCACAACCTGGGCATGTGTGTTATTGCTGGTTGATTTGTACATTCCGAAGGATCGCAAAGGAATCACCGCACTTCTCTCTGCATTAGGTCTTGCCATTACACTGGGTTTCACCCTCGCACAAATTGGTCAAGAAAGCACAGGCTTCTCAGGCATAGATAATGCCGAACCGATGGTTGTCCTCGATGGCTTCTCAACCTTCGTCAATGCGCTTCTTCTTGTCAGTGGTCTGCTCGGCATTGCCCTCGCATACGGATACGTCAAACGCATGGGCATCGAGCGCGGCGAATATTACACATTGCTTCTCTTCAGCGTGACGGGCATGATGCTCATGGCGCAAGCCACTGACCTCATCGTTGTCTTCCTCGCGCTCGAGTTGCTTTCCATACCGCTTTATGTTCTTGCCGCGTTTGCCCGTCCCAAAGTGGAATCAGAGGAAGCGGGGCTCAAATATTTCCTACTCGGCGCGTTTTCAGCGGGATTTGTCGTCTACGGGATCGCGCTTATCTTTGGAGCGACCGGCTCGACGAGCCTTGCCGCGATAGTTGCCTCCGCTTCAAACGGGACCTCAAACCCTTCGACAAGCTCAGGGGGGGCCCTGCTTCTCACCATCGGAGCCTCTCTTGTCCTGATCGGATTCGGCTTCAAGGTAGCAGCTGTTCCTTTTCACATGTGGACTCCCGATGTCTATCAGGGAGCGCCTACAGCAGTGACGGCCTTCATGTCCTCGGGCGCGAAGATCGCAGGCTTTGCTGCATTGTTGCGCGTGTTTGCTACAGCATTCCCATCCATCGCAGTTGACATGACTGATATTTTCTGGGCTTTAGCCGCATTGACGATGATCCTCGGTAACGTCATAGCCATCTCCCAAACAGATATCAAACGACTGCTGGCTTATTCAAGCATTGCGCACGCGGGATACATCCTCATGGCGTTTGTGCCGTATGGGAATCCCGAAGTCGCTTCTGATTCAATCGCTGCAGGATTGTTCTATCTGGTCTCTTACGCGGTGACGAATTTCGGCGCGTGGGGTGTAGTCATTGCTCTTGAAAAGGAGGCAGGCAAAGGTCTGCAACTGAACGATTATGCGGGTCTTTCAAAGAGACATCCCGCGCTTGCAGCCGCCATGGCAATCTTTATGCTTTCACTAATTGGTCTTCCTCCAACCATTGGGCTTGTTGGTAAGTTCTATCTTTTTAGCGCGGTAATTGAAGGTGGGTTTTATTGGCTGGCTGTTATTGGCGTGCTGACATCCGTAATCTCCGCATACTACTACCTGCGCGTCGTCGTCATCATGTACATGCGCGATGGCGAACCACAGGTCGAACGAGAATCTTTCCTTGATCTCACCACTGCCACAACGGCATTATTGACTGTTGTTCTAAGCCTTGTACCACAATTCCTCTTTGCATGGGCAAGCAGCGCGGTGTTGAAGATGTTCTAAAGTCTGTCATTGCCCATAAGACCTGGCACCTAAATTTTGCCCAAAATAAGTGACACGTCATTGCGGGCAAAGCAGATTTGCCAGGTTTGTTGAAATGCTCTGGCGAGTTTATGAGTTTG
>JAKEFL010000106.1 GCA_022616105.1 Anaerolineae bacterium | reverse complement strand
TGCGGATTTGGGGGAGGTCGCCGAAGGCGGGTGGGGCTCAGGAAGACGCTGGTTGAAAACGTCTTCCTGAGCGGTCAATAGAGGCTGGATTTATTTCGCTTTAGTTACGATCTATTCCGGGCCATCTGGAACTGTGTCCGGCGCGTCAGGAACAATGTTTGTTGAAGGATGAGTCACCTCCGGTCCATCAGGAACTTGCATCGCGACCTGGGAAGGGCGGGTCCAGAAATTCATTCCCAGCACCAGTGCCAGAGCCATGAGACTCGTGATGCCCTTGCGCACTTTCAACATAATTTGGTCTTGCTTCTTGCTCATTTCATTTTCTCCTTTTTGATTGTGCAATCTGATCGCAGATTGCCAGTTTGGTTTGTAGTTCTTTCGTGGGCCGCTTGATCGAACTGTCCGCGGTGTAGCGGAAGGGATGTTGACAAAGTTGTCATTTGTTGACAAAAAGTGTTGACTCTTTGACCCCCTCCTGCCTCCCCCAAATCCGTACATAAAGTAAAAATACCTTGAAAAATATTTATGCGGATTTGGGGGAGGTGTCCCGCAGGGACGGAGGGGGTCGTTCAGTTTTTGGTCAAAGCCCCCGATTAATTTGATGGTGATTTAGTGAACGCAAAGAGGAGTCGATTCCACCCTGTCGAACCAAATCATCCCCCCGAATCGCCGATCATTGCCCGAACGAGCGCGTCGAATGCCTCAGCCCAGGCGTCCCTCAACGCGGGTGTAAATTCATCCTCGAAGTGATGTTCCAGCGCCCACAAGAAGGCATCCGTTGCAAGCGGATAATACTCCGCTTTCACGCCATAACTTACGTGTCGCTCGCCAAGCGCCTGCACCGACGGCAGGATGCTTTGCATATTATCCAGTCCGCTCACAGCCAGTTCCAGGCTGGTCATCAACATCGTGCCCTGCGTTTTCATATCTCCCATAAAGAGTTTTTGCAGGTGCGGGCTGACCTCGAATAGGTGTGTATAAAAGCTTTCGGCAACCTGGTCAGCGATCGGGCGCACGTGGATTAAAGAATCTCGCACGAGTTTGAACTGTTCCGTATTCATTTCGGTTTCTCCTTAACTCAAGTGATGCGTCCTCCGCTGGCAAACGCCGGGTATGTTTCAACAAGTATAGTTTATCCAAACACGCGTTGACAAAGCTGACAATGAATTTGATAATTTCAGTTAACGATATCAAATGCTGCTGTGGGAGGATACCATAAATGATGAAGCATTCATTCGGTGCCCCTGGCAAATAGGTGTACAATCCCTCCATGTCAGCGCGCGCTTCAGCTGTCACTCCGCAAAGTTTTAGGACTTTCGGTGAGTTGTTACGTTATCTGCGCGAGCGCGCAGAACTCTCCCAGCGCGAACTCGCCCTGCAGGTGGGTTATCACTACAGCTACATGAGCCGCATCGAGAAAAGCGAGCGCATCCCTGATTCCGCCACGCTGATGGCGCGTTTTGTCCCGGCGCTCTATCTGGACGACCAGCCGGAATGGACAGACCGCCTGCTTAAGCTGGCTGAGGCACCCGAAGAGAAAGTACCATCATCCCCAATTGCTTTGGCTGCACCCATTGCCCCGCCAACTGCCCTGCCCATCTTCGACCTTTCCGCCAGTAACCTCCCAGCCGTCCTCACTCCCCTGCTCGGGCGTGATAACGAAGTGGTCGCGCTGAGCAGCCTGCTGGCCCGCGTCGATGTACGGCTGGTGACAGTTATTGGACCGCCCGGCGTTGGCAAAACGCGCCTCGTTACTCACATTGCCGCGCAGATGGCCGGGTCTTTTGCAGATGGTGCGGCCTTTGTGGATCTCACACAGGTCACCGAACCAAAAGACTTCCTGCCTGCCGTAGCCAACGCCTTGGGTGTGTATGAAATATCCGAGATGCCGCTCATGACCCACTTGGTCAATGTTCTCAGGCAGAAAAACCTGCTGTTGGTGATTGATAACTTCGAGCATGTGATCGACGCATCTCCTCAGGTTCTTCAACTTCTAAGCAAGGTTCCGCAGGTCAAGGCGCTAATCACCAGCCGCGAGGCACTGCGCGTCTCCGGCGAAAACGAATTTATCCTCAGCCCCCTGCCTCTGCCGGAGGATGCACAGGATGGGTAAGCCGAAGATTCGCTGACATTTGCCGCCATCCAGTTGTTTGCCCGGCGGGCGCAGGCGGTTCAACCGGATTTTCAACTCACAATCGAGAATACCGACGCGGTGCTTGAAATCTGCCGCAGGCTAGACGGACTGCCTCTGGCGATTGAACTGGCTGCGGCGCGGGTCAAAATCCTCACACCGCAAGCCATGCTCAGTCAGTTCGACCGGCGCCTGGACTGGCTTGCCCGCGGCGCGAGAGATTCTCAGACTTGGCATCAGACCCTGCGCAGTGCCATCGATTGGAGTTACAACCTGCTCTCCGACTCCGAGCGGATGCTCATGCGCCGTCTCTCCGTTTTTTCCGGCGGTTGGACATCGGAGTCCGCGGAAGCAGTTTGTGCCGATGCTGATTCGCCGGATTCGGGGGCTTTATTGCGCCGCGTAGAGATCTTCGATCTGCTCATTCAACTGTCTGATAAATCATTGATTATTGCAGAGCCAAGGGAGACCGAAACTCGATATCGATTCCTTGAGACGATCCGCGAATTTGCGCACGAAAAACTGGAGCAGGCAGGGGAGTTAACAGAAATTCAAAATCGTCATCTCGCATACTATTGCGCGTTCGCCCAGGAGGCCGAAGTCCGCCTGGAGAGCGCCGATCAAATACTCTGGGCGAATCTCTGCGAGGCCGAGCACAACAATATCCGTGCGGCGCTTGAATGGTCTCTGAAAGACAGCGCCAATCATGATAACGGCTTGCGGCTGGCGGCCTCCATCAGTTTGTTCTGGATATTTCACAGCCATTTCATCGAGGGGCTGGAACGAATCAATGTATTTTTACCCGGGATAAACGACATCCCGGACAAGTCTTTGAGGGCGAAATTACTCTATCGGTCCGCACGTTTGCTGTATTGGCGAAGCGAATATCATCGCGCGCTCGAGTTATGCAATCAAAGCGTTGCCCTGTGCAAGGAGATGAATGACCCGCCTCAGCTTGCAGTCGCGTTGTACTATCAGGGGGAAGTCCTGGTCTACCTGAACGATCTGGCCGCCGCCCGGATTGCTTTGGAAGAAAGCGTGGCAATCTGCTGGCAGGTGCATGCACCCGCCCAACTAAACACCTCCCTTGCCTCGCTTGGGTCGGTGCTTCACAAGCAGGGCGATCATGCCGCGGCGCATGCCATGCTCGAGGAAAGTCTTGGCATCGCCACGCGCATCTCTGATCACTGGTCCATTGTAAATGCGTCACAGATCCGGGGATATATGTTCCGTCTCGAGGGGAAGTTTGCGGAGGCGCAGATTCATTTCGAAAGATGTAAAGAAGTCGCCCACATGATGGGCGACCGTATCAATCTGGGGATCGCCCTGTCCAACCTTTCCAACATGACGAACATGCAGGAGGACTACGCCGGTTCCGGGCGGTATGCCGCGCAATCTCTGCGCATTTTTCGCGCGGTTGGCGATGAACTGGAACTGCCCTTCCCCATGCGAATGATGGCTTATGCCGCCCTGCATGCCGGCGATACCCCGCGCGCACGCGTCCTCATTCGGGAAAGTTTGACAGGCAATCGCAGGTTGGAGCACATTCCCGGTCAATTGGCGTGCGTGGTGGCTTTTGCCAAATGCTCTCTTGCAGAAAAAGACGCGAAAAAAGCAGTCTCACTTTGCGCGCTGATCGAGACTCGCATGAAGGCGGATGGGGTCAAACTGATGGAGCCAGATGTCAAAGCATTGCAGGAAGCTCTGACGCAGGGGAAGAAGAAACTTGGCAGGTCTGCCTATGAGTCCGCTTACGCAGAAGGCAAATCCTTACAACTGGAAGATGAGATCATGAAGTTGTTAAGAATGATAGAGTGACATTGTTAAGGGATCACATTGTTTATTAAGGGGGCAATTGTTGCATTCCACATTTAAGAGAAGTACAATCTCTTTATGCCCGATTCTTTGATAACTGTTTCCCCCGATTCCTTCGTGGATTTCGGCGAGTTGATCCGTTATCTGCGCGAGCGCTCCGAACTTTCCCAACGCGAACTGGCATTGCAGGTGGGCTATCATTACAGTTACATGAGCCGCATTGAGAATAATGAACGGATTCCTGATGCCGCCACACTTATGGCGCGCTTTATCCCGGCGCTGGGCTTGGATGACGAACCGATCTGGACCGCGCGCTTGCTCAAGCTCGCCACGAGTCAGGAAAAGACCATATCACCCCGAAGAGGAGCACGAACACCCGCCTCTTCCACCCCGACGATTGACACAGCTCTACCGGTGTCTGGCACTTCACTGAGTCCGCTCCCCATTAGCCTCACTCCCATGCTTGGCCGCGACAAAGAAATTGCCGCGGTGACGAAAATACTTTCTCGTTTCGATGTGCGGCTGGTCACGTTGATCGGTCCGCCAGGCGTTGGTAAGACGCGCCTGGCCATCCATGTTGCGAACGAAGCAGCGGGGATGTTCGCACATGGCGAAGTCTTCGTTGACCTTTCCTCGGTGAATGATCCAAAAGGCTTTTTGCCTGCACTGGCAGAGGCGTTGGGTGTGAGAGAGATATCTGAAATGTCACTCATGAACCGCCTGATTAACACACTCAGGCAGAAGAACCTGCTTTTGGTGATAGACAACTTCGAGCAGGTGGTCGACGCGGCGCCGCAAATCCTTCAGATTTTGAGCAACGTCCCAGAAATCAAGGCCTTGGTTACCAGCCGCGAGGCGTTGCGTCTCTCAGGCGAAAATGAATTTACTGTGGCTCCTTTTCCCCTGCCACAAAAACCACTGATCGGGCAACTGAACCAGGAGAAGCAGGCTCAAATAGAAGACTTAATGACGTTTGCTGCCATCCAGTTATTTACCCAGCGTGCTCAGGCGGTTCAGCCCGATTTTCGACTCACATCAGTGAATATCGAGGCGGTACTCGAAATTTGCCGCAGGCTGGATGGCTTGCCTCTGGCGATTGAACTAGCCGCGGCGCGGGTCAAAACGCTCACCCCGCAAGCCATGCTTTCCCAATTCGAACGGCATTTGGACTGGCTCGCCCATGGGACGCGCGATTCGTCGAAGACATGGCGCCAGACGTTGCGTGGCGCCATCGAATGGAGTACCAACCTGCTCTCCGAGCCCGAACGAATCCTAATGTATCGGCTATCTGTCTTTTCAGATGGCTGGACGTCTCAGTCCGCGGAGGCAATTTGCGGGGACGCGCAAGAAAATCCATTATTGCGGCGCGGAGAGATCCTCGATCTGCTCATTCAACTGGCGGATAAATCACTCGTTATTACTGACAAGATGGAGGAAGAAACCCGTTTTCGATTCCTTGAAACGATCCATAATTTTGCCCGCGAAAAACTGGCAGGGTCTGGTGACGAGACACAAGTCAAAAATCGTCATCTGGCGTATTTTGCGGGTTTTGCCGAAGAAGGGGAAAAACATCTCGATGACGCCAGTCAGGTCGAATGGGCTGGCCGTGTCGAGCAGGAACATGCGAACATCCGCGCCGCGCTCGATTGGGGTCTGCGCGCGGATGCTTCCCTGCGCGATGGTCTTCGACTGGCAGCCGCGGTGAGCCGCTTTTGGATCAGGCGCAGTTTCTTTCGCGAAGGGTTTGAATGGCTTACCGCGTATTTACGGCGCGCAGCAGATGAGCCTGAACATGATCTGATTAGGGCAAAAATTCTTTACCGCGCCGGGGGCATGGCAGGATATATGTTCGATTACACTTCCGGCTACAGATTGTGCCAGCAAAGCATAGAACTTGCGCGAAAACTGCAGCACAAACATTATCTAGCCGGCGCGCTTTTTTATACAAACGAAATTGCTTTGGGTCTGGGCCAGCTCAAGGAGGCACGCGCCGCGCTTGAAGAATGCATTTCCCTCTGTTGGGCTGATTACTATCCACAGTTGCTCAACCTGTCACTGGCCAGCCTGGGTATGATCCTTGATACCGGGGGCGATCATGAAGGTGCTCAATCCACCTTGGAGGAGGCGCTCGCGATTGCCAGCCTCGTGGACGATAATTGGGGTATCAGCCATGCACTCCATAATTTGGGCGCGGTCAATCGCCACATTCAAAAGTATGACGAGGCGAGCGATTATATGGAGCGCAGTCTTGAGGTAACCCTCAAAATCGGGGATCGTCGTGCGGAGGGCATCATTTATGCCAATCTCTCCATTCTTTACAACTTGAAGGATAATTACATCAAATCAGGAGATTGCGCTGAGAAGGCATTTGCCATCTTTCAATCGATTGGAGATGAGTTTCAACAACCTTTCCCGTTGCGCATGATGGGTTATGCTGCGCTTCAAGCAGGTAATCCTGTACGTGCGCGAATTCTCATTCAGGAGAGTCTGAAAGGCAACCGCGCGTTGGAGGATGTCCCGGGTCAGCTTGCCTGTGCTGTGGCAACAGCGAATTGTGTCCTAGCAGAAAAAGACGTGAAAAGGGCAGTCTCGCTTTGCGCGCTCATTGAGTCGCGTATGAACGTTGATGGGGTCAAACTTCTGGAGCCTGATGTCAAAGCATTACAGGGGGTTCTAGAACAAGGGAAGCAAAAACTTAGTAAAGTTAAGTACACATCTGCATATGAAGAGGGGCAATCCATGAAGCTGGACGACGAAATCATGAAGTTGTTAGAGGAGTAATGGATTTGGATAATCACATTGTATATCTTGCTCTTGGCTCGAACCTCGGTGACCGCCTGGCGAATTTGAAACAGGCAATTGCATCGCTTCCTCCACAGATGGAGGTGAAGGACAAATCGCAGGTCTATGAAACTCCGCCGTGGGGGTACACGGATCAGCCAGCGTTCCTCAACCAGGTGCTAAAAGGAAATACCTACCTCGAACCTGAGTTATTGTTGAAACATCTGAAACGTCTCGAGGTGGCACTGGGACGCGTTCCTAGTTTTCAAAATGGACCTCGTCTGATCGATATTGATATTCTCTTTTATGATGAGTTGGTGCTTGATACACCTCCTCTCATTCTGCCGCATCCGCATTTGCATGAGCGCGGGTTTGTGCTGATGCCGATGATGGATATTGCACCAGACCTTGTGCATCCTGTTAAAAAGAAAAGCATTCGAGAATTGATCGCTTTTTGTGATATCAGCGGTATCAGGGAATTTGTTCCTACGGGGAGTTCAACTAGACGGGACTGAAGGCAAACTTATGAAAAAGTTACAGGGAACATACAATTGGGTTTTGATTTTCAAGAAGCCTGTATAATATTGGGCGACCCTTCACGGGGAAATCAATCTACTCAGGAGTATTAATGGAAACACAAATATCCGGACTTCCCACCCTGCGCCCCCTGCGCCTCGGCGAACTGCTCGACCAGGCGATCCGTTTGTATCGCCAGAATTTTCTAACATTTATCGGAATTATTGCAGTGGTCTATGTGCCTTTGATGGTGCTGCAAACTGCCGCATCTGCTCTATTAAGTAGTTCGATGCTTGGAAGCTTCTCAACCCCGGAGGAAATTTTTACGAACTCTGCCTACTGGATTGGAATGCTGTCAACCATTATTCTTGCTCTCGTGCAATTTATCCTTGTGCAGGGAATTGCTACAGGCGCATTAACGCGCGCTGTGGCGGATAATTATCTCGGCAAGAAAACCAGCATCCTGGATGCCTATCGCGGGATCAGCAAATCCTGGCTCGCATTACTAGGTGCGCTCCTCTTCATTGGCTTGATGTTCATCACTTTTACTCTTTGGTGGGTCATCATTCCATGTATTGGGTGGTTCACAGGATTGGGGATGATCGTATTCCTGATGGCAGCGGTCAATCCTATTGTTCCATCTATTGTCGTGCTCGAGGGACAGGGCGTGGTGGATTCAGTCCGCCGCGCATGGAGTCTGACGCGCCGCCGTTTCTGGCCCGTGTTGGGATACATCTTTGTCCTGTATTTATTCAGCCTGATCATTGTGAATGGGCCTGTTGCCATCACGAATGTAGCGCTGGCTCAAATATTACGATCATTCGATGACCCGACCACGACGCTGATAGTCACTTCGATCATTCAAGCAATCGTCTCGCTTGTTTTTATCCTTATTTATTACCCTCTTCAAATGACAGCCTTCACGCTGATCTATTTTGACCTGCGCGTCCGCACTGAAGGCTTTGATCTGGCTCTACTCACGATGAACAAATCCGAACTGATGGACCCTTCACAAGCGATGGCGACTCCTGTTCCTCTATCGAATGAGCGCCTTATCACCGGCGCGGACCTGGGAAACTTCGCGATTCTGACGCTGGTTGGAGCAGGCCTGTATATCTTCTTAATCTCGTTCATTATGGGAGGCGCATTTTTCTTCGCATCTCTTCTGCGTTAATTGACATGCGTTCCCTCCTCGCGGTCTGGCTGATACCACTGCTTTCTCTGGCGAATCTCTCGGCAGTGGGTCAGCCATTGCATTTGGTTCAAGATGGGACGCCGATCACATACGATGGGTATTGGGAACTTGTCAGGAACACGCGGCAGGCCATCGTTCAGTTGGAGGCGGAGCCGGATGCAGCAATCCGTGGACAGTTGAACGTGCTCGCGTCGCAGTGGGAGGGAGTCACAGCGGTGGAGTTCCCCGATAAAAGTTTGATGCAAATCGATTCGTCCTATCTCGTTGCAGAACTGAAGAACGATCCGCCAGATCTCGGACGTTTGCAAAATCTGTTTGATGCGTTGTCCCGCGCCCATGAGGAGTATCCACAAAAAGTTTTTACAATTCGAGACGTCGAACCGCTGAAAGAAATTCTTGCGCGGCCCGAGTTCCAGTGGCAGGAAGCGCAGACAGTTGAAATGCCGGACTGGTTGGGGGATCTGTTGGAGGGTTTTTTTAATTTGATGGAACGGATCGCCTTTGGTGTATGGAATACTTTGTACCATGGACGCGTTTTCTTCATCACTGCCGCGGTGCTTCTTTTTGCCTTTAGCCTGTTTTACATCTCGAGGAGCCTGTCGCGTAGCCTGGTGCGGGAGGCACAACTCGCATCTGAAGGCGGCGATGAGGATAATGTGCTCACTTCCAAAGGGGCGATGCAACGGGCGCAGACTCTTTCGGAAAAGGGTGATTACCGCAACGCGATCCGGTATTTATATCTTTCCTCTTTGCTGGTTCTCGATGAACAGGGACTTTTGCGTTATGACCGTTCGCGCACGAACCGCGAATATTTGCGGAGCATTTCTTCCAAGCCTGATTTGATGAATCCATTACGCGACGTGATCGATGTGTTTGACAGAGTTTGGTATGGATATGAATCCGTGGATGAGAAGACCTATCAATCCTACATCAGGCATGTGGATGAATTGCGGGAGAAGAAGGAATGAAGACGCTAACGCGCTCGCGCGATTCCAAACTGGCGATTGGAATATTACTCCTGTTAGTGGTGGTCACTGCCTTTGCCGCCGTGCAACAAGGGACCAAGGAGGAATATCCCAGACTGTCGAGTCTCTCATCCTCCCCTACTGGCGCGCTGGCATTGAAGATGTGGGTGAATGAGTTAAAGTACAATGTGGACGAGCATGTACTCACGAACTTTGCCCCTCCCGAAAACACATCCATTCTCTTTATGCTTGAGCCTTTCTTTCCAACCGAAGGTGAAATGGAATCCATTGATGATTGGGTAAAGGACGGCGGCACGTTGATCGCCATCGGCGAGGAATATGGCATGTATACAGTGGTCGATCATTACGGGTTTTTCTTCAATTATCTGCCAGATAACACGGGGACACCTGCCAATGAGACTCCGCTTTTGGATGCTCCTCCTTCCCTCGGTCTAAAAAATGCAAAGGTCAATATTGCACTTGATACCGAACGCGATGATCATGTAGTCCTGGTCGCTTATCAGGGCAAGCCTGTACTGGTCTCCTTTGAACTGGAAAAGGGACGCGTGATTCTGGGGACGATTGCCGAATCCTTTACCAATGCAGGATTGAAGCAGGATGGCAACCCTGAACTGGTATTGAATATTCTTGCGCTGGCCCGGGAACAGGGCGCAGTATGGTTCGACGAATGGCATCACGGTGTGCAAAGCGGCGAGCAGATTTTAGGACCTGCGGAGTTTCTGCAGCTCACTCCGGTTGGGCGTTCATTGTTGTTCGTTACGTTTGCCGTTTTTTTCGCGCTCCTTATACAAGGACGCGGTTTCGGCAGGCCCGTGCCTCTTCCACAGGAGATCAAACGCCGTGGAGCAATCGAACACATCACGGGCGTCGCCAATCTCAGCCGCCGCGCCGCGCATCGTTCTGCGGTGATGATGTATTATCATCATCAGATCAAACGTAAACTGGGTCAGCGCTATCGGCTCGATTCGGGTATGAATGATGAAGAATACGTTGATACACTGGCAGGCTATAACGCATCGATTGATAAAAACGAATTGCTCAAATTGTTGAAACGCTTGAACCGCAAAGATGTAAGCGAATCCGAAATGGTGCATCTTGCTGAGGAAGCGTCGAGGTGGATTGATACATAAATATCGCGCTGAGCGGAGGGACAGTGGATTTCTGTCCCGTAGACGAAGCGCGCGTTGCAACATCGCGCTTCGTCTGCGTTCGACCTCACGATCACAGGTCTCACTCCGCTCAGCGCGAATACATAGGAGTTATATGAACCCAACTGATCTTAAGAATATCTTTGAGCAATTACGCACGGAAGCCAATAAAGTTTTGGTGGGATTGGAAGAACCCTTTGAGCTGCTGGCAGTTGCCTTATTCACGGGCGGACATGTTTTACTGGAAGGCGTGCCAGGCACCGCAAAGACCTTGATGGCGAAGGCCCTCGCGCACATGGTGCAGGCGAAGTTCACCCGCGTCCAATTTACCCCGGACCTGATGCCGTCCGATATTCTGGGTACCAGCGTATTCGACGTCTCAACAACCCAATTCCATCTCAAGAAGGGACCCGTTTTCACACAACTGCTCCTGGCTGACGAGATCAACCGCGCGCCTGCCAAGACTCAGTCCGCGTTGCTGGAGGCGATGGAGGAGAAGCAGATCAATCTCGAAGGTGAGCGCCATCCACTCGATGCGCCATTCATGGTGGTCGCGACTCAGAACCCAATCGAATACGAAGGGACGTATCCATTGCCTGAAGCGCAGTTGGATCGCTTTATGTTCAAGGTACTAGTCCCTTATTCGCCGCTGGATGATGAGATAGAAGTATTGCGCCGTTATCATCAGGGCTTTGATGCACACGATTTGCAAGCTGCGAATTTACAACCGGTATTAACCGCAAAACAAGTTGTTGAAATTCGAGAATCGATCAAGCAGATCGTTGTTGAGGAAGGGATTCTTTCATATGTTGCAAAAATTGGCGTAGCAAGCAGGCAGTCACCGGATATTGTGTTGGGAGCCAGCACACGCGCAACGACTCATGTGTTACTTGCCGCGAAAACCTTCGCCGCGTTGCAGGGACGCAACTACGTCACACCCGATGATGTGAAGTTCGTTGTCCCGCCGGTGTATAGGCATCGTATCCTGCTGAAGCCCGAAGCAGAGATTGAAGGACTCGATGCAGATTCTGTAATTCAAAGAGTCTTGGGTTCGGTGGAAGTGCCACGCTAACCATATGTCATTGCGAGGAGCCGTAGAACGGCGACGTGGCAATCTCAACTAACCACCAAACTTATGTTTGAAGGTTACTTGAGATTGCTTCGCCCCTTCGGGGCTCGCAATGACACTTAATATTTTATGCTCCCCACCACTCGCGCTTTACTCTTTCTTCTGATCACTGCTCCTATCATGGCATTAGGGGCGTGGATTCCGTTCATGGAATGGATCGCGTGGGGCTATGCAATATTCGTCCTTGCGATGATGTATATGGATTGGCGCATGGCAGGCGATATCAAACAGTTCGAGTTGACACGTGAGCATGATAACAAGTTATCGCTGGGAGCAGAGAATCCGATACGCATCAGTTTGAGGAATCGTTCATGGCGCGGAACCAGTTTCACGGTCCGCGATGAGGCGCCCGAGTTATTCAAGATCGAAACGCGGACGATGGAAGGTCAGGTCCTGCCGCGCGGCATGTGGGAGCATATCTATCATGTGCGTCCGTTACGACGAGGGGATTATCAGTTTGGTGATTTGACTCTGCGTTGGCTGGGTCCGCTTGGGTTGGTCGTTCGTCAGGCAAAAGTGGATGCAAAAGAGCCTGTGAAGGTATACCCGAATTTGTTGGATGTGCGGCGATATGATCTGTTGCTGAGGCGCAATCGTTTGCGGGAGATGGGTTTGCGGACGACGCGTCAGTTTGGCGAAGGGACGGAGTTTGAGCGGTTGCGTGAGTATCTGCCTGATGATGAATACCGGCGCATCAATTGGAAGGCAACTGCACGAAAGAATTTCCCGGTGACGACGGAATATCAAACGGAACGGAGCCAGCAGGTGATCGCGGTATTGGACGTGGGGCGCATGATGCAAAGCCCGGTGGCAGATATTGCGAAACTGGATTACGTGGTGAATGCCGTTCTGTTGCTGACGTATGTGGCAACCGGTAAAGGCGACCGCGTGGGTATGATGAGTTTTGCGGATGATGTTCTGCATTATCTCGGCCCGCGGCAGGGACGCGGTCAATTCTATCGCATGTTGGAATTGTTGTACGCGGTGGAGCCGCAGCCTGTGGAACCGAATTATCGAAAGGCGCTCGCGTATCTCGCAGTGAAACAGAGACGGCGCGCGCTGGT
>JAKEFL010000105.1 GCA_022616105.1 Anaerolineae bacterium | reverse complement strand
TGTTGGATGGCGGTTGCCACCATGCCATCCTGCGCGACGTTCGGCGGGATCTTGCCCTTTGCATTCGTCACTACACAACGAATGCTTACATCTACACCGAATTGGTCTTTGATCAATTTCTGAATTGCTTCGATCTGATCAGGCTTATCGATCTTTGAAACCAGCACATCACTTGCCAAACCCAAAATCAGTGTTTTACCCTGCATGTCGATCATTCTAACTGAGTTCATCAATGCTGAAAGATTAGCCTGCGATTTTGGAAGAGACGCAGACAAATGCTTCCATGACTTGATGATATTTCCTGCACTGACAGCAGATTCTTCTACTGGACTTGGTGCTTGCGCTTCGTCTTCGCTCGGGGCGGAGGTTTGAGGTTTGGATTCCGTTTTTGAAACGGGAGTACCCTGACGGGCATCTGTGACAGGCTGAGGCCTCGCGAGAATCGGCGCGGCGTTTGATGGAGTCGACTCATTTGGTGAATCCAAAACTTCTGCTAATGCGAGTTCCAGACTCAAAGAGGGCTGCCAGCCGCCGCGCAAATCCGTAGCAGCCTGATTGAAAGCTTTCATCATCCTCAGGACATCGCTCGTTGAAAACGACTTGGCATGAGCCTGCATTTGTTTCTTGACATCTGCCGTAGCCTCAACCTGGTTCGCGTTGCCCATTTGGATAAGCATCAGACCGCGCAGATATTCGACGATCTGGCGCGCAAGTGAACGCGGATCAGCGCCCGCGTCAAGCGCCTTGTGAATCGTTTCGAGTCCGTGAGCAGGATCGTGATCCATGATGGACGAGATGATGTCCAAGACAGTTTGACTTGTGGCAGTGCCAAGCACAGTTTGCGCGAGTGCGAGCGTGATCTTATCACCCGTTGATGAAAGTTGATCGAGCAATGAAATGGCATCGCGCATGCCACCCGCAGACTGGCGCGCGATCTGAATCAGCGCATCATCATCTGCCTGGATTTTTTCGGCTTTGATGATGGTTTTGAGTTGCGCGACGATTTCATCCACAGGGACGCGGCGAAACTCGTGACGCTGGCAGCGGGATAGAACCGTTGCAGGGATCTTGTGAATTTCAGTTGTGGCTAAGACAAAGATGGCATGTGGAGGCGGCTCTTCGAGCGTTTTGAGCAGAGCATTGAACGCCGCAGTGGATAACATATGGGCTTCATCCACGATGTAGATCTTGTACTTGCCCTGCGATGGCGAGAAGTTGATCTTGTCGCGCAAGTCACGGACATCGTCCACGGATGTGTTGGATGCCGCATCGATTTCGATGAGATCGAGGAAACGATTCTCGCTGACGGCTTTACAGGGATCACATTCGTTACAAGGTCGTTTTGCAGGATCGGGATTCGTACAATTGACCGCCTTTGCCAAAAGACGCGCGAGGGTGGTCTTGCCTGTCCCGCGTGAACCTGCGAACAGATAGGCATGCGCGACGCGATCAGCCGCGATGGCATTCTTGAGCGTTGTGACGACGTGATCCTGCCCCATCACTTCATCCCATTCTTTGGGTCGGTATTTTCGGTAGAGAGCCTGAGTCATTTTTTATCAATAACTCGGTGGTTGAGACGCAAGCGTCGAAACCACCAATAACCTTCAAACATGAAATTACAAGTAATTTTCAGATTGCTGGTTTCGATATGCCCTTCGCAACGAACGCTCAGGGCTACTCAACCAGCGGAGTATTTATGTTATGGGACCTTATACACCGCGCGCAAATTTCCGCTAGGATCAAATAACTGTGCTTCTTCGCCAGATTCCCAAATGGGATCGCTGGCGCTCCAGTATAAATCAATTACTGTATTTGTTCCTGAAGCAGTATGGACTTGCACTGCGCCGTTCGTGTGAAGGACGAGTTGAGGGAAGACAAATACATTTCCATCATCATCTCTCAACTCCCAATTTGCGAGGTTGATCTGGTCATCCCCTTTATAACTTACAACCACCCATTCAGCGTTTAATGTCCCAGCGCCAATTACGCTGACAATCTCTACAGGAATATCGGTTTGCGGATCGAGAGTCGCCGCAGAAACAACTTCCTGGTTAACAGATGGAAGGGCAGGCTGAACAGCAGAAAGACTCACAGATCGATAGTTACGATCATACCAGAATAAGATCGCGCCAGTCACACAGGCTGAGATGAACACATTAAGAAGCAGGTAAAGGAAGAGCCTTCGGCGATCCATGATTCTAGGTTTTCTCTAAATAATCATAAACGATAACTAGGTATTTACGATAGTTTTCAAGAAGAGGCAGGACGCTATGATAAACAATCTTATGATCAATTTCCTCGTAACGATGAACTAAACGATTCCGCAATCCCGTAGTTGAAGCAAGGCGAAATGACAACTCTTTTGGCAAAATATTCAGGTTATGCATTTCAGCAAAGGTATCATAATAAGTGGGCGGCGAAGATTCTGAGAGAGCGGCAACAACATGACGATTACAGTCCGTGGCAACCTCAACGATCAATTCAATCAGCCTCTCAATTGCATATCGCTTGACGTGATCTCCCTTGTACTCAGCAAGACTCCGCACCCGCAAAGACTCGAGATCATTAAGATACGTGGATAAGTAGGTCAACTTTTGCGAAATAAATTCCTTATTGAGAGACGGCATGTCGCGCCCTTTCCACGCGTTCTGCAAGTCGTTTTTGGAGATCCTGCCTGAACTTCGCGGTATCCCAGTAATGACGAACCACATAAGACTTCCAGTTCTCCCAGGCATTCTTATCACGTTCGTATAGCAGTCTGCTATCGCGCGCCACCTCAAACCCAAACAGTGGATTTGGATGATTCAACACGGCAAGGTCAATCTCCGCATGGAAGAGGTTGGATAACTCATACCATAATTTCAAACGCTTATTAAAAGTCATGGGGCGGTCCGTCAATACGCCCACATCAATATCGCTCTCCTCATGCATTTTGCCGCGCGCCGCCGAGCCGAACAAAACGATAAAACGCAAACCGAATCGTTTTGCAATTGGTGATAATTTCTCCTGTGATGGGATGAAAATAGAAATCGCGCTCATGATGTTTCACAAAAATTGTATCATGAATGAGGGATCAGGCTCAGGCGCAAGATGTCAGGGAAGTTTCGTCATCAGAAAATCGTCAAAAGATATGTCTGTCGCTGTAGCCTCTTCTGCGCTCCATGTGAATAAGGCGATACCACCTTTGGTATAGGAAGCATCTGAAACTGAAGCGATACGCTGTCCATCGACATACAAAGTTAATGTGCCATTTCCACAGTCCGCGCCGATGCGATAGGAGGAAGCATCTTGCGTGATCGATCCTGAAGTTCCCCATTCATTATTATTGGTCAGGATTGACCCCGTCTGATTAACGTCAGCTTTTGCAATCGCATATTGTGCTGACGGGGTGATTGCAAAATAATAATATGAGTCATCAGAGGTTGCCTGCTGATTGCACATCACACCGAAAGCGGTATTCGAATCCGAAGCATTGACGATCACAGTCACTTCCATATGGACATTTTCATAATCAATATCATCAGGTGTGCTCCACACAAACCAGTTTTTAGTTACAACATTCATATTCAAAGCATTATTCAGATATTCGATAGAAGTATCCGAATTCGTGAGTGTGCCCCAATCCTCTGTGGAAAAATCATCCTCTAAAAGAACATTTCCAAAATCGACGTGTATCGGAGTCTCAGTTGGCAAAGGAACATTCGTCAACGTGGGCAAAGGGGTAGATGCAGCTGGATTGAATGTGCTCCAATTGGAGGCAAGGAAGATCCCACCTCCACCCACTGCAAGCACGAGACACGCGATGATCAGACAACCTACGATCCAACCTGTGGATCTGGCAGGTTTGGTCGCGGTGACTGTAGCGGGAGCAGGCATTCGGGCGCGCGATGTGGGCGAAGAAATTACTTCAGGCGCGCGGTGCGCCGTTTCCCTATTATGTTCTTCATTCAGGGCGCGCTTCCATGCTGATAAAAATTCGGCAGCGGTGGCAAATCGATCCTCCGGATCTTTTGCGAGAGCTTTGAGGATTACCTGTTCAATGGATGGAGAGATATCCGGTTTCATTCGAGAAGGCAAAGGCAGAGGGTCACTGACGTGTTTGAGGATGACTGCCAGCGGCGTATCTGCCACAAAGGGCACACTTCCTGTCGCCATTTCGTAGAGAATAATGCCAAGGGAATAAATATCGGAGCGCTGGTCCACCGTTCGCGCTTGTGCCTGCTCGGGGCTGATGTAGGCGGGCGTGCCCATAATGGCGTCAGTCTGCGTTAAACGCGGAGAGGCGCTTTCCAATATTTTTGCTATGCCGAAGTCAGTAAGGAAAAGATTGCCGTCTCTGTCGACGAGCGCGTTGGAAGGTTTCAAGTCGCGATGGATTACCCCATGGCTGTGTGCGTAACTCAACGCGTCTGCCAACTGTGTAAAGATGCGATCAATTTCATCCAGCGGAAGCGGCCGCCCCGCCTCCATCCTGTCTTTCAGTGTCCCCGCTTCAAGATAGCGCATCACAAAGTATGCAGTACCATCACTTTCCCCATAATCGAAAGCAGGCAAAATATGGGGATGTTCCAGCCTGGCGATCACGCGCGCTTCCTGCTGAAACCGCTTTACGAATTCCTTGCTTTCAGCCAACTGGCTGGGAAGGACTTTAATCGCTACATGTCGATCCATGGATGGCTGATATGCTTTGTAAACTGTTGCCATACCCCCCTGACCAACTTGATTGATAATGCGATAAGAGCCGAGCATTTGCCCGGGTTGCAGGTTATCCATTTAACGCTCCTGAGGATCAGGCATATCCAATTGTTCCATTTTACAACTGTTTGATTTGAAATTCTATTGCGATTTAACCACAGAACAGTTTGATTTTTACCGCTCGTCTCATTAACTAATTCACCTTACGCACTGAAGAATTCCTCACAGCGCATCTTTAACGCGAAGACGCAAAGACGCGAAGATTGATTTTCTTGGCGTCTTTGCGCCTTGGCATTGAGCCTTTTATAGCAGGAAATATTTTATGGAAGTGATGTCACTACAAAATCATCAAATACCACATCTGCTGAAGGCGCCTCATCGCCGCTCCATGTGATCAAACCGACCCGGCCGGTTGTATAGGTCGCATCGGAAATAGACGCAATTTGATTCCCATCCACATAAAGGGTTAATGTACCATTGCCACAGTCTGCGCCGACGCGGTAGGAAGCCGCATTTTGCGTGATCAAATCGGAGGATGCCCATTGATCATTGTTGGTCAGGAAAATGTCCGTTTGCCCTACTTCGGCTTTCGCGATCGCATACTCACCGCCGGGTGTAATCACAAAATAATAAAACGATTCTGTTGTCCCCAGTTCGTTGCAGAACACACCAAAGGCAGTCGTGGGATTGGCGTCGTTGTGCCTGGCAGTGACTTCGATATGGACATTCTGATAATCAGTGGCATTCGGCGAAGACCAGGTGATGAAATTAGGTGTAAAGACCAGGAATTGAAGACCGCTATTGGCGTACTCGACCGAACTATCTGCATCCGTACCTATTCCCCAATTGCCACTTCCGCTTGAGAAATCATCCTGGAGCAGTGGTCCACCAAACAATGAAGAAAATGCCCCACAACCTAATGATGCCAGCGCCAACGCAGAAATTGCGAGCACGACTTTCCTTAAATTTATGTTCATCCGACATTCTCCTTGTAGAGGGATTTGCGGGTGATTTTATCCTCGTCAAATGAAATAGACAAGCCACTTATGGGTGATGGAAGGATTCCTTATCGACTCATTGTCAGCGCCACCCAATCCCCCATTTGCCTTCGCTCGTTCATTATTAGACGTTTTGCCTGCCCAGCCTCAATGACGCTTTGTTCCTGCTCTTGCAGGATTCCGCTTAAGACGATCACGCCGGGATCTTCGATCAAATCCGCCAGACCTGCATCAAACAGACGGACGATCACCGGCGCAAGGATATTTGCCAGGACCAAAGGCGCTTTCTTGAAATTGAACTTTCCATCAAGTATTTCCTGCACAGATCCAACGCCCAGAACGAGTTCCTCTCCAACTTCATTTGTCTCCGCGTTTTCACGAGCGTTCTTAATGGACGCGGCATCGATATCAACACCTAAGGCTTTGCCAGCGCCAAGCTTTAATGCAGTGATTGAAAGAATCCCTGAGCCGCAGCCTATATCAATAACATTTATGTCATTCTGAGCGAGCCGTTCTTTGGTGAGTGAAGAATCTCCATCACTCTGAGGAGACCCTTCGGTCGCAACAAACGCTCCCTCAGGGTGACATGAATCAAAATATTTCTCCATCAACTCTAAACACAATTGAGTAGTGGGATGCGTCCCTGTCCCAAACGCCATGCCGGGATCGATCTTGATGGCTACGCGACTCGGTTCGGGTGAATCCATCCATGCAGGGAGGATGACGAGTCGCTCAGCGATGAGGATTGGCTTATAGTGCTGCTTCCAGGCATCCATCCAGTTTTGATCGGCAATTTCTTTATAAGATGCAGCCGGCAATGGCTGGATCATCCCAAGGTAATAAAGTGACTCTTCGAGTTTCTGCCGCGTCTCTTCCAACTGATCATTCACTTCAAGGTATGCGCGGACAGTAATAGGTCCTGTAGGCGTGCCCGCGTCTTCATCATCCATGTACTTCACGCCCTGCTCCATCATCACACCGCTGTATGCAAAACGCGCCAATACATCTGCAACTGCTTCTGCCAGTTCACCGTTCACAGTAAGGGAAACTTCAAGCCAGTTCATGCTCAACTATTTTTTTACTCAAACGCCGTCTTCGGCGGGAACACTGCTAAGAGCATGGTTTTGTAGTTTCACCATTCTGTATAACTGTTTTATCATATCTACATCTAATAAGCGCACATCAGGCAGATCATCCAATGAAAAGTAACCAGCTTCTGACACTTCTTCTGTAGGATGAATTTCACCATCCGTGATTTCGCACAAATAATATAAACCCACCCGATCTGGTGACCAGGTTTTGACAAGTAAAAATCTTTTGATATCAACAATCAACCCAGTCTCTTCCCAAACTTCGCGCTTCACTGCATCTTCAGGGCTCTCGCCATAATCAAGGCTGCCGCCTGGTAACCCCCATGGGTGAAATCTTTGATAGGTGGATTTGACCAGTAAAATTCTATTATCCTGATTGAAAATTACCCCGGCGGCAAATACCTGAAACAAAGGTCGTATGACGCGAGACAAAATGATCTGAAGTCTTAGGGGAAGGACGCGCCAGATTTTTAGCAGATATTTCATGAGAGTTGTTGAAATGGGAAATAGAATCAGCCGCGCCAATGATAACGGATAAAAGCGAAAGCAGGGATAATTTCTATTTAACGGAATCAACCGGAGGCTTGGAAAGTGAAGCGGACTCTACATCCCCAATGTGTATATGACCATTCAAATCACAGTACAGCGAATCGGGTGAACAATCCACACATTCAAGTTGCAGCGTTGCGTGGGCAATATTGTAACGATGATAAAGGATCTCATTGATCTGATTCTGGATATTTGCACCCGCGCTGATGGGAAGGTCATCCGTGAGAATGTGCGCAGACATGGTGCGCAGGCTTTGGGTCAGACTCCAAACATGGATGTCATGAATGCCAATCACACCATCCACTCGAGCAATGTCTTTTAGCATGGCTTGAACATCCACATCACGCGGCGTGGCTTCAAGCAGAATATCTATGGCATCCCTTAGGATACCCCAGGCATTGTAAAGGATGAGGATGCCGATCAATACGCTCACCAGCGGATCGAGCCAATTGGCATTCGTAAAGTATATGATGACACCCGCGATGACCGCGCCAATGGTGGATATCACATCGCCCATTAAATGAAGGAATGCAGAACGGATGTTGAGATCGTGCGCGCTCCCCTTCCTGACGAGCAGGGCTGTCACCAGGTTAATAACGACCGCGATCAACCCGACCGTGATCAGTATTCCCGACTGCACTTCAGGCGGATTCGAGAAACGACGCCAGGCTTCATAGAAAATACCGAGCGAGATAACAACGAGCGTCGTTGAATTAACCAACGCAACCAAAATGCCTGCGCGATGATAACCGTACGTCTTGCGCGCGTTGGAGGGTTGAGTAGTAAGCCGAATGGCAAACCAGCTCAAACCGAGTGCGATCGCATCGGTAAAGTTATGCGCCGCGTCTGTGAGAAGCGCGAGACTGTTGCCGATGATTCCCGCGATAGCTTCAATGAAGACGAATATCAAAGTCAATACAAGCGAAAGTGCCAGACGGGAGGTGGTTTGTTTGGCAATATCGCCGAAATGTGTGTGGGCGTGTGTATGCATAATTTAGAAATTTTCACCGCGACACCTGCACCGCACGCAAGTGCAGGTGAGAACGCGAAGAATATCATAAATCGCGAAGGTTTTCCTTTGTGCCTCGTTGTGACCTTCGTGTTTAAGAGTCCTTTCACCCGTGATCTACATGCTCAAGTCCCAGGCGATACAGTTTCGCCACGTGGTCGTCATCGAGAGCATAATAAACCTGACGTCCATTTTTGCGGCCGCGCACAAGCCGCATATGACGCAATCCACGCAGTTGATGCGAAACCGCAGACTCGGTCATTCTGAGTTGAGCCGCGATCTCTCCCACGTTCATTTCACCGTCAAGCAAAACGGAGATGATCCGCAAACGTGTGGGGTCGCTGAGGGCGCTGAACAGGTCAGCCAGGTGGGTGGAGGTGTTTTCTTTGAGTAACATGTCAAATATATGAATAATTGCTCAAGTATTCAACATTATAATACAAAAAGAGAGAACCGTCAACTAACGATTCTCTTAGGAAATTCACATTACCGGTCGCGCTTTACGATTGGAACTTAATACTCACCTTATGCACTTTTGTGCTCTCGCAGGGTCTGTGACCCTGCGGTTTCCCTGCAAAACACGGCGGTCACAGACCACCTTGGAGCAAGGCTGCGCAGGGTGACTTAATACTTCACCGCGCTCAAGTGGCGTAATTTATCAATGCGATGGGTGGCTGTGATCCGGCGCACTGTTCCGGTCAAACCGCGTACGACGAGAGAGTCTGTGCTGGCGCCATCGCCGAAGTAACGCACGCCCTGGAGCAACTCCCCATCTGTGATGCCTGTCGCTGCAAAGAAGACATCTTCAGAGGAAACAAGATCATCCATCGTGAGGATCTTATCAAAATCATAGCCTGCCTCGCGACCGCGACGTAATTCATCCTCATCGCGCGCGTATAACTTGCCTTGTATCTCACCTCCCATCGCGCGCAAGGCACATGCCGCGATGACACCTTCTGGTGTGCCACCTACACCAATCAATACATCCACACCAGAGTTGGGCCAGGCAGTCATCAGCGCCGCGGCGACATCACCATCAGGGATTTGCCGAATACGCGCACCGGCTTTACGGATCTCAGCGATCATATCCTTATGACGATCACGATCAAGAATAATTGTGGTCAGATCTTCCACATCTTTTCTCTTGGCTCTTGCAATTGCCTTCAGATTATCTGTAATGGATTTATCGATATCGATCCTGCCTTTGGCTTCGGGTCCCACCGCAAGCTTGTTCATATAGACAAAAGGACCTGGGTCAAACATCGTCCCGCGCGGGGCAATGGCAACAGTCGCGAGCGAGTTCGAGCGGCCAAACGCCAAAGGGCGGGTGCCGTCAATTGGGTCCACAGCAACATCCACGTCGGGGGCTGAACCATTCCCTACATTCTCGCCGTTATATAACATTGGAGCGTTATCCTTTTCCCCTTCGCCGATGATAATGACTCCGCTCATATCCACTGTTTGGAGGACGATCCGCATCGCGTTGACTGCGGCCTGATCCGCCCCTTCTTTATCCCCGCGGCCCATAAAACGACCTGCTGCCAATGCGGCTGCTTCAGTGACACGCGCCAATTCAAGCGCAAGGTTACGTGAGGGATCACTGCCAAATTCCATAATACCTCCACTATACAACAAAGAGTTGAACTGCAAAATAGCCGATCACCGCGCCCCATATCCACGAATCGATTCGATCCAAAAAGCCGCCGTGACCGGGAAAAATGTTGCTCGAGTCTTTGAGTCCGCTTTGGCGTTTGAGCATACTTTCACCGAGATCACCAAGTGGAACAACTGCACCGATCACCAATCCGAGCAATCCGCCCTGCAACGGATTAATCAAGCCACTTAACGGCTGTGGTCCTAACGATGAAAAAGCATAGGCGAAAAAGGCCCCAACGATCACGGAGGTAAACACGCCTGCAAAATACCCTTCCCAACTTTTCTTTGGGCTGAGACGAGGAGTCATTTTGTGTTTGCCGTAAACCGCGCCAATGGAGTATGCACCTGTGTCTCCTGCCCAAACGATCGGCAGGATCAACATAAGCCACCAAACACCCAAATTCAGATTGCGCAGATCGAGCAAATAAGAACCGAGCCAGCCAATATAGATAATACCCGCGACCGTCACACAAAAATCAAGCGCGGCCTGGTCTCGACCGCGCTCAAACGTCACAAGGTGGACTGTCATTGCGAGTAGAATCAACGCAGCGAATAAAACCATCGTTACTTCTACAAAAAAAACGCGTGCTGTTGCAATTGCAAGCACGCCTCCAATCGTGAGAATCTCACTTGGTTCATACTGAACCGCGCGATACAAGCGGACGTATTCCCAGGCGCTGCCAACCAGGAAGATGGTAATCAGTATAAAATAATACACACCGCCATAGATAATGCCAGGCAATCCAATGGCTACAAGAACCAGGGCAGTCAGTGTGCGCCTAAGCATTGGATGCCTCATACTCGTTCGATGTAACTTTCCCATAGCGGCGGTTACGCTGGGCAAAGGTTTCGAGGGCGCGGCGATATTCATCCTTGTCGAAGTCGGGCCAATATGTGGGTGTCACATACCACTCTGAATATGCGGCTTGCCAGATAAGGAAATTGCTAATACGCAATTCTCCCGAGGTGCGGATGAT
>JAKEFL010000104.1 GCA_022616105.1 Anaerolineae bacterium | reverse complement strand
TCGATGGTTGCAGAAAGACTGGGTGTGCCTGTGCCTGCGATCAAGCGGAAGCCGGGCAGTTGTTCGCGGGCTTTGCATGCCACGCGCATCAATGCCTCGCGTTCTGAGGGAGAGAATGAAGGTCCTTCGCCCGTTGTGCCGAAGAGCACTGCGCCATGACAGCCGCGGGAGGCGAGAAAATTCAATAAAACGGGAACAGACTCAAGGTCCAGAGTTGAATCGGATTTGTTTCCATTTAAGGATGCTGAGCGAAGGGGAGTCACTGCTGCCGCATAGACTCCGGCAAGAGGATGGCTGGATGTCATTTTTTCTCCGATTGACGAGGTTTATTCTTTGTTTTTATTTTCTTCTTTGTTCGCAAAGTTTTTTTGTTTTCGTTCCCGAGAAAAGTGCGTGCAGCATCTTCAGGCGGCTGAAGCGGCTTGCCTTCTTCCACGAGGTATTGTTGGTGATCGAGCACCCATAAATATAAATCGCCTTCGGTCTTGGTGGGGAATTCCTGGAGAATATCTGTATCGCGAATCACATTGATGACCGGCATGTATACATTATCATACCAGTGAATGATTGCCTCTTCCTCTGAAATATCGCGTTTCCAATCGATGCCCATGAAATAGCGATGTACAGCAATATGCTCCAGCATCCGGTCGAAGCCATCGGGAATAGTCAATTTGATATTTGCATCTGGTTTTCGTGAGTCAAGCGAAGTTCTTTCAAGGAACTGCACTTTCGTTTCAAGGATTATCAGATCTTCCGGCTTGATATCTGCTGTGATGTTCACGCGCGTGGAACACTCGCGCACTTCGGCTTCGATGAAGATTTGTCCCTGTTCGCGCGCAACCGAGACCCGGTGATGTCCATCCACAACGAAGTAGACCTGTCCCACTTTATATATCACAACGGGCGGCAGGCTGATCTCCTGATAGAAGGCGCGGTTGACGCTTTGCCAGCGGTCAGCGAGTTGATCACTGGCTGGCAGGAAGACGCGGTCAAATTCGTGATATCGATTCAGACTCCCCGCGATCTGATCCACACGAACGGTCTTCACTCCACGATAGATGGGTCCGCCAACGTGCAGTTTCTCTTTGATATCGTCATAGGAAAGCAAAGTGGTGGGCTGACCTGAAAGAGTCGCCCACACGCGGTTCATAAAGGCTTTGAAGCGCGCTCGTTGAAAATCTGAGCGTGCTTGTTCGGAAAATTGATCGGGCATGATACCTTTTAAAAATTATCTCAAGAATACTATGTCACTCTGAGCGTAGCGAAGAGTCTCTCCTGAAAGAACGAGACTCTTCGGTCGCAACGAAAGCTCCCTCAGAGTGACATGGTTTCTAGTGACTCACTTCAATGATCTTGTAGGGGAAGACGTTGACGATCTTTGTGAGACTTCGAGTCGTTTCAGAGGGTGAGAGGTTGCCGCGCTGGAAATGTGTGTGGCCATGAAAGTGATAGCGCGGCTTTCCCAGACGGAGGATCCAATTAATCGCTTTTAATCCCTGATGAGATTGTGTCTCATCGTCATGTATGCCATGTGGAGGCGAGTGCGTAATGAGGATATCCAGGGCGCGCCCATAATTAATTCTGTTCAAAAACAAGCGCGGTAGAAGTTTCAAGGCTCTGAAATAGGCTTCGGTCTGGGTGTACTGATTGGTCCCATTTGGGCGGTAACGGATGGAGCCTCCAAAGCCGCCGATCAAAAATTTTTTATAGCGCGTCACGTTCAAGTCCAGGTTTGAGCCGCCTTCTGCATGAGCGAGAGAATGATTAGGGTTATAGGTTGGATCGTGGTTACCTGGCACATAGAGTAAAGGGAGATTCAGAAAGGTCATCAGGTTTTCAAGATAAGAATAGGGGAGATCTCCACATCCGAGAATCAATTCGATTTCACTGAAATGCCCGCTTGTGCAGAGGCTGTAAAGACGTTCGACAACTTCATCGCTTAAAACGAGAATTTTCACAATGCGCATATTGTGCCGCAGAACCATGTTCCCTGCAAGGGAATCCTATTCAAGAAGCATGGTTTTCTTAAAGCACGGTTTTGTCACCCTGAGGGAGCGTTTTTCCGCGACCGAAGGGTCTCTCGCAATGTGACGGAGATGCTTCGCTCTGCTCAGCATGACATGATTCGGATTATGTACGAAATTGAAATGTTATTAGGTTTTAGGTGGTTGTCAAACAAAGCAGTGCAAACTATAATTTACTGACTAGGAGCAGCGCACTGGAAACAAGGATATTCCCTGAGTTATCAGACGATCGGGGTGATCAAGGTTCTCCCCCTCCGCGCCAACTTCAGGCAGGTGTTACGCTTGCCAAGCGTTATGCGATTCAGGAGGTAATAGGCATTGGCGGGATGGGTTCAGTGTACCGCGCTCGTGATATGCATTTCCCAAGCGTGACCAAGCTGGTGGCTGTAAAGGAAATGATCAATTCTGCGCCTGATCCGCTTGTGCGTGAAACCATCGTTCAAAATTTCGAGCGGGAAGCGAATCTACTGGCCACTCTTCAGCATCCGTCCATCCCTCGTATTTCTGATTATTTTACTGTAGAAAGCCGTTCATACCTCGTGCTGGAATTTATCCATGGCAAGGATTTGGAGGCAATTATCAATGAAGCCAATGGCTTCCTCCCTGAAGATCAGGTGCTGAGTTGGGCAATTGAACTATGCGACGTACTCGACTATCTGCATAAACATAAACCTGATCCGATCATCTTCCGCGATATGAAACCGTCGAACGTGATGGTCAATCATAATGGCGACGTCATCCTGGTGGATTTTGGGATCGCGAAAACGTTTCAGACCGGGATCAAGGGAACAATGATCGGTACGGAGGGATATTCCCCTCCCGAACAATATCGCGGTGAAGCCACGCCTTCAGCGGATATCTATGCCATGGGCGCCACCATTCACCACGCGCTGACCCGGCGCGACCCGCGCCTTGAGCCGCCATTCTCATTTTCAGAGCGCCCCATCCGCAGGATCAACTCTTCCGTTTCACCAGACCTGGAAACAGTTGTCAACACGGCTCTTGAATACAACCCTGAGAGTCGCTTTGGCAGTGCAGCAGATATGAAGCATGCGCTCACAGCTGTTGCGCGCAAGACCGGGGCCCTTGTACGCAGTCCGCAAACAGGAACCATACAGGCAAGTGGGATCAAGCCATTATGGTCCTTCAAATGTGAAGATGAGATCCGTGGCACGCCCACCCTTTTTCAAGGCACGCTTTATATTGGGTCATACGATAATAATCTTTATGCGTTGGGCGCGGCAGATGGGAAATTCCAGTGGAAGTATCCAACTGATGGAGGCATTGTTTCGCGTCCAGCATTGTTTGAGGGGAATGTTTATATCGGTTCGGAAGATAAACGACTTCACGTTATCAGCACTCGCTCTGGCAAGGTGGTGTGGACCTATTTCACCAATGGGCCAATTCGCTCCTCACCTCGCATTGCTGAAGGGCATATTTTTATCGGTTCAGATGATAACCATCTTCATGCAGTCAACCTGAATAGCGGGCGGATGGCGTGGAGGTTTGAAACCGCTGACCCTGTCCGTTCAACACCTTTTGTGATGAATGACCTTGTATATGCAGGCTGTGAAACGGGGGATTACTATGCTATCGATTTTCGAGGTGAATTGAAATGGCGTTTCCGTGCCAAGCGTGCCATTACATCATCAACCGTAGGGTTGGGACAGGTATTGTATTTCTCATCTGTGGATGGAACGCTATATTCACTCGATTCCCGTAATGGCTGGGTGATCTGGCGTTTTCGGTTGGGCAAGGCATCCATTAGCACGCCATGCGTTATTGATGATTTTGTGTTCGTGGGGGCAGCAGATGGGTTTATCTATGCAGTGGAGGCAAAAAGCTCCAAGGAGATATGGCGATTCCGTACCGAACACCAGGTGAACGGCTCGCCTGTAGTTTATAAAGATTCACTATATTGCGGCTCGGTGGATGGCAGTCTCTATTGTCTGGAATATCGGACTGGTCGCCTGCGCTGGAAATTTGGGACGGAGGGTGCCATTACAGGTACGCCTCTGGTATACGACGATATTGTGTATATAGGCTCCACAGATCATCAGGTTTACGCCTTGCTTGCCTGACAAGGAGTTATTTGTGAATAAATTATTTCGCTGGCTATCCCGGTTATTTGGCAATAATCAATCATCCTCTGCAACGACGCAGGAGATTGCAAATACTGCTCCGCTTACAGAACAGCAGATCCAATCCATTGTCACTAACCAGAACCCGCGTTTTGATCTTCAACAATTGGTTTCCGCCTGTGGACAATCGGTGGGAAAGCAGCGCGATCTAAATGAAGACAGCCTGCTTGCCATCACAACGACCATGGCAGGCAATTCGGGGAATTTGCCATTTGGTCTTTATATTGTCGCAGACGGCATGGGCGGGCATCAATTTGGCGAAGTGGCAAGCAATGCGGCGATCCGCACAGTGGCGGGATATATTCTGAGAAAATTTCATCCGTATTTGTTCCATGTGAAGACCGATACGATGGAAGAATCATTTCAGGAGATCATGCAGGCTGCTGTGACCGATGCACAGCGCGCCATTCAGCGTGAAGCTCCCGGAAGCGGCACAACCTTAACAGCGGCCCTGGTGATCGGTCAGCAAATCACAGTTGCACATGTTGGTGACAGCCGCGCTTATTTTATCTATCCTGATGGGCGCATTGAACCCATCACGAGAGATCATTCACTGGTGAAACGTCTGGAGGAACTGGGGCATATCACTCCTGATGAAGCTGCCAACTATCCTCATCGCAATGTGCTCTATCGCGCGTTAGGCCAAGGTGAAATCCTCGACCCTGATATTTTTACGATTGGTTTTCCTCAACCCGGTTATTTAATGATTTGCAGTGATGGCTTGTGGGGAGTTGTTGCCGAGCAGGATCTGATCCGATCCATTGTCGACGCCCCCAACCTTCAGCGTGCCTGCCAGAACCTCGTCAGTGCAGCCAATACGGCAGGAGGTCCTGATAATATCAGTGTGGTTCTCGTCCAGCTGATTGGGTGATCATGTCATCTCAACCGCAGGATTATTATGCTCTTTTGGGTGTTGTCCGCAATGCCTCGCCAGAGGAAATCAAACGCGCTTATTTTGAAGCGGCTCAAAAACTACATCCGGATAAAAACACTGCCGCAGGTGAGACGGAATTGTTCCTGGGTGTTCAACAGGCATACGAAACCCTCGCCAACCCACAGCGCCGCGCGCAATATGATGCCATATTGCCGCCTGAAAAAAAACTTATTCTCCCTTATCAACATAAAATCCTTTGCAGCCGCCCGAATTTGGTCCAACTGGATGAGCCGCAAATGCTCTATGTAATGCTGGAACTTGAGGCACCGGAAGAGGCACGTCAGTCCTCATCGCCGCCACTCAATGTAAGTCTCGTAATTGACCGTTCCACCTCCATGCAGGGCGAAAAGATGGATATTGTAAAAGCTTCAGCCATCCAGGTATTGCGAAATCTCAGGCAGCAGGATATTTTGAGTGTTGTGGCATTTAGCGATCGGGCCGAGGTGATCATACCCGCTTCCTATCAACAGGACCGTCCGCGGCTCGAAGCGAAGATTCAAATGATTCAGCCTTCCGGCGCAACAGAGATGTATCAGGGGCTTGAATTGGGTGTCAAGGAGGTATATAGAAGTCTTGACTCAAAACGTGTTAATCACATCATCCTTCTTACTGACGGTCATACCTATGGTGATGAACAACAATGCCTTGAATTGGCGTCCAGGCTTGCAGAGCATGGAATAGGTGTGAGCTGCATGGGAATTGGGAAAGAATGGAATGATATTTTTCTCGAAACGCTTTCCACCCGCACCGGAGGGAGTACTGCATACATTGCCCAGCCTGCCGATATCAAACGACTTCTGCTTGAGAAATTCGATGCCCTTGCCCAAACTTTTGCAGAGGATGTCACACTGCAAATTTCCCCGGCCGAGGGTGCCGAAGGTGCGGAACTGGCTTATGCATTTCGCCTGCAGCCGGATCCCTCCACAATCGTAATTGAAAATCAGCTTCACCTGGGAGCAATATTACAAGATACTGCCACCAGTGTGCTTTTTGAGTATATAATTCAGCCAAAAGCGGTAAAATCAGACTCGTTGACGATTCTAAATGGTACGCTGAAGGTGTCGATTGCTTCGTATCCGTCTCCTGTTCCACCTCTCAGAATTCACCTGAAGCGTCCCGTCTCGAACTCGCCGGAGGTCGAACCGCCGCCTCCGAAGATTGTTCAAGCATTGTCGCGCCTCATGTTGTACCGTATGCAGGAGCGGGCACGTAAAGAGATCGAGAAAGGGAATATCGATACAGCTACACGTCAGCTCCAAACACTCGCGTCGAATTTATTGGCGCAAGGTGAGCGCAGTCTGGCTCAGACCATTCTGCTCGAAGTAAATAACTTGCAGCAAAAAAGCACCCTCTCAGAGGAGGGGAGCAAGAAGATTAAATATGGTACTCGTGCATTGTTCCTAGAATCGCCAAAGAAGGAGATTATCTCATGATTATTTGTTCAAATTGTCAATATAAGAATGTCTCAGGGGCAGTTTTCTGTGCTGAGTGTGGAGCCCAACTGGATGGAGTGGAAACACTTGTCACCCAGGCTATTACCGACGAGCAGATCGACGAGGAGTTGAAAAAGAAGTCTCCCCGGCCTGAACCTGTCTCTGCTCCATCGAATAGCTGGATTTCCCTGCACCTTATGGATAGCGGCAAGATTTTGCCGCTTGCCTCCCGAAATGAATTCACGCTTGGGCGCCTCAGTGAGGGTCAGCCGATCATGCCTGATATTGATCTGACTCCCTATCAAGCCTATGCATCCGGGGTCTCACGTCTCCATGCTGTAGTTAAGCGCGATAATAACAGGGTGGCGGTCATGGATTTGGGCTCGTCCAATGGCACTTATGTTAATGGGCGGCGACTTAATCCACATACAGAAGAGCCACTGAGTCATGGCGATATTGTCGCGCTGGGCAAGCTCAAGATTCAAATTCTGCTTCGCAATATCTGATATTAAGAAAGGTAGTAATTTATGGCTTACTCAGTCATACTTCATCTTGTAGGCGAGGCATCCGTACTTGGCGAGATTGAAGAGCTCCCCAAGCCGGCAGATACGATCATCACGCTCACCAACCCGCGCCTGCGCGATGGGAAGGATATTCATTATCTTGAACAGAACGTGGTCAAAGTGATCTGGCCTCTTGCCAAGGTTACCCTGATCGAAGTTCTGGAAAGCGAAGAGGAAGAGAACCTGATCGGCTTTGTGAGGGAATAATACATGCCTGAAGAGTTCGACCGCCGCCGCATCCTCGTCGTGGATGATGAGGAACGCATGGTGCGTTTCATCCGTATGAATCTGGAGCACGACGGCTTTCAAGTCGCGGAAGCCTTCAATGGCAAGCAAGCCATTCAAAAACTACGCGACGTCACCCCCGATTTAATTTTGCTCGATGTCATGATGCCCGACCTGGACGGGTTTGAAGTCTTGGAAACCATTCGAGAGGGAAGTAATGTGCCGGTGATCATGCTGACTGCCAAAGGGGAGGAGGATGATCGCGTGCGAGGACTCGAACTGGGTGCAGATGACTACATCACCAAACCGTTCAGCCCGCGTGAAATGGTCAGCCGCGTCAAGGCTGTCATCCGCCGCACAGAAAGCGCGGGCGGCTCAATGCATGACATCATCGAGGTGGATGAACGGCTCAAGATCGATTTTGACCGTCGTGAGGTCTGGTTGGAAGGCAAGCTGGTCAAACTGCGTCCGACCGAATATCGCCTGCTGTATCATCTTGTTCAAAACGCGGGATGGGTCGTGACTCACGATCAACTGCTTGTAAAAGTGTGGGGATACGAATATCGCGACGAACCTCATTACGTGCGCCTGTATATCAACTACCTCCGCCAGAAGCTGGAGAAGGACCCAGCCAACCCAAAATATATCCTTACGGAACGCGGCGTGGGCTATCGTTTTGTGGATTACAAACGGCAGAAGACAGACCAGTAAAGCGACATGAATGTCGCGGTACGAAAAATTTCATACGAATCTTTTATACAGGGCTTGCGTTTTTTTAACGCAGGCTTTTTATATTATGGGCATAAAACTCAACCATTAGAAGGAGGTTGTTATGTCTAACTTAACTCGTTGGGAACCCGCTCGTGAGATCATGACTCTGCGTGAAGCAATGGATCATCTCTTTGATAACGCGTTCACACGCCCACTCTCTCTCAGGGACGGCTGGTCTGCGCCTGCGATTGACATGTATCAAACGGACGATGAGATCGTTGTGAAGGCTTCTTTGCCTGGCTTCAAGGCTAATGATGTACAGATCAACATCACCGGCGATGTGCTTACTCTCAAGGGCGAGATGAAGCACGAGGATGAAAAGAAGGGCAAAGCCTGGCACATGCGCGAACAGCGTTGGGGTTCCTTCCAGCGTTCTGTGACTCTGCCGATCACTGTGGTCGCAGACAAGGCGAAGGCTGATTTCGAGAACGGTGTTCTCACCATCACTTTGCCGAAGGCGGAAGAAGCCAAACCAAAGACGATCACTGTCAAGGCTAAGTAAACTTGTTGTAGAGCGAGACCATAGTCTCGCTCTACACATTTAAAGGTCATTGCTCAGGCAGGCTAAAAAGAGTACATCATATTAGGCTTGCACAAAACAGTACGGACGTTTCTACCACTTGTCCACAGGATTGCTACGCTTATCTCATTAATAAGTAGACATCCTGCAAAAGCCTCAGATTTTAACCACTGAGACACGGAGTCACGGAGTTTTTTTATATTTTTCTCCGTGTTTCCGTGTCTCAGTGGTTCAAAAAATTAATTTGCGATCATTGTCACTTACTTATGCAAGAGGTCTAGTAAACTTTTTGAGTTGCTTTGTTGGCTGAAATTCAAATTTCAAGTTTAGATACGCATGTCAGACATGCGTGCAGTACTCCTAAAACGTCCGTTTTTATTGTTGGATATCTCAGTGTAAAATCAACGCGGGTTTGAGAAGCAAGTCAAACATGTAATATTTCTCTGCTTAAGGAGTCCCCATGCCTTCGGTGACACAGTTGATGGATGCCGATATCACACTTCGTCCCTTTCGTATTGAAGATTCAGTGCAATTGCATGAGGCAGTGCAGGAATCGTTGAAGGAACTCGAACCGTGGATGTCCTGGGCGACAGAAAATTATACCGAGTTGACAGCAAGGGAATACATCACCATCACGCGGGCGCGTTGGGAGGAACACACACTTTTTGCGTTTGCCATTACACGAGATCATGAAATCGTTGGCGGTTGCACCTTAAGTAGTATTCATCCTGTGTATCACTATTGCAATGTGGGTTATTGGGTGCGGACATCATGTCACGGACGGGGCATCGCAGGGCG
>JAKEFL010000103.1 GCA_022616105.1 Anaerolineae bacterium | reverse complement strand
GTCCCCGCGGCATGGACAGCCGCCGCGCCAAGCGCACCGCCTGGCAAACAATGATAAAAGCCTAAGTCACCCCATGCCAAGGACTCAATTTGAGTTGCTATTAGTTGATATCCGATGGGTGGGTGTTTTCCCTCACCCTTATCCCCTCTCCCATTGGGAGACTCCTCCCTCGGAGCAAGGCTGCTTCCTCCATAAGCCCGCATCGCCATGTGCATAAACTCAATGTAATCCCACGGAATTTCATGCTCGTGCTCATCGTAATAACGCGACTTGGGACGGATCATTTCTTCACCGACAGTTTTCAGCATAAACTGTGCTTGTGTAATTGGTTTGGGTGATTCAAATTCGATAGGCATATCAAACTCCTGATTTAATCATCTTTCCTCTTTCTTCTTTCGTTATGGTTGGGAAAGATGAGAGAGGAAAGAAGGCTATATAATGGCCAGTCCAGTAAAAGCAGCAAATCCACGCCCATTCCTCATCCACATCTCGACGGGGTGTTCGCGGATATACCCGTGCCCACCAAGGATTTGTACCGCGCGGTCCGTGACGGTCATCACCATATCCGCCGCGCCGATGGATGCGAGATAAGCATCGGTATATGCGTCCTCTTTATTGTTATCAAGTTTCCACGCGGCTTCCCAGGTGAGCAACCGCATCGCTTCGATCTCTGTCCGCATTTCTGCAAGCATGAAGGCGATTGCTTGTTTCTGCGCGACCTTCACGCCAAATACTTCGCGCTCTTTGGCATAGTCTTTGCTGTATTCAAACGCGGCATTCGCCACACCGACAGCTGCCGCGGCATTGGCAACACGCATCGCAGCCAGGATGGGTCCAATGTCATGACCCAATGCGCCACCCAAACGATTCAACGAGGAGACTTTCACATTTTCCAATTTCAATCGATACATAGGAAGCGCATTTAGGCTCATCAATTTTTCGCGTTCATCATGGATCGTCAGTCCTGTTGTGCTGCTATCAATAATAAATCCTTGCGTAATTCCATCAAGGCTGGCATAAATGAGAATGGCCTCTGCTTCCTTCGCAAATGAGACAAACGCCTTCTCGCCGTTGAGAACATATTCATCGTTTTGTAATTTCGCGGTGGTGCGTAAATCATTGGGATCAAAATCAAACGCGTATTCAATGAGCGCTGAGGTATACGGACTCCACTCACCTTCGATGACTCTTGGTAAATAGGTCTGCTTTTGCTCTTCACTGCCCACAAGCAAAATCGGTATTGCAAACAAACTCGGTGTTAATACAGCCAATGTACCAGCCAAGTCGCCAAATGCCATCTCTTCAAGAGCCAACACGCCAGTGACCGCGCTCCGCTCACCGAAACCGCCATAGGCTTCTGGGATGGAGGCTTGCAGCAGTCCAAGCTCCCAGCCCTTGTTTAGAATTTTCTGTTGCAACTCGTGGCTTTCCTCAGCTTCATGCGCGGCGGGGCGCAAGTCATTAGTTGCAAACTTCCCCACCGCATCAACGAGCATTTGTTGCTCTTCAGTTGGATCAAATGAGTACATGATCTTTCCTTTTCAATCATTGCTTCGGTGGTCGAGTGGGCGAAGCCCGTATCGAGACCACCACTAACTTGAGAATATTAAGTCTTGTTCAAACAAGTGGTCTCGATACGACACTCGCTATCGCTCATGTCTACTCGACCACCGCGTTGCGTTGTTTCGGTAAAATCTCCTCATCAGCAATTTCCCGTAACCTCCGATAGCGCGCAGGCAAACCCTGGTCCACTTCATCTGTATTTGTAATTTCGACGATGCCATGTTCGTAAAAAAATTCGATATATGCACCTGTCTTCTCAATGACGAGCAACTGGTTGTATCCACCTGCTTCGCCATAGACTGCGGTGCAAACTTCTGCAATGGCGAGCGGTTCACTTAACGCGTCCAAAGCCTTGCTCATGCGGCGGATAAGATTTTGGCGCGTCGCTTCGATGCGCGAGGGCAGATCGGTAATAACATCATCGTGACCGTTGAAAATCAAACGTGCGTCTTTTGCCCAGGCTTGAAAACGGATAAGAGATTCGAGATAGTGATCAAGCCCGTTATATGGGCTGATCGTTTCTGGATGCAAATGAGGCGTGACACCTTCGACAACCATGTCCCCACAAAAGATGACATCGTCCAGGCGGATGGCGACATGACCGGGACAATGCCCGGGCAGGTGAATCATCTCGAACGAGTCGAGATGCATGTCAATTGCATCATAGGTGAAATCTATAGGAACGGGTTGGTAGATGGCTTTTGTAAAACGGTAAATACTGAGAAGTTGATCACGCGTCTCTTTAGCGAGACCGGTATCGGCCAAGAAAGAGGCGAGGCGGCGTCCGATCAATGCCACTCTTGCTTCGTGATGCGCGATCGTTTGCAAATCCAATTCGTGGATGCCAATCTTCGCGTTTGTCATCGGCTTTAGTTTGGGGAGTCCACCGTAGTGGTCAATATGTGCATGAGTCAAGAGGATGTGAGTTAAGTCCTCAGGTTGAAGTCCAGCCTGTTGTAGACCGGACAATAAATTTTCGTGAGACGAATCCGTTCCAGAGCCGCAATCGATGAGGACGCGCAGATCATCCTTCATAACAACATAAACATAAGCCCAAAAATTTGGGAATGCCTCCAGCGGAATACGATGGATACGTGTCCCATACGATGTTTCAAAAGTAGCAAAGGATACGTTCGCACTCATTTGAGCAATCCATTTAGAAGCAAACTCGAATACTGGTCTGAAATTTGCTCAATGGATAATTCGCCATCGGGGCGATACCAGGTCAGGGTCCAATTCATGATGCCGAACAGAGCACGTGTAGCGAGTGAAGGGTCATCGCATTTGAAGAGTCTTTTGTTTACACCTTCTTGAATAACATCCTTCCAAAGTGATTCGAACTTATCGCGATTCGGAATGTGGCGCGCATGCTGCCTTCGTTCAAGAGCACGATGCTCGAAGAGTAATACGGAGGCAAGATCGATATTCTCGACAAGGATTTGCAGATACTCGCGAATCATCCTATGAAGTTTTTCGTCCGCTGGAATGTTTTGGGCGGTAATTGCTGAGATTCGTTCAAGCAGTAATTCGAGGGCGCGGTCCAAAAGCTCGAGCAAAATTTCCTGCTTGGAAGAGACATGATGATACAGGCTGGGTTTCTGAAGATCCACAGCTCGGGCAATATCGTTCATGGACGCGCCGTGAAATCCTTTCTGGCGAAAGACTTGCGCGGCGGCTTCGAGAATGTCTTCTCTCGTCATGTGTGCTCCCTACCGAACGGTCGGTTGTTATGATATAATAATGGATGCGCCAGAGAATGTCAAGGTTGGTACAATATGGGCAGGTTACGTCTTGGACATTATTGGAATCAACACACAAGCACCGTCCCGAAGGTTTTCCGGCTGGGTTCAAATTACTCGAAACCAACCTTCGGGACGTTTTTCCAATTACCCAGGAGACTCATATGAAATATTTTGTGACCGGTGCCACAGGTTTTGTTGGAAATGTTCTGGCAAGAAAATTGCGCGAGGCGGGACATGAAGTCCATGCTTCAGTGCGCAGCCTTGAAAAGGCAAAGGAAATACAAGCCATCGGCGTGAAATTGTTCAAAGGCGACGTGACAGATAAAGAGTCCATGCGCGAGGCGATGACGGGCGTGGACGGTGTCTTTCATGTAGCAGGCTGGTACAAAATTGGCACGCGCGACAAAAGCGACGGCGAAAGGGTCAACGTGCAAGGCACACGCAATGTGCTAGAGTTAATGAAGGAGTTGAACATTCCCAAGGGCGTTTACACCAGCACCTGCGCGATCAACTCGGACACAAAAGGAAAAGTCGTTGATGAGAGCTATCGTTTCAACGGCAAACACTTGAGCGAATACGATCGAACCAAAGCTGTTGCGCATGATATTGCAATTGAATTTATCAAGCAGGGGTTGCCTCTTGTGATCGTTATGCCGGGCTTGATCTATGGACCTGGTGACACTTCCACTTTGCGGACAAATATCATTGACTTTTTGAAGGGCAGGCTCCCCATGCTCCCCACAGAGACTGCCTTTTGCTGGGGACACGTGGACGATATTTCGCGCGGTCATGTTCAGGCAATGGAAAAGGGCAAATCTGGTGAAGTGTACATCATCGCAGGCGAGCCCTATAGAATTATTGATGCTTTCAAACTCGCCAGCCAGATCACAGGCAAACGCGCGCCCATGACAGTTCCCTATCAGGTCATGAAAATTCTATCCGCTCTGGTTAAGCCATTTGATGGCTTTCTGCCCGAAACCTATACATCCGAAGGATTAAGAGTTGTTGCCGGTGTAACATATTGGGGCGATAACAGCAAAGCCAAACGTGGGTTGGGATACAGCCCCCGTCCATTCTGCGAAGCCTGGGAGGAAACCCTGCATCACGAGATGAAATTGGCTGGGATGTGATATTCCGCTCAGGAATTTCTAGACATTCCTACTCCCTCGTGATATGCTCACGAATGACCACTGTTCATACACTTGAAAGAGGTATCTTTTGTTACAAACCATTGAGGCTGTAATTGACGAAAAAGGCGTTTTGAGACTTCTTGACCCGATTGATCTGCCTAAAATGCGGCGGGTTATCGTCACGATTCTTAATGAAGAACCGCATCAGGATATTCTTGACCGCATATCCCAAAACCAAAAGATCGCGCTCATGGAACAACAGCACGCCATTGGATACGCCAAACACCCATCCACCAAAGACGAGTTTAGTGAATGGGAATCCGAGCAGGCGTGGAGCGACTCGTGAATCAGGGGGATGTATATTGGTACACTTTTCGCGCCCCTAACAAACGCCGTCCCGTGTTGCTTTTGACGCGCAATTCGGCAATTGCTTTATTGACAGGTATCACGGTTGCGCCGCTGACCACCATAATTTGCGATATCCCATCTGAAGTGGTATTAACCCCGGAGGAAGATGGCGTGCCTGAAATCTGCGTGGTAAACACGGATAATATTCAAACTATACAGAAAGAAAATCTCGGCGCATTGATTACTCAATTATCGCAGACAAGAATGCGCGAAGTCCGGGAGGCAATAAAATTCTCGTTGGGATTTGATGTTTTGGACTAAAATCGGCTTTAACTTTATGAACCGCCAACAGCAAAGCCAAACGCGAGTTGGGATATAACCCACGCCCTCTCCGCGAGGGATGGGGAGAAACCCTACTTCACGAGATGAAATTGTTGAATCAATCATAAAGATGCTATAATATTTTTATGGCAACATCTGAATTCGAACAACCCATTTCTCAATTCACACCCGAAAAGGTTCCTGCCCAGCAAGAGCAGGACCAAAAAATGAGACGCATCATGATCGGCGTGATCCTCGGCGCGGTCATCGTGCTGGTTTTGCTCGGCGCGGCAATCTTCTTCCTGCTTCACCCTGGAACACCAGCCGAATGGGTTGGCCGACTCCGCGACGTGTTCATCATTATAGTTGCGCTTGAATCATTGGTGATCGGTGTAGCAATGATCGTATTGATCACACAACTTGCAAGCCTGATCAACTTGCTGCAAAATGAGATCCGCCCCATCCTGAACGCGACGAATGAGACAGTAAATACCCTGCGTGGTACAGCAGAATTTTTGGGCGATAATGTTGTTGAACCCGTTATCAAACTAAATGGCTATCTCGCTGGCTTGTATCGTATGTTAGAATTGATGGGCATTCGGAAGAAGTAGAATTCCAGAAAATACGCGCTTGGCATTATCATATTGCTGAGAATAGCGGCTGGAGCAGTTAAGTTAAATAATCAAAAAGGAGATTACTATGTCTGAACGTGATGAATTTGGTGCTTTTCTGGTAGGCTTTATTGTGGGCGGGCTTACCGGATCCGTCGTTGCCTTGCTTTTCGCTCCCCAATCAGGAGAGGAAACACGCGCAGTAATCAGGGATAAATCCATTGAGCTGCGCGACCGCGCACAAACCTCGGCAGAAGAGGCGATTGCCCGTGCGGAAGCCGCCGCGGCTGAAGCCCGTGCCCGCGCAGACGAACTTGCCCGGCAGCTTCGCGACCGAAGCAAGGAAGTCTATACTGATGTCCGCGAGCGCGGCAAAGAGGTTTATGAAACCGCCCGTGATAAGGGTCAGGCCGTCTACGAAGATGTCCGTGAGCGCGGTAAGAGCGCTGTGGAAAATATCCGCAGCAAGGTAAAGAAAGATGAAGGCGAAACTGCCGCTGGCTAAGGCAAATCGCGACAAGGCAAGGGTTTGGTGGCGCCATGGCGCCATCAAACCCTTGTTTTTTTGTAGTATACAGTTTGTCATGAAGCGACTCCTGCGAATATTTTTCAAACTGCTCTATCACCAATTTGCCTTCGCTTATGATCTCGTCGCGGCGAGTGTTTCCTTCAATCGCTGGAAAGACTGGGTAATGAGCGTGATCCCGTTGATTGAGGGAAATCGGATTCTGGAGATCGGTCACGGACCCGGCCATTTGCACCGCGTCCTTCTGGATCGCGGCCTGTTCGCCGTTGGAATAGACGAATCCGCCCAGATGGGTTACCTCGCCAAACGCCGCGCGGACGGCTCTGCCCGTCTCGCACGCGGACTCGCGCAACATCTCCCCTTCCCAAACGAATCGTTCGATACAGTCATCTCCACATTTCCCGCGGACTACATCACTGACCCGCGTACATTGACTGAAGTGAAGAGATGTTTATCAAACGGCGGCAGGTTTATCGTCCTGCCCGTTGCGTGGCCCAAGAATCCGTTTTTAGATTGGCTGTTCAGGGTCACAGGTGAGTCACCGTCCGAAGCATTGGAGTTGGTGAAAACCAAATTCAGGGAGCCGTTCGTGCGGTCAGGCTTCAAGACAGAAGTTCAAACGCTTGATGTAAAATCAAGCATGTTGTTGATTATTTTAGCAAAAAAGGATTCGCGCTGAGCGGAGCCGCATGATTGTTATGCGGCATAGACGAAGCGCGAGGTTGCGTAAGAAAGCACGCTTCGTCTACACTCGCCTATCGGCTCGCTCCGCTCAGCGCGAAAGTAAAGAGGAAAATTTATGTTCAAAAAATTACGTGAGCCAGTAAACAGTCTCACACATTGGGTTGGGGCAATTATGGCATTGGGAGGTTTGATCGCGCTTCTGATCGTTGGTTGGGGCACGCCTGCAAAAGTCATCTCGCTGGTGATCTATGGCGTGAGCCTGATCTTTTTATTTTCTGCCAGCGCCACGTATCACATGGTGCGTGTGAAAGACAAGGCGCTGGAAATTTTCCGCAAGGTTGACCATGCCGCGATCTATTTTCTCATTGCGGGGACATATACTCCGTTTTGCGTGAACGCATTTACGGGATTTTGGCAATGGGGAATGCTGAGCATCATCTGGTCACTGGCGGTGATTGGAATTATTGTGAAAGTGTTTTACATCCGCGCGCCGCGCTGGTTGAACGCAGGGATTTATCTCGTCATGGGCTGGCTGTGCATCGCTGCAATCGGACAGATGCTGGCTGTTTTACCCGTGTGGGCTATTAGCTGGCTGGTCGCGGGCGGTGTGATCTACACCCTCGGCGCGGTCGTGTACATTACGAAGATTTTCAACTTTGTCCCAGGCGTATTTGGCTTCCACGAAATGTGGCACATCTTCGTCATGCTTGCTGCCGCAGCGCATTTTGTTGCGGTGTTGGGTGTGGTTCTGTAAAAGTATCTCGTACAGCCAAGCAAACGGAAACTAGATATCTATCCCACCAGAAGATTTCTTCGGAAAATATAGGTATGGTTTGAGGTCAAGATTGTTATGAAGATGTTTCAATCTTGAATTCGGAGAAGGATAAAATTGCGAGCATGGAAAACAAGGAATTGCTTGTTGCTCTCCTGCCAAAGAAATCTGCTTTAGAAATTCTCCAAACCGAGGGCTGGTATCACATTCCCATTGAGAATGTCCCTCACAGATGGGAAGAAGGCTGGCGGCCAAAAGTTATGGCATTTTATCAAGGCAAAGTGTTTGGCAAAGATGATGCTTATAAAATTCGACATTTTGGAGAAGTAAGTCAGGTAGATATAGTTCCCGAAAAGAACTCTTCCCTGATGATGAAGAAAATCAACATAAGGCAGAAAATCTGTATTATTGTATCCGATTGAAAAGTCTGCAACAGCGATATAGGTCTATTGTCAGTTATCGCCCCAGGCGTTTGGTTTTTGTTCCTACAACTTGGGAAAAATTCGAGCACGCAGATCAAATCAATGATCTCTTTGATGGAAGCCCACTCGAAGATCAGCTATGGAAAGCATTGAAATACATCAGTATTCTGGCGGAGCGACAGTGGAAAATTGTCGTTCAAGACCACAATTACTACCTTGACTTTGCGATCTTTTGCAACCGTGGCAAACTCGCTATCGAGACTGATGGATACACGACTCACTTCGACTCAAGAAATCAAATTGATTATGATGCCTGGCGACAGAACGAAATAGAAATTGATGGCTGGAGGCTGTTGCGGTACACATCCAAACAAGTGAAGGATGATTGGACACCCTACCTGTCTCAAATTCACAACATCATAGATCAACTTGGTGGCGTCGAAACCCCGGAAAACTACATAAGAATAGTAAGCGAAGAAAAGGGGAAATACATCATCAATGGCGAAGAGCCACTTTGATCTCAATTTTCGCTTCAAAATCTGAAACAAATTACTGTAATCATCCAACCTATTAAGATGTCATTGCGAGGGCGCGCCAGCGCACGTGGCAATCTCGACTAACCTGCAATCTTAAGCTTCCATGCAAGTTCGAGACTGCCACGTCGGGCTTCGCCCTCCTCGCAGTGACATATGTCATTTCAATATCTGAAACAGATTGCTGTAATCGTCCGTCCACAGTTTGATGTTTGTAGAGTATCCATCCAAATCAACTGCACGCTCTTGAATGGCAGGGATTTCAATTAACGCAGAATCTCGTGATAACAAAATCCAATGGGAGGCGTATCCACCATTTGAATCACCAGGATAATTGATTCTCATCATACTTAATCCATAATATTGTGCCAATTGCCAGAAGACGGGTTGCAGATCCAGATGCAAATTGGTGATGTGGGCGGCGATGACTCCATCAGGGGCGAGATGTTCGAGATATAAGGCAAAGGCTTCTTTTGTCACCAAATGCACGGGGATAGAGTCGCTGCTGAAGGTATCCAGTACGAGCACATCGAATTTTTGGGGGTTTCCTTCGGCGAGTTCGCGCTCCAGTGAGATACGCGCGTCGCCAAGAATAGTGGTGATGTTTGCTTTACCATCACTTAAGAATGAAAAATAATTTCCCTGTCCTTCTGCCAAATCAGTTACAACGGGATTGATTTCATATAAACGATATTCATCGCTTGGCTGACCATACGAGACAAGAGTCCCAGCGCCGAGGCCAAGTAAACCGACCTTCATCCCTTTGCCAAAGCGCGGATGATTCAGTAAAGCTAACCCTGCGCCACCTTCACGAACATAATATGTGGTCGGTATATTTCGCATTTCAGGACTGATGAATTGCAGTCCATGCACAGTGATCCCATGCGACATGACATACGCAGGCTCTGTTGAACCATCGGGGATAAGCTCATGTACTCGAATCACGCCATAGAAATTTCGTTTGGAATAGAGCGCGCCAGAAGCATAATTGCTCACAACTGCAAGCATCACTGTGACCAATATGAAGATCATAAATACAAAGCGCGCGCGGGCTGCTATCTTTGCCCCGTCATTGCGAGCCCCGGAGGGGCGAAGCAATCCCCGTGAAGATTGGTCGCTTCCTTGCTGTGTTGGAGATTGCTTCATAGCGCGCTTCGTCTGCGCTCCGTCTCGATACGCTCCAACGAGCACGGGGCTACTCGACCATCGGCTCCGCTCAGCGCGAGGCGCTACTTTTAATGACGGACGGAGAAACGCAAGCAAAATGGAAATCGTCATCGCGAGTCCAACAAAGAACTCCCAATAGCCATTGAAAATGACGGGCGCGATCAGGCTGACGAATATCCCACCGAAGGCGCCACCAATGGAGACCATCAGATAGAACGTGGTGAGGTGTTCCGCACTGGGACGCAAGAGATATAACTCTCCATGACACATCATGCACGCGGCAAAGAGTAACAAACAATAAGCAAGTATCTGCCAATATACATGAAGTGCAGTTGCGTTCAGCATGACGAATAACGTCAACGCGGCCGAAACTACAAATAACAGGGCATAAAATTTACGGTTGTAGCCGCGTTCGCCTGAAAATGTCAAAATGAAGGAGAGCAGGTAAAGTGTGAGGGGTAATATCCATAGGAAAGGAATCACTGCAACTTCCTGTGATATTTGATTCGTTACAGCCAACAAGAACAAAGATGCGGTCGCGCTGAGGATGATCCATAGCGACATCAAGGCGAAGGAGGGAGAAGCTGTCAGTTTAGTGGGATCAGTTCCCGGCTTCGCGACACTTGCACCTGGCGCAAGTGCAGGTGGAGGCGTGGCTCGCCCGCTTCGAATTGCGATCCAACTGGCAAGTAATCCAAAGAGAGTAAAGCCTATCGCCCACATCCATCCCTGCCAGCGGAGGGTTAACGTTGGCTCGATCAAAGCAGGATAGACAAGCAAGCCAAGCAGCGACCCGACATTGGATAGCGCATACAAACGCGCATAGGATTGTTCAGGGAAGATGCGACTGAACCATGCCTGCATGAGAGGTCCGTTGGAAGCAAGAATGAAATACGGCAATCCAACTGAGACAATGAGCAATTTGAATATGTCGAGAACGGGCGCGTTGACGTTATTTGGTTTCCAGCTTGAAGCAGGGGTGATCGGTGAAGTCCATATGAATGAAAGGAATACGAGAAGAACGATTGAAGATGTAATTAGCGAGATGTGAATGATCTTTTGTTGATGTGATCTTACGCGACCGATCAGCCAATAAGCATAGGCATAGCCGCCTGTGAGCAGGACTTGAAAGAAAAGCATCACCGTTGACCAGACGGCAGGTGTTCCGCCAAACCACGGCAAAATGAACTTGCCGATCATCGGTTGAATTTGAAAGAGGAGGAAAGCAGAAAGGAAGATGCTGAGGGCGAAGAGGAGCATGTATCTCAAACAAATATTGTACAGCATACGCATAAAAATATTGATCACGCCCCGAATCTCATGAGATTCGGGGCGTGATCTTACTCCACGGTCTAGAAATGGAGGCCTATCTTTGTTATAAGCCTGGGATTCTGATCAACAGCAACTGCCCGCCTGCACGTTTGTAAGTGAAGTCCGGTTGACCATCGCCATTATTATCGTCGCCGGGCGCTTTCTCCACCCAAAGTGTGGCTGCCTGAACGTCGATCAGGAATGCGCCGGGACCAAATGCCGCAGAGGCATCCACGATGCCCGAGGATTCCCATGCACCCCAGTTACCAGGCGCGCGGCCGTCGACATCGGTAGGACCGCTAGGCCCATCCGCCGACTGATTGACTTTCACGACGACCTGGGGAGTGCCAGAGAACGGTACATACCAAAGGCGCGCAGTGGTCGCGTTTGGATCTGTAGAGCCGACAGGGAATTGCTGGCTCGAACCGGGATCCTCTGTTATCAAAATTCCGCTGGGCGTGGATTCGATGTTGTCGGGCTGGTGGACTTCGATGATGGTCTTGACCGGATTATCGTCGCCCTCGACGAAAATGGAGAGGGAGGTGACAACTGTTGGATCGTTCGGGTCAAGCGCCATCTTCCAGACCCGGCCGTTCGTTGAGCGCCCTGCTTGAGGCGTTCCGGCGGTGCCGCGTCCCGAATCGACCACGTAGACAACATTCTCCATGCCGGGCCGCTTATCGTAAGCGATATCTTCCACACGCACAAAACGGAAGACATTATTCAATTGGCTCCAGTATTCGAGCACCCATTGAGGACCATCCAGCCCTGTGGGCACTGTTGTCCGGTTATCTCGCTGCCAGGAACCATCGTTGGGCGGCAAAGGGAAGCCTACGTCGGCGGCTTTCAACTCAGAACCGTCTGTGTCGAGCCCGGTGGCGATGTTCTTTGGCACCTGGGTGAAATGACCGCTCACAGTCTGCGTGGAGCCGGGTGTGAAATCGTAATAGTCGTTGAATGCCGGGTTGTCGGAGACGAAGGCCCAGAGTTCGCCTTCGTCAGCCAGCAAAGCATCTGTATCCGATGCGATGTAGGAATAGAGTTGAGATTGCGACGGAGCGAGGGCGGCAAATGGCGGAATGGTGTCAAGGGGATCGGAGAGAGCGCCATTTGTGAATGTATCATCTCCGGAGAGAACAACCAGATCACCATAGCCGGGGATTGCAACGCTGTTCTCGTGGTTGTGCCTGCCCATTCCATAGATCGGGTGGTATTTACCAGTCTGGACATCCAGGGCAACAACAAGACCGATCTGTTTTTCAGCCGGGTCTCCGATGGGTGGGGGCCAGGAGGTTTCCTGCCGGAAGACATAATCAATTGCCTCTTCGTTGGTAAAGAGGATATCGCGGTCAAACCCCTCATTGCTGGTGGCGAGGTAGTTGGAGCAAAATCGCTGGAAGCCAGCGCTGCTCGGAATGACAAACGAGCCGTTGAGCACACCTGCTGAATGCTGGTTGAGGATCAGCCGGCTCACCTGCGCATTATCGAAGTCGTTCTCCCCATTGGCAGCAGTCGGTGCGGCGGTGTTATAGGGGAATGGAACTTTGCTGGTCTCATGGTTCACAAACAAATCAACGCGCCCCTGCCCTCGAGGACGCACGGAGATCCCATCCGGGATGGATTCGAAGCGGAAACCGCTTGGCAGTACATCGCCAACGGTCAGGAGCGGTATCACTTCCACGCCCGGCATAACTGCGTCTAACATAGAGGGCTGAGCCGTCTTAAAACCACTATTGTTCGTTCCCATCGGCGCGGCCGCGGTCGTTACCAACATGAAAACAGCCAGTAGGCCTGCAATGGCGCGAGAGAATTTCCTTTGCATATCGTATCTCCTCGTAAAATATTGGAATTTTTTTTAGCATGACTTCCGCATCGACAAATGCGTAGTCATATCTCCTCATTAGCCCTTCAAAGTTTGCCTGTCACCTCCTTTCTAAAATGAGTGGTCAATGATCCTTAGTCAATGTTGGAATGATGGATAATGAATATTCTAATCACGGTTGGAGTGATGGTCAACAGTACGTGAGAATTTTCTAATTAGAAAATGTTACAACCTTCAAACAGGCTGTATGGATATTACTTATGGAATCCAACTGACCGTACCGGAAACCCCTGGATTGAAAAGCAACTGTGTCAGGTTCGAGCCATCCCAGTTCATCACAAATAGGCCTTCTCCGCTTAAGCTGGCAATGCGATTCTTATCCGGTGAGATGCTTGCAAACAGATTGATAGTTTGGATCTGCGTTAGTCGAGTGAGCTCTCCGCCTGTGACAGGCACTGACCACCAATCGGAAGGGATGCTGTGCGCTTTGGCAGCCTGAATTCCCATTAGCTTCTCAAACCAATTTGGCTGATAAGCCTGAGGCGGGGGCGGCGCGCTGAAGAGAATGGAAGCTCCATCGGGCGAGAAGATTGGCGCATCAATGATTCCTGGAATCGATGGACCGGAGAGGGTTATTTTCTGAGGATTGCTTCCATCTGCATTTGCGAGGAATAATTCATTTACACCAGAGGTTGGATCGAGAGAAACATATACAAGTGTGGTCGAGTCGGCAGATATGCGGGGCCAGAACGCTTTATCAGCAACCTTTTCAGGCTGACTATCAGGGTATGCCATTCGAAACATTTCATATGCAGGATAAGGTTGCTGGCGGTCCTTATTGTTGTAATGGACATAGTAAATATACTTGCCATCCGGTGACCACTCAACATGAATATAATGATCATCAGGAGTTGGAGGTTGAAACAGAAGTTGGGGCGGAGTTGTGCCATCCACAGGCATCCTATACAAAGCCCGGCTTGACAAAGCAGTGCCCACCGATGGGGGCGCATACGACATGACCAGTTGCCTGCCATCCGGGGAAATGGTCATGTAATACACCCAGGCATCTCCGGTTGTTGTAAAAATAGTTTTGATCTCGCCTGTGATGAGATCAAGCGATTGTATGTTGATGGGGGTAATATCAGTCAATGAAGCGCTGGCATACACCAGACTCCCGGTCAGGTTCAAGCCCGCCCAGGTGACCGGTATCGTTGTACTCGCGACCGAAGGAGGCCCATTATCTGTGCCCACCGGAAGTGTGGGAGCGATAGGTCCAAATTCTAAAGATGGAGTTGGCGCAACTGGTTGTGCAACATCAATGGAACAACCTGAAAGAGCCAGGGCGAAAATAAATAACAAACGCGGAAGGTAGGTTTTGATCATTAGAGTTCCTGTTAATAGTTGATCGAAACTATTTTACAACTTTATGCTTCGGCAATCATCGCCGCCGGGACGGCGGCTTGAGCAATCTAAAGAAATTATTTCGGAGCGAAGGTGCGGATAAAGTTGACCAGATGCCAGCGATCTGTATCTGAAAGTGCAGTTTTGAAGGCAGGCATACGCGAGCCGGGAAAACCATTTGTGATCCATTCGTACAACTGTGAGTCCGCATGAACGCCCGGGATGGCGTGTTGTGTAAGATCTGCTGGCCGTGGATTCAATGTGAGACCAATGGGCCCGTCTCCCTTTCCCGCGACACCATGGCAGGAAGCGCAATGTGTGGAAAATAAAGTCTGACCCGCCGCCACAGATTCGCTGTTCGGTGGAATCGGATTGGCCACACTCGCGACAGAGACCGGCAGCCTCAGATAAAAGATACCCAGACCCAGCATCAGCAACGCGAGAGGCGCGCCGATTCCCAAACGCAGAGCCGGATGCGCTTTTATGGATGCAGTCAGCGAACTGCACAAGAGCGCGATCAACAAAATGAGCCAGGCGGCCTGCCTCGGAATGGTGGATGATCCTTCGGCGCTCCCGGGGCTGCGAAGAGTAAAGTCGAAATTTGCATACGCATCAAATTTATCTTCGCGCCGCACAACGGCTTGAACCTGCCAGCTCCCCGGAAGACTCAAATACGCGCCTTTCGCAGTAAAGGTACCATCTCCCAAACCGATCAATTCAAGTTCGGAGGGTGGAATGTTTCCCTGATTAGGCGTGAAGCGCAGTAAAACTTCTTTTGCAGATTGAACCGGTTGACCCTCAGACGTAGACAGTTTAAGTGTAAACGTATTCTGCCCTACGCGGCCCGGTGAGATGGTGATATCCATTCTCAAATCGTCCACGCTGGTCCTGCTCCTAAGATCTGTATTGAAGGAAACAACCTTTGCGGGGGGAATATAGGTCAGGAAACTCACGTTGGCTAAAAGCAAGCCTGCAAAGGTGAGTTCGAGAATCAGAATTTTCCCGAAGCGCGCCACAATAGATGATTCCGCAATGCCTTGTGTGCTATCACGTTTTAGCCGCGGAGAAATCACCAAAAGATTGGTCGCGGCAATTGCTAACAGACCTGCAACAAATATTTGTTTTATCAATAATGCGTGTCCATAGAGACTGGTGAGCAGTGAGGACCACGCGCCTACTCGTAAATAAGCGGAATAAAAACCGGTCAGACCAATGAGCGAAACAAAGAGAACTGCATGGATCGAGAATCGTGACGTGAGAAAGGAAATCAATTTTGCGCGTGACCGTTGCACGTCTTCTGACTGCTGTATGTGGCGGATGCCTGTGAATAAATAAACCAGCCCGCCCAGCCAAAAGGTCATGCCGATCAAATGAAGCCAGTCACCCAGCATCGGGAGGAGTGGACGCACCTCCGTTGCAGCGTGACTCGTTAATGTCACTGTGAATAACAAAGCGAGATTCACAATGAACCCGATCCAAATTTTTAAAAGTGACTCTTTGCTCCATGCCAGCCAAACCCCAAACATGGCAAGTGACAGGCGAGCGAGCCAGACGACTCCCAGACGCGTTTCAGCCAGGATGCGGCTCGTCTCTGGATACCATGGGAATGATAGCTCGCGACCTGTTGTTTGACCTGCCTGCGCTAACATGCCAATCCCAATCGAGAGCAACACTCCGACCAAGCCAAACCGATAGAGAGTCGCCCAGATCCCTGGCTTATCGATCGCCCGTGAAGGATTCTGATTAGCTTTCAGCGCGGGACTCCAAATCAACCAGATAAAGAGTCTCTGCCCGATAAGAATTGTCAGCGAAACCAGAAGCAGGAACTTGGAGAGGAGCGCGCTAAAAGGCAGGCGGGCTGTGGTGCTTTGTGGAATGGCCTGTACCGCAGCTGCAATTGCATCTCCCACTGCAAATGGAAAGGTGCCAACGGTTTGGTGCCCGTCTATGGTGGAGAGGGCTTTCCAACTGACGGTATAGACTCCATCAGCAAGAGCATGCAGGGTAACGGTCATCCGCCTCGGGTCAGATGGATCGACGCGCGCATCCCCTGCATCCACAGTGCGGTTGTTTGAGTCAATGACCGTGATCGAGCTGAGCGTTGGTTCCAGAGTCTCGCTGAAGAAAAGCTCCACCTGCACGGGTGCCTGTTGTAATACAGCGTTTGCCTCCGGGTTGGAGCGCACCAACAATGCATGCGCAGAGACAGAAGTTACCGCGAGTGCGCTGTAAATCAGAATGACAACCAGGGACCAGAAGAACCGTCTTTTGAATTTCACTTTTTCCGAAGAGCCGTCACACCCAGCCCAACGCCGATCAAACCGATCAATAGGCTTAGCCAGATCAGCCAATCCGTGGCGCCAGAGCCTTGCTGTGCAGTCTCAATACTGGGAAACTGAAGCGCATTAGCAGGCTGCACTTCCTCCGGGTGTACTTCAGCATCCACGGCGGTATCTCCTAATGAACCGCCAAGCTTTATCATATATTCACCGGGGAGAGTAGGAAGGAGCGGCGCAGCAAACTGACCGGGGGTATCTTCACCCAATGGTTCAAGTGTAAGTTCCTTGCTTTGGCCGCCATAAGAAACAGTGACAGTTAAAGATGAAACATCTTCCACCGGCTGAGGTTCACCGCTGCTCGTGTTTGATACGTTGATCGCAATGGCATTCTTCTGCCCAACAATTGCCGGTTCATCCACCCATCCGATCTCGATTTCATAGTCGCCCACGGTAACTGATTCATGAGCGTATGCCAGGTGAATGTTCAATACAAGGGCAATCAAACAAATCAAAGTGGCGGCTCCGACACGCTTTTTAGTCATAGAAGACTCCTTATTGTAAGTGGGAACGGGGAAAACTTTTATCAGGCACATGTATTGAGAGTGGCTAAAAGAATGGGCTCACTTTCCACTTAGCCACAGAGCCCACAGAGTTCTTTGAGAAAATTCTCCGATGTCTCAGTGGTCTCTGTGGCTAAGC
>JAKEFL010000102.1 GCA_022616105.1 Anaerolineae bacterium | reverse complement strand
TGAAAAAACTCTTTCAAACACGAAGGACACAAAGTTCACAAAGGAAAAGGCAAAGACATTTCAAAAATCTTTATCCCTGTTGGCGGAACACCGTTAGAAAGGTTTTGAGCGTTTAATTTTCTTCGCGCGCTTTGCGCCGCTTCGACAGGCTCAGTGCAAGTCTTCGCGGTGAAAAGACCTTTTTGCAGTGCAGTCATTCGTGAAATCCGTGGCTAAAGACTCATTGTCCGAAGTTTCGTCTGTTCTTCGGAATCCAAGCCTTGACATCCCTCCGTTTTCGCAGATAATAAAGCCTAACAGGCGACCCCAATTGATAAGGCAATGACAGAGGAAAGTAAACTGGTGAAGGTTGTTAGAGAGGCGTGTGGCTTAGGCTGAAACCCGCGCTCAACCGAAACCAGTTGAAGTTCCCTCTCGAGCCGTTTGTGTGAACCGCAGCGCAAGATGACATCTTGCGTCCACAGTAGTACAAACCGTTTTCTCAACGTTATATGAGAGGCTGATGTTAGTCAGCACAAAGTGGACTGTCCCTCGATTATGCTGAGGATGGTCAACGTGGGTGGTACCGCGAGATGCTTAAGTGCCTCTCGTCCCATTTGTGGACGGGAGGTTTTTTTTATGACCATGTCATTGCGAGAAGGAGCGGAGCGACGACGAAGCAATCTCCTCGCTAATTAGGAGATTGCTTCGGGCTAGCGCCCTCGCAATGACGAGATTACTGGAGGCACGAATGCTAGATAAATTGAACGAAATCGAAAAGACCGCGCTGGAAACTTTGAACGTGGTCAAAGATCAGGCCGCGCTGGATAGCTGGCGCGTTGCAAATGTTGGACGCAGTTCACCGCTGATGCAGGTCTTTGCAGAGTTGGGGAAACTTTCGAAGGAAGAGCGACCAGTTGTCGGCGCCGCGGCGAACCGTGTAAAAGTGGCGTTGGAATCTGCATTAACGGAACGCGCCGAGGTGATCAAGGCAGCCGCGTTGGCGAAATCCCTTGAAGAAGATGCATTGGATGTGACTCTGCCCGGACGCAGCGTACATCTTGGGCGGTTGCATCCATCCACGCAGCAGTTGCGCCGCGTGTTGGATATTCTCGCGGATATGGGTTTTCAAGTTTATACATCGCGCGAAGTGGAAACGGACGAGATCAATTTCCAGTTGCTCAACTTCCCGCCGAATCATCCCGCGCGAGATATGCAGGATACATTCTTTGTAGAAGCGGAGGGGCGCGGGGATAACCCGATTTTGCTTCGCACGCATACATCGCCGGGACAAATCCATGCCATGCGCGAATACGCGGCGATGAACCCTGAGAGCCCGCCGCCGATCCGCATCGCTCTGCCTGGGATGTGTTTCCGTTATGAGCAAATCACCGCGCGCTCCGAAATTCAGTTCAACCAAGTGGAAGGGCTTGTAGTGGGTGAGAACATCACATTGGCTGATTTGAAAGGGACGTTGATAGATTTTGCTCGAAGAATGTTCGGTCAAAATGTTCGCACACGCTTCCGCGCGTCGTACTTCCCATTCACAGAGCCATCTGCAGAAATGGATGTGGAATGTTTCGTCTGTGGCGGCAAGGGATGCGCGGTCTGCAAGGATTCAGGCTGGCTGGAAATTCTTGGATGTGGCATGGTTCATCCTGTCGTTTTGCAAAACGGCGGATATGATCCCACGCGCTATTCAGGTTTTGCCTGGGGCATGGGACCTGAACGTCAGTTGATGCTGCGCTATAAGATTGACGATATTCGATATTTCTGGGGCAATGACCTCAGGTTCTTGGAGCAGTTCTAATTCCCCTCACCCCAACCCCTCTCCCAAATTGGGAGAGGGGCAAGGGGAGAGGGAGAAAGTGTGAATATGAAAATACCTCTTTCCTGGCTCAAAGATTATATTGATTTGGACAGTTTGACAGTTGAAGAAATCGCGCGCAAGTTAACACTCGCTGGCCTTGAAGTAGACGAGATCAAATATGTTGGGCTTGAGATGCCAGCTTATAAGAATGGTGATCGTCACGAGTTTAAGACCAGTGGCATTGCGTGGGATAAAGAAAAACTGGTCGTTGCAGAAATTCGCGAAGTGATGCCGCATCCCGACGCGTACAGGTTGACTTTGCTGGACCTTTATGATGGCAAGGAGCAACAGACTGTGTTGACGGGCGCGCCGAACATCTTTCACCTGAAAGGCACGGGCAAATTAGCCAAGCCACTCAAAGCTGCGTACGCTAAAGAAGGGACAACGCTCTATGATGGTCATGCGGAAGGCTTGCAGTTGATGACTCTTAAACGTACAAAGATCCGTGGTGTTGAGTCTTACTCGATGGTCTGTTCCGAGAAGGAACTTGGTATCTCTGAAGAGCATGAAGGCATTATTTTGCTCGACGATGATGCTCCTGTGGGTATGCCTCTTGCAGATTACATGGGCGACGCGGTGCTTGATATCAATATCGTGCCCAACATGGCGCGCAATGCAAATGTGATCGGTGTAGCGCGCGAACTTGCCGCATTGACTGGTCGTCAACTGAAGAAGCCGACCATCAAACTCAAAACAGAAGGTGACCCAGTTGAGAATTCCGTCTCAATCGAAATTACCGAACCTGAACTCAACCCGCGCTTCGTGCTTGGGTTAATCCGAGATGTTGAGATTAAACCCAGTCCCTATCAAGTTCAGCGACGCTTGCGATTGGCTGGAATGCGTCCCATCAACAACATCGTGGACGCGACGAATTATGCCATGCTCGATCTTGGTCAGCCTCTCCACGCGTTTGATTATGATGTTTTGGTAGGTCGGATTGCCAATCCGACCTACGGGAAAGTCAAGATCATCACTCGATCTGCAAAAGACGGTGAAAAACTTACCACGCTGGATGGCAATGAACGAAGACTTACATCCGTGAATGTGCTCGTTTGTGATGAGAAAGGTTCACTTGCGCTTGCAGGGGTAATGGGCGGTGCGGAGAGTGAAGTGTATGATGCATCTGAGGAAGTTCTTGACGCAACAGCTATGGAGATGGCATCTAGTGGAATGCAGCATGGCAAAGTAACCATGCGCGGCAAGAGCACAACCAATGTCCTGCTCGAAGGCGCGGCCTGGAATTTCATCAACATTCGTCGCACCGCGAAACAACATAATCTTCCGTCCGAGGCGTCGTTCAGATTCTCGCGCGGTGTGCATCCTGCGCTCGCGGAACAGGGCGTCAGACGCGGGCTACAACTCATGGCACAATGGTCGGGAGGCAAAGTTGCACCTGGGTTTGTCGATGAGTATCCACTCAAGCCAAAAGACCCGACTGTCACTGTCACGCCGAAAGATGTGAAACGTTTGCTCGGCATTGATCTCACTGCGAAACAGATCGCCGAGTTGCTCACACGGCTTGAGTTCAAATGTACAGTTGAAAAGAATTCTGTCAAAGCGAAAACGCCGCCTCACCGTGTGGATATTAGTGAAGGTGTTGTAGGCCTTGCAGATGTGCTCGAAGAAATCGCCCGCATCTACGGATATGACAATATCCCTGAAACGCGCATGGCGGATGCGCTCCCGCCGCAGATTGGCAATCCCGTTTACGAATGGGAGGAGCATGTGCGCGATGTTCTTGTCAGCTTGGGTTTGCAGGAGGTCGTGAGTTATCGTCTGACCACACCTGAGCGCGAACGACGTTTGCTTGCTTCGGGGCTCAGACCCGAAGCGAACATGGAGCAAGAGTATGTTGTAATTGCAAACCCGATTACACCCGAACGACGTGTGCTTCGTCGCAGCCTGCTCGCCTCTGTGCTTGAAGCTGCGGAGCAAAATTCGCGTGCCGAGTCAATTGCCATGTACGAGATTGGTTCAACCTTCGAGCTAGGCAAGGATGAATTGCCGAATGAGCCGCACAAACTAGCAATCGTGATGACGGGGCAACGCATCGCGACTGCCTGGGATGTAAAGGATTCGCCTATCTATGATTTCTTCGATATGAAGGGACGCATCGAACTCCTTTTGAGTGGTCTCCGTTATACAGACGTTGCTTACGTTCCAATTGATTCCGTTAACTACCTACACCCGGGCAAAGCCGCCGAAGTAAAGGTCAACGGGCAGAAGGTTGGCCTGTTTGGTGAGCTGCATCCGTTGGTAAAAGAGCAATATGAATTACGCGACTCACCAGTCATTGTTGCAGAATTTGAATTGGATCTATTGCGTACAATAACGCCGACGTATGGAATCATTCCTGTCCCTGAAGTGCCACCGGTGCTGGAAGATATCGCGGTGGTCGTTGACGAGTCAGTGCCGGCGGCGCGCATCGAGAGCCTCATCAGGCAAACGGGCGGAAAGACCGTGACGAACATCCACCTGTTCGATGTCTATCGCGGGGAACAGATCGGCGCGGGGAAGAAGTCGCTGGCGTATAGTCTCACGTATCAATCAGACAAGACGATGACAGATGCCGAAGCCGCCGCGATCCGAACCAAGATCGTGAAGCGATTGGAACATGAAGTTGGTGCAAAGCTGCGGAGTTAATAAGGTTGTACCAGCAGTTCAATTGCGACACTTGCACCTGCACGATTTGCCAAGCAAATCGAAGTGCAGGTGAGCATCCCTGCGGGACTGCCGGCACAACAATAAATCTTTGAATGGAGAAAATAAAATGCAAAATAGAAATTTGGCAATTGTTATCACGGTAGTCACAGCACTTGCATGTGGGTGTGCCAGCATCATCAGTTGCGTGTGGGGCTTTCTTATTGCGAGTGGAACGCCAATTAATGTTACGAATAATGGCGTGACAACACCGCAGGTTTTGTCACCAGCAATCGGATATACACTCTTATGCCTCACCATTTTGATGATCCTGGTTCCAGTGGCAGTTGGGTTCTTCGCTCTGCGAAAAAGACCAGATGCAACGAATGAATTGCCTCCAACAATGTGAATAATGAGCGGCGACCATTTTTGGCCGCCGCTCATTATTTTGAAATGCAAATTTGTTTTTATTATTGAACGATGATCCTGAGGCTCATATTGCAGAAGGATTTAGAGCCCACATAAAGGTTCCAGACAGTTGTATAACTCCCAGGGTCTTTTGGCGCGACCATATCGACAATAAGATCTGCTGTTCCATTCTTCGGGACATTCGCGTTCAAATCATAGATTGCAGTTTTATGGATCTTGGTTCCGCTGGTATAACGGTAATCCACTTGTGTACGGTCCCATGCTTTTTGACCGATGTTCTTCACCCGCCAAATAGCATCGAAATCCGCGCGCGAACCAAACGCTGTACCATTTGCCGGTGAAACGCTGGTCACCTGACATGCGTAATTATCGGAACTACTTCCGCCACTGCTGACTATCGTAAAGGTGGGTATGACCAGTGACGTGGGGGTGGAAAGGATGAATATTACAGTCGATGTGAAAGTTGGCGTAACGGTATCCGTATTACGCGGGGTGGGGGTAATTGTTGCAGTGTGTGTGGAGGTGGGCCTTGCTGCTGCAGTTTGTGTGGATGCGGCGTTGACCGTCTGCGCGATGAAGGTGTTGATCGCGCCAGGGTCCGCAGGAGGCAGCGGGGTTGCAAGCGAAGGGACACATGCCAACACCATCCCAAGGACAAGTAACCATCCGATTAGTTTAGCTTTATATGTTAACATTTTTCCTCTTGCACATCCGAAACCAAGCCCAAAGCCGTATTGAAGTCCAAAGTTTCAATCCGCTTATTTCCTACAGATTCGTTTTTCGTTTTATCATTTCTCCACGATGATCGCTGCATAGGGATAGCATAACTGGCCCTCCACAACCCATGTCATGATATGGTTGCCCTCTGTGGCTGGGGCAACGGCATCCAGAATGATTTCATATTGATCACCGGGTTTCATTTCGGGAAGTTCAACGAAAGTTACTCCCGTCATTTGAGAACCGATCGAGTATTTGACATCCGTTCCTACGCGTAAGTTCCTGGTTCCTGTGTTTACAATTGTCCATCGGATGTCAAATGTATCGCCAGGGCGGAAGAAGGTATTGTCGAATGGCCTGCGGCGAATGATGTCACAGTCATAATCTGGTTTTGTCGTTGTGCTGCCGCCTCCACCTCCAGATACGGCTGTGGGAGGGACGACCACGAACGGAGTCGCTGTAGGGACTATAGGGGTGTCAAAAAGTACTTGTGTCGGGACCAGTGTCGGAGACGGAATCAGAGTATCCGTAGGACGCGCAGCTGCGGTTTGGGTATTTTGTGCAGCGACAGTCAGCGCGACAGATGTCGCAACCTGGTTTGCAACTTCATTAGGATCTACAGTGGGTTGCGCAGGCACGCAGGCGGCAAGCAAGAAAATTACTGCCATTGCAGAGAAGGGAATCCGTTTCGTAGATTTTTTCATTCTTGTCTCCTTCGTTTGCTTATTTCTCGTTGGGTTTGGATGAGCCGTCACCGAT
>JAKEFL010000011.1 GCA_022616105.1 Anaerolineae bacterium | reverse complement strand
TTGAAAGATATGACCATTGTGCGCTTCAATCGCAGATTTCAATATGGCATCATGACGATCTCGCATGGATTCCCAGTGATCGGGATGCTCCTGAGCCAGCTTGGTACTGCCTTCGATGTCGGTAAAGAGGAAGGTGACGGTGCCAGTAGGCAAGTTTTCCATAAAGTCAGTATACAGGGTGTATGGAATACTTTCAAGCAAGAAACGAGAGCACTCAAAGTTTGTTGTGTGCGCATGGTGTCGGCGGACTAAAGCGGACTAAAGTCCTGCCTCAGTTCGTGAAAGTCGGCTAAAAGCCGACTCTGGTGCACCAGTCCGAAGGCGTTGCACTGAGCCTGTCGAAGTGACTTCCAAGCACTGAGCAGGCGGCTTCCCTGGCACCGTGCGGCTTAAGCCGTACCAGGGCAGGTGTAGCCCCGCTCGTCAAAATCCATCTATAAACTTTTAGTGCACTTGGGAAACAATCATGCTTGCCATTTCGTCGTAAAGACTATACAATGATTCCAAATAATTGGAGGAACTCATGAAGCAGGATCGGTTTTTAACGGGCATCTTGATAGGGATTGCTGTGTTGGTAGTGGCGGCTTTAGCCGTCTTTTTTACACGTAACGATACACAAACCTATCTTTCAGAAGATACGCCTGAAGGCGTAACGCATAACTACGTGGTGGCAGTGCTAAACAAAGATTATGAGAAGGCATATACCTACCTCGCAGATCTTGATAACAAGCCAACGTACGAGCAGTTTCGGGATGCGTTTATCAAAGGGATGGTGAACCCAGACAATGCCGCGATGGACATCGGTGGGTCTGAGATCACAGGCGATACAGCCTCTGTTGAAGTAGCAATTGTTTACAACCCCAGTGACCCATTTTCGACAGGGTATCGCGATGTGCAACGCGCGGTCCTCGTGATGCAGGGTGGCGCGTGGAAGTTGTCTTCCATGCCCACATATTACTTTTGGGATTATAGTTGGTACACTGAGCAGCCAAGATGATATACCACGTCATTGCGAGGAGGGCGTAGCCCGACGAAGCCGCGTAGCGTCCAACACAGTGAGGGACGCTTTGCGGCTTCGCCCATTCGGGCTCGCAATGACGGGAGGATAAAACAATGAAATCCATTCGCCGTCTATATTTTTATCTTGTTGCTTTTATCAGCATCGAGGTCGTGCTGTGGGGACTGGTTGGTTTACTGCGTTCCATCGTTGATGATACCGTCTCGGGCGGGGCGGATGCGCTCGCACAGGCGCTTGCCTTGATTCTGGTTGGCGTGCCGATTTTTCTCATCCATTGGCTGTGGGCACAAAGGGCCTCATCAAGTGATCCAGAAGAGAAATCCGCTACGCTGCGCGCGGTTTTTCTGTATGCGATTTTGCTTGGCACACTCATTCCCGTTGTGCAAAACCTCTTGGCATTCATTGACCGTGCACTGATCCAGGCAACGGGTCTCGAAGTGGAACGCGCCTTCCGCGCATTCAGTGAGCAAACCCTCGCCGATAATTTCATTGCCATTCTCATGAACGGAGTCGTCGCCGCTTATTTTTGGAATATTCTTCACGGCGAATGGGCGACATTAAACGATAAGGAAAACTTCTCAGAGGTCCGCCGTCTGTATCGTTATATCTGGATGCTCTATGGTTTGTTGATGACCGTCTTTGGCGCACAGCAAATCCTGCGATACCTTTTTTACATTCCAGGAGATGTATTGGGAGAACTGGGCCGTGAGGTCGTTGTCAACGGGGCTGCATTGATCATTGTTGGGACACCAGTCTGGGCATATTCCTGGCGCGTCATTCAGGACTCGTTGTCTGATCCCGCGGAAATGGGCTCGACTCTCCGCTTAGGCATTCTCTATCTACTTGCCCTGGGCGGGGTCATCACTGTGATCACAACTGCCTGGTCAATTGTGAATACTCTCCTCCTTCTTTTACTTGGGCAGGACCTAACCTTTAGTGACGTCATGCAGCGAATCGGTGGTCCCGTATCCATCGCTGTGCCGCTTGGAGCAGTATGGGCATATTACGGACACTGGCTCAATCGTCATATCGAAGCCGTGGGTGATGTAGTCCGTCAGGCAGGGATGAAGCGACTCTATAATTACATTCTGTCTTTCATTGGGTTGGTCGTCTCGTTTGTGGGTGTAGCTACACTGCTTTCATTCACCATTGATATGATCACAGGTTCCGGCATTGTATTGAGCGACGGGTTTCGCAGCAGCCTTGCTTCATCCATTTCATCGCTTATTGTCGGTGTGCCCCTCTGGTTAAGGACATGGAGACCGATGCAAGCCGAAGCGCTCCTAACAGGTGACTCTTCGACAGGCTCAGAGTTGGGTGACCATGCAAGAAGGTCTGTAGTTCGCAAGATGTATCTTTATCTGGTGTTATTTGTCTCTGTCATCGGTGGGATGGCAACCGCTGTCGGCTTGGTATATCAACTGATTATCGTTGTTCTGGAGGGAGTGACAGGCAGCGATTTTGCAAACAATCTATTGAACCTCGTGCAACTGCTTTTCCTGTTCGGGGTAGTACTCCTCTATCACTTGAACGTCTTGCGCGCAGATGGAGCCTCGGCTGCTGATGCATTATCAGAGAAGCAGGGCGGATATTCAGTGCTGGTTATTGATTCCGGCAACGGGTTTGTTGACTCTGTAAAAGCCGCGTTGATGAAACTTGGGTCGAATGTTCAAGTAACAGTCGCAAATCCTTCAGAGGGCCCGCAGGGAAATTTCAATGCGATCGTCTTGAACGGAAGTTTGGCAGTGAACGCGCCAGAGTGGATCCGCGAGTTTGGCGGAAACAAGATTATTGTCCAGAATGAAACGAAGCACCTCGTTTGGACAGATGACTCGGCGCAGGCAGCGCAGTCCGTTCAGCAATTGGCAGAAGGTCAGGAAATCCGCATACAAAAAGAATCACGTTCCGGTTGGATTTATGTAGTGTATGTCTTTGCCGCATTGTTCGTATTGCAACTCCTGTTCATCTTGTTGGCAGTGGGCATTTCGTTTGTTACTGGTTTTTAGAGATTGTCTTAAAAATACCCACGCATCCGTCATTGCGAGCGAAGCGAAGCAATCTCCCAGAATATCGGGCTTTGCAAACGATGGTGGAGATTGCTTCGTCGGGCTACACCCTCCTCGCAATGACGGGAAATTATTTTTGAAATGAATTCTAATGAATCAAATGGTCGCCCTTGCTGTGCAAGAAGAGTTATGATGTAAAATAAGAAGGCAATCATTTGTTTATCGAGGAGATGCGCCATGAAAGTGACTATCCTTCAAGAAAATCTTGCACGTGGTCTGGGTGTTGTTGCAAAAGCAGTTTCGCCGCGCAGCACATTGCCCGTGCTTGCCAATATCCTGATCGCTTCAGATGAAGGCCGCCTGCGCCTTTCGGCAACAAACCTTGAGATGGGTATTACATGCTGGATCCCCGCGCGTATTGAAGAAGAAGGCTCGACGACAGTACCTGCCCGCACGTTTTCAGATCTGGTGAGCACACTGCCAGGCGATCAGGTGTTATTGAGGCTCGACGCGCAGACTCAAACGTTGAATGTGCGCGGCGGCACCTCAACGAATGACATCAAGTGCATCGACTCGCAGGAGTTCCCGCCCTTGCCTGTGCCTGATTTCGATGGTGCTGTGCAGCTCAACTCGGGGGATTTCCGCGAGATGATTCATCAGGTGGTCTTCGCGGCTTCATCTGATGAGGCCCGCCCGGTGTTGATGGGTGTGCTTGTACAAGTGGATAAAGATAAACTGACAATGGCAGCAGCAGACGGATTTAGACTCTCTGTCCGAAAAGCGGTTCTTTCCACGCCTTCAGTTGTTCCCCTTTCCTCGATTGTCCCAGCCCAGGCATTGAAAGAGTTGGCGCGTGTGGCAACTGATGCCGAAGAGCCGATCTATATGGTTTTGCCAAAAGGACGTGGTCAAGTTGTGTTCCGCGTGAAGGATGTGGAGATCGTTTCACAGTTGATCGATGGAACGTTCCCTGATTATCAACAGATCATCCCGCGCTCGTATAAGTCGCGTACGTTGGTGTCCACTTCTTCATTATTAAAGGCTTGCAAGCAGGCTGAGATTTTCGCGCGCGAAGGTTCGAACGTAGCGCGTTTCAACATCAAGACCGCGCAAGGCGAAATGCAGCCCAGCGAAGTTGAAATTTCGGCAACATCTGAAGAGACTGGCAAGAACGAGACTATCGTCGAAGCGACCGTGGACGGTGGTGGCTTGCTGATCGCCTTCAACGTCAAATTTTTGCGTGAAGCCCTGGAAGTGATCCGCACACCAAACGTCGCGCTGGAAACGTCCGCGCCGAACGCGCCGGGCGTGGTCAAGCCTGTGGGTGATGATCAGTTCCTGCACGTGATTATGCCGATGCATTTGGGGTAAAAGACCAGAGACTAGAGATTGGAGATTAGAGCGCCTGTCGAAAGACAAGGCGCTTTTGATTTCTCGCTATTCACCGTTGATCGAGTAGTCCTTCGTGTTTGTCGAAGGACGTATCGAGATCAACAATTTTAAGTAGGATCTCTATTGCTGGTCTCGACACTTGCACCTGCGTGTGATTTGCTTAGCAAATCATGCAGGTGTATGGCGGGCCGCTTCGCAGACCGCCTACTCGACCAGCGGATATACTATGCCAACGGCAATAACACTTTGAATGTCGCTCCGCTCCCCAATCCCTCAGACTCTGCCCAGATCTTTCCTCCCTGTGCTTCGATCAATCCTTTTGCAATCGTCAAGCCAATTCCAAGCCCTCCATAGTGACGCGTGTTTGGCGGTTCGATCTGATAGAACTCTTCAAAAATCTTTTGCAGCTTATCAACTGGGATGCCAATACCTTGATCCTGCACCCATGCCAAAACTTGATTTTTATGTTTTATCGCGCCAACTGTGATTTTGCTGCCCGGCTGTGAAAAGCGGATCGCATTATTGAGGATATTCCCAAAAGCCAGGGCAGTTTTATCGATATCTACATCCACAATGAACGGCTCTTCTGGAAATGCATAAGTCAATTTCTGATCGCGCGCGGAAGCGAGCGCTTTGATCCCTTCACAAGCGTAGGCGAGAAGGTCCTGCATAACAATTTTTTGGGGCTTGAGCTGCATCTCGTCTGACTTGAGCATTGCCAGATTATTCATCTCATCCAGAATTGAGCGCATTTGCCCCGCGGCGGTTAAGACCTGGTTGGCGTGTTCGGAGAGTTCACCTTTTGCGTCATCCTTCAGGAAGGTCGAGTAACCAATGATGATGCCTAGCGGAGTCCGCAATTCATGAGAAGCCAGCGCAAGGAAATTGCTTTTAAGCTCATTGGTCTCCTTGACTTTTTCAAGTGCAAGCTGAGTAGTACGTAAAAGGCGCGCGTTGTTGATAGCGATGGCAGCATGAGCAGCGGTCACGGAGAGGATGGTAGAGTCGCGTTCGTCAAACACACCATTTCGTTTATTGATTGCCTCGAGCACACCCACAGTTCGATCCTTGATAGGCATGGGGACGCCGAGCAGAGTTTTCACCTTAAACTTGATGTGATCGGACACTAGGGAGTAGTGGCGAGGGTCTTGTTCAGCGTTGTTCAGAATAAGAGGGCGGTTCGTGCGGAATATGGTCCCCGCCAGGCTGCCTTCCATAGGGACTGGAATTTCCGCCAATTTTGCCGGATCTGAACCTGTAGCGGCGGCAAAATACAAGCGAGGGTTTTTCTCATCGTACAAGAGGATAGACGCCCCATCACAATCCAGCAATTCTGTCGCTGTTCCGGTAATCACTTGAAGAAGAGTATCTATGTTAAGGGTTGAATTGAGCGTTACACTCAATTCAACAAGACGTAAAAGTTGCTGCTGCTGCCCTTCAAGATCGCGCAGCCTGCCCGTTGTAGTCATGAATTGCTCAAGCCGCTGTCCACGGCGGCGTCTTCGCTGCTGAGAGCATAACTATGTAAATGGGTCATGGAGTTAGTGTACTGTTTTTGAGAACAACATTCAAGTAGCAAATTCATTTTAGAATCTCATAGATGATAAACCTGCGATTTCTGAGGACTTCATCCAAAAGCAGGTTGCAGGAATCTATCTCTTCAGGTGTGATTTGCTGGTTTTCCCCGACCTTTCTGCTTAGAACGATGTAATCCCCCAAAGACATATGCTCACATTCCGTGCTCATGATCGTGTCGTGATCTGTCATCAATCTCATGGCGCGCGGTTTGAAGAAGACAACTATGCTGTCAGATGGTGTTTTCTCTTTGATGTAGTCATACACTTGTATGCTGTAAGGATCAAAGGGTCCGTTGATGGAGCGGCTGTTTCGTAAATTAACATACGCGTTGACGCTGGAATTGAACAGGAAAATACCCGCGATCAAAAGCCAGAAGCCGTAAAATACCCTTTCCCCAAACTGGTGATACGTTTCGGGAAGTTTGTTGATGGCAGACTTCATTCCTTGAAATGTAAAATAAATGAAGACCGGAAAGAGCGGAAAGATAAAGCGCGGTCCCTGCCAAATGGGCCAGATGACAAGCATGAGCATCCATAGTGAAAAGAAGATAATAAAGACAAAATCATCTTTTCGTCGCAGCCAAATCCCGATTAAAAAGAAGAGAAAAAGAAGATAATACAAATTTTTCCAAATGATCGATTGCCCAAAAAAAGCGCTGAACAATTGAAAATACTCGTTGATGAAACCCAGAACTGTTTGAATATTGAATCCTTTTAATTGATCCAGATAAGATTCGCTTCCGCCAGGAAATATCAATGAATAGACAACCCACAATATTCCAAAAGTGATGCACACAATGAAGATATTTCGGAGGATATTCATAATCCATTGGCGATTTGTTCGATGATCCCATATTTTGAAAAGTTCAACTATCAGAAAGGTGGCAAGTAATAGTATCCCCGTAGTGCGAATGAAGAAGGCAAAAGCCAGCACTCCTCCAAGCAAGGCATAATCAAGTGCGCTCCGTTTCTTCTCATTGATCATCAATAATAAAGCCAGTGTTGAAAAGAATAAGAATGGGATATCTGAGAGGATCTGATCGAGGAAATCAACCAACATCGGGTTGAACGCGAACAGGGAAACGAGGAGCAGGCTTTCGGTCCGTGTGAGGCGGGTTCTCATCATCACATAAAAACAAATCAAAAATCCTGCAAAGAAAAACAACCCTGGCAGTTTCAAAGCAAGAGGGCTTATGCCTTTAACGGCGTAGGCAGGAGTCAATATTAACGGGTAGCCCCATGGATAAGCCACTGGTCCGATCTGCGAAGAAGATTGATAGATTGTGATGCTGTTATGCTCAACAAAATTTTGCATATCCCCATTCAAAATACTATTTGCTTGCATAATATAGGATGCAAAGTCGTCGCCCCATTCATGTCCGCGGGTGAGATGTGAAGAACCGATCACCATACTTAATAAAAGGATGACGATCAAAAGTGGATTGCGGTATTCATCCATAAAACAATTGTATCGTTAATAAAAACAGAACATTTGTTCTATTTATCACAAATAAAATATCCGCCTGATCATCAGACGAATATGGATACGCTTCGCGCGGAGCCGTTCCCTGTTTCCGTTATATGAACAGACTCCACATCTATGGCATTGTCCTCATCCTCCGCGCGCGTTCGGACAATGGACGTTTGGCAACAATGGTTATTTTGCCGCTGCCATAAGGTGTGTAAACATTGATCGCTTCCCAGCCTTCCTCGCCCCACGCATCCAAAGTCGCCTCGATGTTTTCATCCTTTGTTCCAAAGATACTGCCAATCGTTTGAACACGATATTCCCATTGTTTGATCTCTTCAGCCATCTAAACCTCCTGTAATCAATACGAGCAATACATGTAAGACGATATCTGTTGAGAAATGAGCGACCATCGCAGATTCGAGTCCACGTTTCCAATATAACCAGCCAAATATCACACCACCGATTCCATTCAGTAGAATCGCGCGAGTGATGACAAGCGGTGTAAGCGGAATCAACATCGCCGTTGCTGGAAGATGGCCTAGCCCAAATAAGACCGCTGCGAGGATGTTTGCGATCCAGTATACTGCGCTTGTTGGTTTGCCTTCCTGTGTTTTGCTGATGAAGCGCCCAAGCCACGCAAGAAATGACATTACAAATAATCGTAATAGAATCTCTTCTGTGATGCCGCCATAAAATGATGCAAGAAAGCCTTTCCACGCGGCGGGTTGCGCATTTTGCAAATTGAGTGTGTTCGCGGAATCACCAAGTTCCTTTAATAAGGCAGGTTGGAAGATCAGGATATCCATGCCAATAATCAACAAGGATGCGATCACACCAAGCCCAATGCTGATGGGCAGGATCGCGCGGACTTTATCAGATGCTGATTCGCTTCGAGTAACGGAATCCAGGATCGGGGTCCCAAGCCCGACGCGGCTTGCAAAGAACATCCCTGCGAATATGATGATCCCAAATAGGATCGCGCTTTGCACGATCTGGAGCGCAATTAATGCAGGGAGAGGAATGGGCAGATCCATTGATTCGAGAGCTGAACCTTGCAACTCCAACGCATAAGGCAGGATGGCAATGCTGGAAAGAATAGCAGCAATCCATAGGATGAAGAAGACTCGCCAGTTAATAATTGTTTTCATAATTCTCTATTCTCTGTTTCACGTGAAACAAACACAGCAAGTGAGGAGATCCCTCCAGTGTGTCACGCGGTCGTTTCCCTTCGATAAAGGATATAGGAATAGATCACCAGAAAAATCGTTGAACTGAATATTGGAATCATCAGCGTCCAAAAGGCGGTTATCCCTCCGATGAACGAGCCGACAAATGCCAGCGCACCCGATGCCATAAACAAGATGGATCCGATTTGATGCGTTTTATCCCATACACGGTCGCTGGAAAGTGTCCACGGCGTGCGGATGCCGATGAAGAAGTTACGCTTGGCTTGTCTCAGCATAAAGCCGATGAAGATGAAGAGTAAGCCAATGGCGGGTAACATGGATGTGCTCATTTTAAAGCCTGTGTAGCCTAAACTCCATGCAAGGGTTAATCCGTAAAGATAAAGCATGAACGCCACAATTAACACAATGAACAGATAAAACGCTTCGCGGAATTGCCCGATATTTGCCTTGAGCGGATCGATGGATGGAATAACGAGGAACAGCACGAACATTCCCAGGGTAATGAGAGGCAACATGAACACACCCCAAAATTTGGGTATGTAACCGTCCACCTGGTCATTGATGTTCCAGTGGGAAGCCATTTGATCAGGCAAACGGTCCCAGAGCAGGAGGCCTGCAATCGTGGCTCCAACAATCATGATCAGGACCAGTGTGGTAGTAGTGCGAGTTGACATTCTTTCTCCTTTTGTCATTTCCGTCATTGCGAGCCCGAGCGGAGCGAGTGGCGAAGCAATCTCCTTGTTGCGTTGGGGATTGCTTCAGGTCTTCGACCCTCGCAATGACGGGATGTGTTACTTATTTTCCTTCGGCAGATTATTCTGTGCTATTGAAACGATGCCGCTCATGGCGCCGAGATTCATTGTATCAACGGCAGAGCTCGGGACGATCACCAGAGCACCTTTTTCTTTCAAGCCTTCAAACAGCATATTCATCGCGCGCAAGTGCAAAGCCGTGGGGTTATCAACATAAGCCTGTGAAGCCTCGGAAAATGATGCCGCAATTTGTTTCTCAGACTCACCAAGGATGACGCGCGCCTGTCGTTCTCGTTCTGCCTGTGCCTGACGGGACATCGCATCTTCCAGATCCTGCGGGATGACAATGTCACGGATCTCAACTGAATTCACCGTCACGCCCCAGGGAGTTGTGCGTTCATCGATAATGCGTTGAAGCTCATTATCGATAGCGGAACGACCTGTGAGAATATCTGCCAGCATCATGCGACCAATGATGTCGCGCAAAGCGGTCTGAGCAGACCACGCAATCGCGGATTGATAATCTTTCACTTCGAGCGCAGCTTTTTCCGCATCCCAGACTACCCAGAATAATACGGCATCCACATCCACTGGCACAGTGTCTTTGGTTAGTGTCTTCTCGGCAGAAAACGGCGTGACCATCACACGATGGTCAATCCATGCTGGGATTGTGTCTACGATTGGGATAATCCAAAACAAGCCAGGTCCACGCAGTCCATGAAACTTTCCAAGCCGCAGGACGATCGCTTTTTCCCATTGAGCTGCAACCCTGACCGCAAACAGCATATACGTGCCTATCAATATCATCGCGATGACATACAAACCAATCCATCTCCCGTCGACACGGCCATCCATCAACAGCCCTCCAAAGATTGCAGCGACCAAAAACACGATAGACAACGTTATTGCAATACCAGAGATATGGAAGTCTACTTGGGTGGATTTATTTTTTTGGATAGCGTTCTTAACAAACTTTGAGTCCATTTTGAAGTTCTCCTTTATTTACTCACTATCGGATGTTTGCGATCCTTGCCAGGCTTTGAGTTGGTCTCTGACCATCTGGCTTATTTCTTTCTTTGAGAACTCCAGCCTCAGCGCTTCACCGATATATTTGCGCGCCAACGCTTCAAGTGTTTCCTGTCTTAATCGCTCTGTTACTTCCGGCGGCGGGATCTCGGTGATGTATGTGCCGCGTCCTTGCTGCGTCGAGATGATACGGGCTTCGTCCAACATGCGGTATGCGCGCGCCACCGTGTTGAAGTTCACGCGTAAATCAGACGCCAGCGCACGGACTGTTGGTAATTGGTCTCCGGGTTTCAAGGTTCCTCCTAGCACTTGACTCTCGATCTGGTTCATAATCTGAATGTAAATAGGCAAACCAGAGCGAAAGTCAAGATGAAGGGTAAGCGGTTTTTGCAATATCATATTGTATCTTTGTATGATTGTAATAATTGTATCATTGTCATAATTGTATCCCGATTGGCAATTTTGTCAAGCCCCCCCATCCTAATACGCGGTCATACGTTCAGTGCAAGAACGTAGCTTTCTCAAGGTCGGGATTTGATTCATTTAGTACACGGACACTTGCACCTGCGTGCAGTGTAGGTGTTCCGCGGATGGAACGGATTTTTTTCCGTTTTTACGGAAAGATTCCGTCATCTCCGTGCGATCCGTGTACAAAACGGGATCTTGTCAAGCGTTCTTGAGAAAACCATACAGTGCAAGAATTATTTATTGAGCTGCAGTTAAGCGTTTAATAGCCTTCCCCAGCCTTTTTATGCCTTCATCGATCTGATCGGGTGCCTGGGCTACAAAATTGAGTCGCAGCCAGTTTTTGCCACCCAACCCATCTGGGAAGAATCCGTTTCCCGGGGCGAAGACTACTCCCTCTTCCCAAGCCAAAGGAAGCAGCTTTTCAGAAGATAGCTTTTCAGGTAGTTGCAGCCAGATGAACAGCCCGCCCTGGGGCGGATCGAGGCGGACCTCAGCCGGTAGGTAACGCTGGATTGCTGATAACATCGCGTCGCGGCGCTTGCGGAAAATCTGGCAGGAACGGCGCAAGTGTGCCTGATACCGTCCAACGGTGACGTAAGCTTCCAGAGCACGTTGAACCAGAGTCGAGGTTGCCAGATCGTTGACACGCTTGAAATTAACCAAACAGTCATAGACCGGGCCTTCGGCTACCAGGAAACCCACGCGCAAACCGGGCATTAATATCTTTGAAAAAGTATTGATATAGATGACCCGGCCGCCTGGGTCAAGCGCTTTGAGGGCGGGTTGAGTACGTCCCTCGTATCGCAAATCCCCGACAAAGTCATCTTCCAGGATTGGAATGTTATATCGATCCGCCAGGATAATTAACTGATGGCGACGCGGACTGCTCAGGCAAGTGCCCGTCGGATTGTGGAAATTAGGGATGGTGTAGATGAGTTTCGGATGATGTTGCTGGAGCAGTTTCTCGAGCATCTCCACTTGCATGCCCTGCCCATCAACTGGAATACCGACCACTTTGAAGTTGAGCGAGCGGAACAAATCCAGAGCCCCTGAATAAGTAGGACTTTCCACCAGAATGACATCCCCTGGCTTTAGCAAGAGCTGTGATATCAGGGATAAGGCCTGCTGCGAACCGGCTGTGATGAGAACATTTTCAGACCGTGTCTGCAGGCCCTGGCTGGCTAAAATGTGAACGATGGTCTCACGCAGCGGACCATGTCCATTGGGCTCTCCATAATCCAGTGCAGCAATTCCGTCGCGGCGCATGACAGTCTGAAGCACCTTACGAAAATCCTCGGCGGGGAACAGATGAGCATCTCCGATACCGCTGTCGAAGCTGATCGGAGGAGAATGTTTGAGGGGCTTCTTGAACATCGCGTCAAGAGGTTGGTTTTTGATGGTTCTGTCCTGGAATTCGACACTTTGCTGCCAGAGAGGCCATGGAGCACCTGGACCATCCTTTGAAATTGTTAAAATCGGATTGGGAGGCAGAACGTACGTGCCGCTGCCCATCCTGGAATAGATTAGTCCTTCAGTCTCCAGTCCAGCATAAGCGTTTTCCACAGTGATACGATTGACGCCCAGATCGCGAGCAAGTTGGCGGCTGGCAGGCAAACGCGTGTCAGCGGCCAGGCTGCCCGAAAGAATCCCCTGGCGTAAATACGTTTCTATTTGTTCATAAAGGGGAATTGAGCTCTGACGATCGAGTGGGATGCGCATCTTGACCTCCACGCCTATTGGCGATATTGGTATGGTATATATATCATCATTTCAACCTTCAATATAGAGCCAATTCTTTCCAACATTTGCCAATCCATTAAATTGGTCTATTGCCTATAGGTGAATATTGGCTCTTAACTTATGCCGCTTTTCTCATAAAATCATATGTGAAATGGTAGAATCTCAATCTATTTACGATCAGGAGTAATGTATGGAACAACAGACTGGTACCTTCGCAGTAAAGAAGGGTTTGGCACAGATGCTTAAAGGCGGCGTCATCATGGATGTGGTCACGCCCGACCACGCAAAGATCGCGGAGGACGCGGGCGCGTGCGCGGTGATGGCGCTCGAACGCGTCCCTGCTGATATTCGCGCCAATGGTGGCGTAGCTCGCATGTCTGATCCTGACCTGATTTTGAAGATCATGGACTCAGTTACGATCCCTGTGATGGCGAAATGCCGAATTGGGCACTTCGTTGAAGCGCAGATTCTTGAAGCCCTGGGAGTGGATTACATTGATGAATCAGAAGTCCTCACGCCGGCCGACGAAGCAAATCACATTTTGAAACATAACTTCACAGTGCCATTCGTGTGCGGATGCCGAAATCTCGGCGAAGCGTTGAGGCGAGTCGGTGAAGGCGCAGCAATGATTCGCACAAAAGGCGAAGCAGGCACAGGTGACGTGGTCGAAGCGGTTCGTCACGCGCGGACGGTGCTCGGTGATATTCGTCGTCTAACTACCATGGCTGATGAAGAATTAATGAGCTATGCAAAAGAGATCGGCGCGCCGTATGAACTTGTCAAAGAGACGAAGGAGCTCGGGCGTATGCCTGTCGTCAATTTTGCGGCGGGTGGCGTTGCCACTCCTGCCGATGCCGCGTTGATGATGCAGTTAGGCGTAGATGGGGTGTTCGTTGGCTCGGGTATTTTCAAAAGTGGTGACCCTGCCAGGCGCGCGGCTGCCATCGTCAAAGCAGTAACTCATTATCAGGATGCACATATTCTCGCCGAAGTGAGCAAGGATCTCGGTGAGCCGATGGTTGGGCGCAACGTTTCGCAGATGCCTGAGGCGGAGAAGATCGCGCAGCGCGGGTGGTGATTAGTTTTATGTCATTGCGAGCCTTCCTGAGCGGAGTGAAACGTAGTCGAAGGATGGCGAAGCAATCTCCCAGTTGATGGGTGAATCTCATCAAGAAGATCAATCCGTTTAATTGAAGATTGCTTCGTCGCAACGAACGCTCCTCGCAATGACATTGATAAGTGTAAATTATGAAGATAGGTGTATTAGCTTTGCAGGGCGACTTCGCCGAACACATCGCTATGCTCAAGCGTATCAACGTTGAAGCAATAGAAGTCCGTTTGCCTGAACATCTTAAACGGCTTGATGGTCTGATCATCCCAGGTGGTGAGTCGACAACAATCGGTAAACTCGCGGTGGCTTATAACCTGATGGAGCCATTGAAACAATTCGGTCAACGTCACGCGATTTGGGGAACCTGCGCAGGAGCGATATTTCTCTCCAAAGATGCCAATCGTAACCAACCTTTGCTCGGGCTCATGGATATCAAGGTCGAACGCAATGCCTTTGGCCGCCAGGTGGATTCCTTTGAAGCGGATCTGGATGTGCCGGAACTTAAACAAGCCACTGGGACAAACGAGGATTATCACGCGGTCTTCATCCGCGCGCCGATCATCGAGTCTGTGAGTGGGGATGCAAAGATCCTCGCATCAGCCCCGGACGGGAGAATTGTCGCCGCGCAACAGGGCCATCTCCTCGCTACATCCTTTCACCCCGAATTGACAAACGATACGCGCTTCCACAAATATTTTCTGTCTTTGGTGGATTAGCATTACATGTCATTGCGAGGAGCCGCTGGTCGAGTAGCCCTGAGCGGTCGTTGCGCAGGGCGTATCGAGACCAAGGCAACGAAGCAATCTCCAACTTGCCAGGGCGCTTCGTCTGCGCCTACGGCTCCGCTCAGCGCGAAGGGAATACAATAACATCTCTTATAAGGAAATCACCATGCATTACAAACTTGCCTTCATTGGATTCGGTAATGTGGCCCGTTCATTGGTCCGATTGCTGGAACGAAAACGTGATTTGCTAAACCAGAATTATGACATTACCTACTCCATCACAGGCATCGCGACCGGAAAGCACGGCTTCGCTGTAAATCCAAATGGTCTCGACCATCACAAAGCCCTTGAACTCGTCGAAAGCGGGGGATCCATCTTTCCTCTTTCTTCTTTCCAAGTTAACAACTCGCTCGAAGTTATTCAACATTCCTCCGCCGATGTTATGTTTGAAAACTCCCCGGTCAATTATGATACCGGTCAGCCTGCCATCGATCATGCCAAAGCCGCGTTGAGTGCAGGCATGCATGTCAGCACCGCGAACAAAGGGACGGTTGTCCATGCGTATCAGGACTTGACCGAACTCGCGAAATCTAAAGGCAGAAGATTTTTATTTGAATCAACTGTATTGGGTGGCACGCCAATCTTTTCGACATTCCGCGAAGCCATGCCTCTTGCGGAATTGATTTCGTTCAAAGGCATCATCAATGCTACGACTAACATCATCCTCTCGCGCATGGAAGACGGAGAATCTTTTGATAATGCAGTGAAGTATTGTCAAAGCGTTGGTGTGGCGGAGACAGACCCCTCAGGCGATGTGGATGGCTGGGACGCATCCATCAAGGTTGCTGCCCTGGCAAC
>JAKEFL010000101.1 GCA_022616105.1 Anaerolineae bacterium | reverse complement strand
GTGCGACCTAACAAAAATTGTCGCGCCAGTGACTCTGCGCCGCTCAGGTTGCAATCCGCTTCGACCCACATGCCGCCCATAATTTCCCAACGATTCTCTTTTACCTTTTGTTTGATGGATTCAAATAACCTGGGTTGGTCTTCTCGAATGAAATCATATAATTGCGGTTGTGATTGGCTAAAGTGATAATCGGGGAATTGCTCCATCAAGCGAATGACATTGTGAAAGGTTCGCTCGGATTTTCTCCGCGTCTGACCCAGAGTCCACAGCCATGCCACATCGATATGCGCGTGACCTGTGGCGTGGATCACCACGTCTAATGGCGCGCCTGCCTGTGCAATGCTATCCTTCAAAACCTGGATTGCAGGACCAACACTTTGATAAAACTCATTATGATCAAGTGGGTCGCGTGTGTCGAGTGTGATGAATGCATCGTTCAATGCGTTGAGCAAGCCATAACGCGTCGGATTGTTTTCATCCAAATTTTGTGCTGTTTCAAGGGCAACGCGTGAGAGAGTGTTAAAGTCGCGTGTGGGTTGATGGATTTGCACCACGTCGCATTGCTGTATATAGAGTTTGGTGAGAGAATCGCTCTTCGCAAATCCGCCCAAGCCTGTCCAACCGTGGAGGGCAAGTCGATGAGACGTTCCATCTGCCCATTCAGGTTTCAATAATATTTCCTGGTGATGGCGGTCACAGGCGGCATACGGTTCACCATCGATGTAAGCTAACGCTTCGGGATGACTAAAATCACCCACTTCACCCAATGGCAAATACAACGCGATGGATTGAGACGTGTCCCAATCCTCAGGAACAGTAAATGTTGTTCGCAGGATGAATTCCTGCATCCATGCGCCCCAATATCGATTGGCAGAAATTTCCTGCCACTCAGAATCATCCACTTCTTTGCCAATGGTCGATAGCACGAGTGGACTATTCAATGCCTGATATCGAAAGGATGGCAAAGTTTTATGCTTTGCATACACCAAAGGCGCAATGAGCGTGAGTCTTTGTTTGATTTTTTCGGGAGTCCAGCGCTGGCGATGATACATGTTTGAGTCCTGATAATTTTCTAGCCTTTGATTCCGCTGAACACTACACCCTGTGTGAAAATCTTTTGGCTGAAGAAGAACAACAAAATGGGCGGAATGATCATTAGCATAGATATAGCCATAATGAGATGCGTATTGATGGTGTAGATCGCGTCAAAGGTTTGCAAGCCGACTGCGAGGGTCCAATTTTGGCGGGAGTGCAGGAAGATGAGAGGTTCGTAGAAGTCATTCCAGGCGTACAGAAAGTGGAAGATTCCTACAGAAACGAGAGCAGGACGCGCTTGAGGAAGAATAATATAGAGCAAAATTTGCAATGGGTTAGCGCCATCTATCTTTGCGGCATCATCGAGTTCAAGGGGAATGGTCATGAAGAATTGGCGAAGCAGGAACACATCATACGCGTTCGCAAAGAACAATGGAACGATCAGCGGCAATAACGTGTCCACCCATCCAAGTTTTTGGAAAAGGATATATACAGGGATAAGTCTCACCTGGCTTGGGAGCATAATGGTCGAAAGCAAGAGAAGAAATAATAGGTTCAACCAGCGCGCGCGGAAGCGTGAAAACCCATAGGCTACCAGTGAGCATGAGAACAACATGCCAGCCATGCCAACAAATGTAACAATCAATGTATTGCCTAGGTAACGCCAGAATGGCATGGCATTGATCGCTTCGGGATAATTCTCCCAATGAATGTCCCAACGATAGAGTTGTTTCTGATCATTGATTCTTAACTCTTGGATGACATCGGGTTTCTCGGGATCCACAAATTGTCCCAGACCATTAGGGAGATTCTTGATGAGAGCGTATTCCTGTACCTGCCTATCAACCGTGACTTCATAGAGAGGTTCAGGATTGCCATTCACTTCCGCCGTCTTCGGTTTACGCGGGATGAGCGATGACGAGTCCGAACGAATTTGCGCAGGGTCTTTCAATGAGGTGCTGATCATGTACAGAAACGGGATCAGGATAAGGACCGATCCTGAAGCGAGGATCAGGGTGGTGATTCCTTTGAAGAGGAACTCATGTCCTTTCGCGGAGACAACTATCCAGCGCAGGAAATCCAAAACTTTTTTCATAGTATTTATCCCGTAGGGCGGATTGTGCGAAGCATCCGCCTTACAAATTCCTCCCTCTCAATTGACCTTCGTAATAGACCCACGCATCAGACGAACGGAAGATCAGAGCGGTGAGAAGCAAAACGATGATGAAGAGAATCCAAGCAAGGGTGGAGGCATATCCCATATCGAAATAGCGGAACGCGTTCTGATAGAGATAGATGTTATAGAAAAGTGTGGAATGCTGTGGGCTTCCAAGCCCTGCAATTGAACTACTTGTGGCGACATAGACCTGAGTGAAATATTGGAACGTGGCGATCATGCCGAGTACGAGATTGTAGAAGAGCACGGGCGTCATCATCGGAAAAGTGATATTCCAGAAACGCTGCCAGGCGTTGGCGCCATCCACTTTGGCGGCATCGTATAAATCTGTTGGCACACCTTGCAAGCCCGCGAGGTAGATGATCATTGAACTGCCCACGCCCCATAAACTCATGATGACGAGCGCAGGGACAGCCCACTCGGGAGCCGCCAGCCAGCCAGGGGGATTTTGAATACCGATCACATCTTTGAGAAATGGATTGAGGACTCCAACGCGGGGATTGAGGATTCGCACCCATAGCAAAGTGACTGCCACACCTGCAATGATGGATGGCAGGAAGAAAATGGTCCGCCAGATATTGATGCCGCGCACGTTTTGATTAAGTAAAACTGCAAGGAAGAATGAGAAGCCTAAATTGAGAGGAAGCGCTATGGAAGCATAATAAATGGTAACCTGCAATGCTTTCCAAAACAATGGGTCGCCAAACTGACGCGAGTCACCAGTGCGAACCGCATCCCAGATTCCCGAGAAGGCTCTCTCGTAATTTGCCAGTCCAACCCATTGCGGCGGGTCAATGATATTGTATTTCGTGAAGGAGAAATACAACGATGCCAGCATTGGACCGATCGTGAAGATGAGAAAGCCGATAATCCACGGCACAACGAACGCATAACCCGCCAATGCTTCGCGGCGCGCAAGACTCATTTTGTTGAGTGAGCGAAAGGGCGACATAATTCTTCTGGAGAATTTTCGTAATCTCACCACTGAAACATGGAGACAAGATAAATCTCCGTGTCTCAGTGGTTAAGGTCTTAGCTCGTGACTATTGATTTGCCCAATACTCGTCAAGGATCTTCTGCACGTCTTCATTCCCCTGATCCATCACGGCTTGCACATCCGCTTCGGAGTCACTATATAGAATCGATAGAACGTTATTCAAGGTGTCATTCACCTTGCCCCATTCTGGAACCCATCCTTCGTGATGCGGATTGTCAAGATAGTCAATCGCCTGGAAGATCACGTCGTGGTCAATCGTTGGGTAGCGTTCCTTCAGGAAATTTAGATAGGCTTCCTCCGTTGACTTGCGCGCGGGCAGACAGCCGTAGATTTTGCATACATCTACAATCTGTTCGGGTGCAACGAGCCATTTCATCACTTCCCAAGCAGCATCTTTATTCTTCGCATTCTTGGACATGGTGAATAAATCTGCGTGAATGCGGGCGATGCGTTCGCCATCCTGGTTGTAGAACAGGGGAGCGATGTCAAAGGCGAAGGGCAACTCATTCAGGCCTTCCGACATAAACCAGGTGTGGCTGTACCAGATGGCGACTTGTCCTGAACCGAACGGGTCTGCGCCAGTGGAATCGATCGCAGCCTGTCCGTTTGCATCAGGGATGAAATGATCTCTCCACACACCGTCATGCAGCCATCGAAAGCCGAAGACTCTTTCAGGCGCGTTGAATGTGGCTGTCTTGTAATCATCAGTGGTTGGACGTCCCTGGTCTGCCGCGCCGAACATCGTCAGTTGGCCGCGCATATCTGTCCATGTATCTGCATAACCCCATTGCTTAATACTCGACGCATCGAAGCCGGCGTCATTGGCCGTGTTGTCGCTGGCATCCAGTGTCAACTGCATTGCCATTTCCTTCAGCGCGTCGATGTTCCATGAGGTATCCGTGTAATCATGCGTTGGATATGCCAAGCCCGCGGCATCGAAGGCATCCTTGTTATAGAACAGGAACGACGGATACAGACCAAGCGGCAAGCCAGCATCCAGATCGGGATATTTGTTGATGGTGGTGGCTGGTCCGTAGAAATCGCTCAGATCGTAATTATCTTTTTGAATATAGGGCGTGATATCCTCCCAATATTCCTTGAAGCGCGCAATCGTCGAAGTGCCATGCGGGCCCACCAGTTGTGGCGCGTTGTCACCAGAGACCATTGCAAGGAATCTTTCGGTCGCTTCTTCGTTTGGCACGATCAGAAATTCCATTTCGATGTCCTCGTGCGAATCATTGAACTTCTTTGCAAGCGCCTCCTGCGCGGCGACCTGGTCTGGATCGGTACCGGTACCAAAGCCGACGAAGATCACGACCTTGGCTTTTTCAGCGGGCGCTTGTGTGGCGGCTATGCCACTACACGCGGCTAAGAGCATCGAAGCCATTGCGAACAATGCGAACAGTTTCAGTAGTTTGGTTTTCATCTCTTCCTCCAAATTGATTAATGGATCGGATCTGATTCAAGCCTGACAATTTATCTTTCTGCTTCACCTCCTTGTGGATGATATTAATTCGTCTTGTAATGGATTGGATATTGTCGACGCTGGCGCGCATCCGCATGATTCGCGGATGACCAGCTCTGTACGCATCAGAGTCAAAGCCTCAGCCTGCTCGCCGTTCATCAGGCGTGCCAACTGTCGGACGGCTTCGCGCCCCACCTCTTCGATCGGCGCGCGTACCGTTGTCAGCGCGGGGGAGAGGTAGCGGGCGAAGGGAATATCGTCGAAGCCCACAACAGCCACATCACCTGGGATGACGCGTCCTGCCATCCGAAGCGCGCGAATTGCACCGATGGCTGCGTCATCATCTCCCGCGAAGACCGCGTCAAAATCGATCCCATTCGTTAGCATTTGTTGAATGGTTATGAAGGCTTCCTCATCATCGAATCCGCCTGAGGCGATCAGGCTGTGATCAAATTTGATTTTGTGTATTTCAAGCGCTTCGCGATACCCGCGCGCTCTCCAGACCGAATCTTCATGTCCCTCGGGTCCGCGCAAAAAAACAATGCGGCGCTTGCCATGGATTTCAATCAAATGATTGATAAGCATTGCTGCGCCATTTTTATTTTCAATTGTGATGACGGGGATGTTCAAAGAATCTGGCGGGGTTTGGTGTAATAGGACCACAGGAAATTTGATGCGATGCCATCGCGCCAGTTCCTGGTCGTCAAGGCTGTTGGTGAAAACAAGAAGACCATCTGTATTATGTTCGCCTAGTGGACGATGGGATGGATCATGGATCTGTGTGGAGTGGATGAGCAGATCGTAGCCAGCATCATGTGCTCCCGCCTCGATGCCTTTCAGCATGGGCTGAAAGAACGCGCCGCTGATCTCAGGGAGGAGCAAGCCAATCGTGTGCGTACGTTTGCCTGCCAGCACACGTGCGGCATGACGCGGTACGAAATTTAATTTGTTGATCGCAGCCCGCACTCGTTTTGCAGTTTTATCGTCTACGGGCGTGGTGCCATTCAATACGCGGCTGACGGTGGCAATCGAAACCTTTGCCTGTTGTGCGACATGTGAAATCGTGGGGGGCTTTTTGCGGCGAATCATGTTTTTATGAAAGCGCTTTCATGATTGTACAGAGAATCAAAATTAAGTCAACTGTGAAATGTCTATGAGTTTGCCCTATAATTCGAGCAGGAGCCTACCATGCAGGAACTCACCACCCGTCAAGTCAACATCAACGATTCGTTCTGGTCGCCGCGTCTCGCGGTCAACGCGCAAAAGGCGATCTTTCATCAATGGAAGCAGCTCGAAGCGACGCGCTGCATCGATAACTTCCGCCTTGTGACGGGCGAGAAGGATGGATTTCGCGAAGGCTGGTTCTTTGCAGACTCTGACGCCTACAAATGGTTGGACGCTGCCTCACGAATTTATGCGCTCAATCCTGATCCCAAACTTGCCTCCCCTATAGATTCGTTTATCGCTCTCCTGGCACGCGCTCAAATGCCGGATGGATATATCTTCACATACAATCAATTGCATTTTCCGAATCAACGCTGGGTCAACTTACAAATAGAGCATGAGCTTTACTGCCATGGGCACCTCATCGAAGCAGGCGTGTCGCATTACGAAGCCACCGGTCGCCGGGACCTGCTCGATATCTGCATCAAAGCCGCGGATTTGCTCGTACGCGACTTTCTTAATGCATCCAATGATAAAACGTGTGGACATGAAGAGATCGAACTCGCGCTGATTCGTTTGTATCGAGTAACCGGGAAAGAAAATTATCTTGAACTTGCGCGACAATTCGTGGAACGGCGCGGGCGGACTCCGTTGTACGGCATTCATTGGTGGCTTCAACGCAACAATTTCATGAAACGAAACGCGTATCCGAATCAATTAAGGCAGGATTACATCACAGAACATCCTGAACATAAATCCTTTCGTTTACCTGGTGGGAACTACGCCAAGAAACCACCTTTTAGTAAACTGCGTCACCGCCTCAACGCGTTAGGTGGATACTATGCTCAACAGCATACCCCCATCCGCAAACAGACTGCGCCAGTAGGTCATTCTGTGCGTTTTGGCTATCTTGAAACTGCGATTGCTATGTTATGTCGAGAGAAATCGGATGAGTCGCTTCTCCCCACGTTGGAACAAGCCTGGGAACGGATGGTCACGCGGCGCATGTACATCACGGGCGGACTCGGCTCTGCCCCTGAAATTGAAGGCTTCGGCGGTGACTACGACCTTGACCCTGAGTATGCCTATAACGAAACCTGCGCCTCACTTGCCAGTCTCTTCTGGAATTGGGAGATGGCGCTGATTACAAAGAATGCGCGTTACAGCGACTTGTTTGAATGGCAGCTCTATAACGCAACAAATGTAGGAATGGGACAAAATGGAGATACTTATCTTTACAATAACCCACTGACTGTACATCGTGGTGTGACGCGCCAGGGATGGTACGTTGTTCCTTGTTGCCCATCCAATCTCTCGCGTACCTTCGCAGACTTGGGGAAATACATTTACTCATACGATGAGAATGATATTTGGATTCACCAATACATCAGCAGTGAAACGACAATTGATATCGGCGTTCCTGTGAAGGTTAAAATCGAATCTGAATTACCTTGGAGTGGAAAAGTCTTGCTTCATATTGAGCCGGCGGAGAAGCGAAAATTCAAACTGCACTTACGAATTCCATCATGGAATCCGGCTGCTATGATTCAAATGTCCAAAGCTGTGAGAGAGCAAATGATTGAAAATTCAGAAGAACATTTTGCGCATACAATAAGTAGTGCTAGACTTCGCGAATCTGTCGAATATCAAAAACAAGTAACTGCTTCAGGCTATGATCCCCGATTTAGTTGGTTTACATCATTAAATAGAACTTGGTCACCTGGCGATATTTTAGAATTCAATTTTGATATGTCTATCAAGCTGCGCCGCGCTCATCCCAAAGTGAAGGGACATACTGGCAATGTCGCAATCACGCGCGGGCAGTTGGTGTATTGTCTTGAAAGCGTGGATAATCCTGATGTAGATATTTTCACCATACAACTTGACCCGTCTACTTTGAGCGAAGAGCTTGTCCCTGATTTGTTGAGTGGTTGTGTCGTTATTCATGGCAATGCGATTGATGGCAAGCCATTAAAATTTATTCCTTATTTCCTGTGGGCGAATCGCGGCGCGTCTCAGATGACGGTGTGGGTGAATTCGAAATGATTCGATCGTTTGATACCTTTTCTAAATAGACTTCGTTCCAGAATACACTGAGCTTTGCATGCTCTTCTGATGGCACAAGAACCTTGTTCTTATCATCTATTGGATTTCCTCCAAAGATAATAGGATGGATTTCATGAACCTCCTTGCCAACCGCAGACATGTTTATATGTGGCAAGGATGAGTCATCATCGTTTTTAGCTTCTTCGAGAAAAGACAGAAATTCCATGAAGTTTCTGCCCAATAGTTTGGCGTATTTGAAATCCATTGGGATAAAGGGAATTTGAACTATCTCTAATGGATCTGCTCGTGTGTCAAATCCAAAGGCTTCCCCGCCGCCATTTGAACCAAAGATAACAAGTCTTGGTGCAAACTTTTTAACCTGATAAGCATCATTAAGCAAAATCAACTCAGTGATTGAATACAAGCGGAAGTAAGAATAACGGATGAAACCTTCGCCTCCATTACTAAATCGCAGAGCGTCGAGATAGTCAGAGGGTGGATTGACATTGAGTATTTGACACGCATGCAGAGCAGCTTTCTTTTCTGCACCGGGTTTTTTGATGAAATTGTTGAACACTTCGGTGAATTGCTTATTCGTATTCATAGCGCAAGAATTTTGACTCGATTAATTACTCGACTAGAGGTTATACGGCGGCTTTATCAAGAACAGTATAACAAAATGCTCAACTATCCTCATCTGCGCGGCGGGCTTTCAGTCAAACAATGGATGCGGTAAAATCTGCGAACACAACTCATTTATGCGGAGAAACCAAAATGCCAACTGAACGCAACGATTTTTTCAAGCTCGGCGATAAATTCGCTACTGTTATCGGAGATGATGTAAAAGTGGGGCAGCAGGCTCCCGAATTTACATCCGTAATTCCAGGCTGGGCGACTGTAAATCCTCTGGAGGAAGCCAAAGGCAAGGTCATTATTTTGTCTGCAGTGCCTTCGCTTGATAC
>JAKEFL010000100.1 GCA_022616105.1 Anaerolineae bacterium | reverse complement strand
GTCTTGATAAGAAAAAGAACGAGACCATTTTGGTCTTCGACCTCGGCGGTGGTACGTTTGACGTGTCCATCCTTGAAGTAGGTGAAGGCGTCATCGAAGTAAAAGCCACGAACGGTGACACGCACCTCGGTGGTGATGACTGGGACCAGCGTATTGTCAACTGGGCCGCCGATGAGTTCAAAAAAGATCAGGGCATTGATCTGCGCAGTGATCGCCAGGCGCTACAGCGTTTACGCGAGGCTGGGGAGAAAGCCAAGATCGAACTCTCGACTGTGATGGAAACTGAGATTAATCTACCCTATATCACTGCTGATGCGACTGGCCCCAAACACTTACAGTTGAAGCTGAGCCGCTCAAAATTCGAGCAAATGACAGAAGACCTGCTTGATCGCTGCCGCAAGCCATTTGAAGCCGCGCTCAAGGATGCAGGTTTTGATGCCAGCAAACTTAATGAAGTCGTGCTGGTCGGTGGTTCGACTCGTATGCCAATGGTCCAGGATTTGGTTCGCAAGCTGACCAATGGCAAAGAGCCGAACAAAGGCGTCAACCCTGATGAGGTCGTTGCAATCGGTGCAGCGATCCAGGGCGGCGTTCTCGGCGGTGATGTGAAGGATATCCTTCTGCTTGACGTCACTCCGCTCTCGCTGGGTGTTGAAACGCTCGGCAGCGTGATGACAAAGATGATCGACCGCAACACGACCATTCCGGTTCGCAAGACTGAGACCTACTCCACTGCTGCCGATAATCAGACTGCTGTTGATATTCACGTGCTGCAGGGCGAGCGCCCTATGGCTGCAGATAACATGTCACTCGGGCGATTCCGACTGGATGGCATTCCGCCTGCCCCGCGCGGCATCCCGCAAGTGGAAGTCACGTTTGACATTGATGCCAACGGCATATTGCATGTCACCGCAAAGGACAAGGCATCAGGCAAGGAACAGAAGGTCACGATCACGGCCTCGACCAACCTGGACAAGAGTGATATTGATCGCATGGTTCAGGAAGCTCGCTCTCATGAAGCTGAAGATAAGAAGCGCCGTGAATTGATCGAAGCAAAGAACACGGCTGACAGCCTTGTATATCAAACCGAAAAAGCCTTGCGCGATCTGGGCGATAAAGTTCCATCTGCCGAGCGCGGTGAAATCGAAAACAAGATCAACGATCTCAAGACCGCCGCACAAGGTGATGACATTGGTCGCATTCAGCAAGCTTCTGAAGCTGTACAACAGGCATTCCATGCCTTGAGTCAACAGCTCTACGCACAGGGACAGCCTCAACCTGAGGCAGCTGGTGGTCCATCGACACCCCCGCAGGGATCAGGTGATGATGATGTGATCGAAGGCGAAGTGAAAGAATAAATAATAATAGCCTTGCGAAGGTTTGAAACCTTCGCAAGGCTATCGGTAAAACCAAAGAATAATAAACAGATTAGAGACCCTTGAGGTTCGCGAACCTCAAGGGTCTTTTTGTTTTATAATCCTCGCCATGCAAAATCGTTTTAACCGTAAATGGGCGGTCCTCATTTTCATTTTATTGGCAGTTGGTATATTCTTCCTGCCGCCTGTTTACAGCCGCGCCATGCCGCGGCTGGATGGGTGGATATCGAATGTCAAATATGCCATCAACCCGCCCGATCAGGCTGTCTTCCAGCCCGTACAACAATCACAAGTGGACCTGGCTGTCACACAATTGATGCTGACTTTCGAGGCGACTCTCACACCTCAAGCGACTCTGACGCCCACGCATGGTCCCACACTCACAGCAACGCTCACGCCCACGCCTTTGCCTGCCTCCGTTAAATTGGATGGTTTTCGCTACGAAGACCAAAAGAACCGCTGGAATTATTGTGGTCCTGCCAATTTAAGCATGGCACTGAATTTCTGGGGCTGGGATGGGAATCGCGATATTGTTGCCGAAGCTGTCAAGCCTGGTATACAGGATCCTAAACTCGACTTTATCCAGCAGGGCAAGTCTGATGTCAACGTGATGCCTTATGAGATGGTGGATTTTGTCAATGATAATACTGAGTTTCGGGCGCTGTCTCGTCTGGGTGGAAATGTTGAGATCGTTAAGGCGATGCTCGCGGCCGGGTTCCCTGTGATCGCAGAAAAAGGCTACTATGAAAAAGATTACACAGGCAAAGTCGCCTGGCTCGGACATTATCAATTTGTCACGGGCTATGATGAGGCGAAGAAGGAATTGACCGTTCAGGATACCTGGAATGATGGTCCCAACTTTCGCATCCCATATGATGAATTCATGGCAAGTGAGGCATGGCTCTCGTTCGATAATCTCTTTATTGTGGTGTATCCGCCTGAACGTGAAGGCGAAGTATTGACAACCCTTGGTCCGTACGCAGACGCGACTTGGGCTGCAAGACACGCGCTGGGTGTTGCAGAAGAAAACATCCGCAGCATGAGTGGAATCGATCTGTACTTTGCCTGGTTCGCCAAAGGCTCCAGCCATGTGGCTTTGCAGGAATATGTGGATGCAGCCAATGCTTATGATCAAGCTTTTACAATTTATGATTCAATCGGCCAGGATGACAAACAGCGACCCTATCGAATGATGTGGTATCAAACAGGTCCGTATTGGGCTTACTTCTACGCAGCTCGCTACCAGGATGTTGTCAACCTTGCCAACCTCACTCTCACTGAGACGATCTCCAAACCGACCCTGGAGGAAAGCATCTACTGGCGCGGGCGCGCCAAATATATGATTGGCAATACGCAAGATGCAGTCGACGATTTCCGCGAGACGCTTAGATTGCATCCCAACTGGCCCCCGGCACTTCAAGCTTTGGAGGATTTGGGATTGCAGCCGTAACAAAAACAACTTCGGTGGTTGAGACGCAAGCAGTCGAAACCACCAAGTAAGCAAGATTATTTTTGTTATTGGTGGTTTCGATACGGCGGACGAACACCGCCTACTCAACCACCAGAGTAACTATAATATGAAACTTCTCCACTTTGCTGACGCCCACATCGACATGGCGAATTATGGCCGCCATGACCCTGAAACCGGCCTGCCTGTCCGGGTGCTTGATTTCCTGAAATCCCTCGATACAATCATCGATGCAGCCATCTCTGAAAAAGTGGATCTGGTCATCTTCGCGGGGGACGCCTACAAGGACCGCTCGCCTGCGCCAACGTTCCAGCGTGAGTGGGAGAAGCGCATTATCCGTTTGTCACAAGCCAGGATTCCAACATTGTTGTTAGTGGGCAATCATGACTTATCTCCAGCAGTGGGGCGCGCGCATGCAATTCAAGAGTTCGACACGCTACAAATCCCTTATGTGCGTGTGCTGCAAAAACCGGAATTTTTATTATCAAAGGACCTGTGGGATTTACCTGTTCAGGTCATTGCCATGCCCTGGGTCTCTCGCTCTGGTTTTATGGCAGCCCTCGCAGCAAGCGCGGCAGATACAAGCGAACTTTTTTCGAAGATCGAATCTCGAATATCAGAACTTGTGGAAGATTGGATCAACGAAGCTGATAAAAGCCTGCCGTTGATCCTCACCGCACATGCTTCTGTAGAAGGCGCGGTATTCGGCGCGGAACGTATGGTGATGATGGGAAGCGATCTTGTATTGCCGATCTCCCTTGTGAAAGACCGCCGGCTGGATTATGTTGCCATGGGTCATATTCATAAGTGGCAGGATGTGAATCGCGGCGAGCAACCGCCTGTGATTTATCCGGGCTCGATTGAGCGGATCGATTTTGGAGAGGCGCATGATGACAAGTTTTTCGTCATCGCTGAGGTGACGCGCGGGTACTCAACAGTTGAGTGGAGAAAACTAACAGAGACGCGTCCGTTCATTGACCGGAAGAAAGTCCTATCGTCTAATGAGAACGTAACAGAAACACTCAAATCCGAATTGCCCAGCCCTGCGGGAATGTCCGGTGCCATAGTAAGATTGACGGTGGAATATCCAAGAGAAATGGATATATTGATCGATGAATCCGCTTTGCGAGAATATACTGAGGAGGCGTTTGAGTTTCATCTTGCCAAGAAACCAAAAGTGGAAGCCCGTGTCCGGCTCCCAGAGGGCCAAACAATCGGTAGTTTGAGTCCGCTCGAATTACTTGATCAATACTGGCGCGCCACCAAAGCAGGAGATTCGGATAATTTGCAGAGACTCGCACAGGAAATCATTTCGGAAGATATTCCAAGCGGGGAGAACTCGTAACTTATCTTACGCACGGACAAATTCCTCACAGCGCATCTTTAACGCCACACTTGCACCGCACTGCCTGCCCGAAGGGCGTGGTGCAGTGCAGGTGAGCCGCAAAGACGCGAAGATTCGATTCGCTTTGCGTTTGCGTCTTTGCGGCTTCGCGTTGAGCCTTTTGACGATGGAATGTTATCTGCTGGACATAGATTGCGTAAAGTGACCTCGTAACTGCCAGCGTCACATGGCGTTCTTATTAGTGGAGGTTGATTCGCCGCGGAAGGTCAATCATAATGTGTTTGTTCTGATCAACCCCCAATTGACACTTCAGGTATCGCTGGTTAAAACGAAAGGAGAATACAATGCGTGGTTTGAAATGGATTTTACTTGGAATATATTTGATCTTAGCCGGTCTCGCTCTTTTAGGCGTAAGTTTCGGAGGAGGAGTCATCGACCTCATCGCCGGAATCTGCGCCGTAATTGCTGGCATCCTGTTTCTGATTAATAGATAATTTCAGTAAATCACAGGTTTGTCACGCTTCGCGTGAGGAGCCAGCGTTCTTCTGGCGACGAAGAATCTCTTGTAATTTCAGCCGAGACTCTTCGCT
>JAKEFL010000099.1 GCA_022616105.1 Anaerolineae bacterium | reverse complement strand
GGACCACCGTGTGAGCGATGGTGCGGAGGCGGCGCAGTTCATGCAGAAATTGGCGGAGTTTTTGGAAAATCCAGTGAGGATGCTAGTATAGGAAGCTCGGCTGGCCGCTCTGCGTGAAAGCGACTATTTCGGTTGATCACCGCGTCAGCGATGGCGCAGAGGCGGCGCAGTTCATGCAGGCGCTGGCGGGCTTCCTGGAAAATCCAGTGAGGATGTTGGTGTAAGTTATATAGGTCGGACTGGTAGTCCGACCTTATTTTAAAAATGCAGGCGGTTGGATTGTCAATCTGACCTACACGACAGCCGCGTCAGTGATGGCGTGGAAGAAGCGCAATTCATTCAAGCACCGGCAAAGTATTTGGAAGAGCCGTTGAGATTACTGGTGTAGCAAACAAACTTCCGAATTCAGCAAGCTTCGGAAGTTTATGTCTATGAAATAAGTGTTAACGAAGAATTAGGCAGGGTCGTTGAGCCTTCGGGTTAAAATAACACTGTATCCATCAGCAGAGGGCATGCAGCTGACTGTTTAATTTTCATTTACTCGGGTCATTGTAACCAACCGTTAATCCAAGCGTCATGATCACAACCTTGCATATTTGTTATTCCCGGAATAAAGCCAACCCGCCGTTGGTCCACTTTGCGGCCTTTAAGCAAGGTATACATTTGGACGGCATACTGGAAAGAAGGTAGAAAATAGAACTCAATTTCCGGTTTTCTTTTAGGCCAACACTTTTTTTGATTCCCGTTTTAATATTGTCGGCATGTGCCCCCGCTGTGCCAGTCGGCCCTGGGCAGCTACCTATTTTTCAGGTTCAGGGAAGCCCAACGATGGTAGAGCCGGCTGCTGCGACGCAATACACCGAACCTGAGCCTCAGATAGATCCGGCTGAGCCTCCGTTTGAGGTCCGCTTATCTGCCATAAGGTCAAGAGCGAAGGTGTTCAGGAGGGAAGGTATCGAGATCGAGTTACAACAAGCCCAAGCGGCGAATATTCAGGTGGATGATGGCATTGAAGTGGTTAAGCTGGAAGAGCAGGATGAGCAGAGTTACAGTATTCTAGATTTCTCAGACTACCTGGAGGTAGAACTCTTCAGTAATACATCTGTTTTCCTCAAAGACCTAACGCAGGAAGCAGGAGGTTCTACTCATGTGACCCTGCACCTAGATCGCGGGAACATGTTTGTGCATCTAAATGAGCGAACGACCTCCCGGGTCACGGTCCAGACTTTACATGCAACTATAAAAACTCTGACAGGCGGCGCGGAATTTGATGTTTGCCACAATGAAGAGCTTACATGTGTTCTGGTAAAAAAGGGAGTTGTCGAGGTCACTGCAAAGGGCAGGAATAATATCATCAAAGCCGGAGAGGCCGGCTATATTTTAAAAGATGAATCTCCATCACCGACTATTTGTGCGCCCATCCCGGTCTTCATCGCCTGGGAAGGGCGTTATCGACGGTTTGCAGGCACCCCGGCTTTGGAGGAAGAATTATCTCTATTACCACAGAAACCTTGCCCTGTGACCTTGTCTGGGCTCCCAATTAATGCACGCATACTGTATCGAGATGAATTCAGGAATCAATCCAGCGGATGGGATCGAGGAACGATCGGTAATTTCATTGTTCGCTACGTTCGCTTCTCCGGACGGAGATACTACCAGGTTCAAGTTCAAGATCCCTATGATCAATATCTCGCTTCTGTACCCAACGAACGCGAATACGGGGATGTGAACGCCGACATAAGAGCGATTGCTGAGGCGCCGAGCAGCGGTAACTTTCGCTACGGCCTGGTCTTCCGCCAGTCAGGAGATCAGTATTATGCCTTCATCACATCGCCGCGTACCCTGACCTGGTATTTTCTCAAAAGTTCCTCTACTGGGCTGGAAACCCTGAGGGAGGGAATAGATGAACGTATGCGCGGTTTGGAGGCCAGGAAGACGCTGCGCGTCGAAGCCTACGGCTCAATTTTCTTGCTTTTCATAAACGGCCGTTTCATTGATTGGATCAGCGATCCTGATTACGCCAGTGGAGAAGTCGGTTTATTTGTCGAAACGATGGACAGCACTGATGCGATTATCCGCTTCGACTCGATTATCATCTGGGATGTGCCACCAGCAGTGCAAAATCCCAATCAGGGGGCAAGAGAATATTGTTTTAATGCCAGCGATGACGATAGTGACGGCTTGATAGACAGAGCAGACCCCGACTGCCAAAGATTGGATCTTACCTCAACATCACTGCCGCTGCCAACCAATACACCAAAGCCAACCCGTACTCCAAGGCCAACTAGAACACTTATGCCGCCTACGAATACACCAAGGCCACCTACTGCCCCACCAATTAATACACCAGTACTTCCAATCCCCACGATACCACCCCCTCTGCCCACAATTTTGCCTCCTTTACCTACCATTCTGCCTCCTCTTCCCACTGTTCTGCCCCCATTCCCAACGATTCAACTCCCTCTGCGCACCGAGCCTTCCGTGGAGACCCCAAAACAAGAGTGACCAGCCTAATCCAATCGTGAGATGGTGGTCTAAAAGAGAAACAAAACTCGGAGTTCTTGTTTGGACCACACTTGCGCACCCAATATTATTTTTACCAAAGGGACAGAAACTTATGACCAATTCATCCCTCCTCGAAGTCAGCGACTCATTACTCATCGTCATTGACATCCAGCCTTCATTCGTGAAGAAAGAAAACAAGAGTGAAAATAATCCTCTGTTACAAAGAATGTGCTGGATCATCAAAGTGGCGAATTGGCTGGGTGTTCCTTTGATTGTTACTGCTGAGGACATTCCTCGCACAGGAAATGTTTCAGACGAAGTTGCAGCGATCCTTCCACCCGACACGAAAATTTACAACAAAATGACTTTCGGCCTTGCCGCTCAACCTGACATCCTCGAAGCTGTCCAGCAGACGGGACGTAAAACTGCATTTTTGATCGGTTATGAAACCGATGTGTGCGTTGCACATTCAGCCTTAGGACTCATAGACTTGGACTATAAAGTCGTTGTCCTAGCAGACGCGACAGGTTCTCCAGGTACCGCGCACCAAATTGGTATCGGACGGATTCGTCATGCAGGTGGAATTATCCTCAGCGCGAAGAGCTTGTATTACGAATGGGTTCGGACAGTCGATAAGGCATTGGAATTTGAAGATTCTGGAATCGAAACACCTGAGGGGATTGTTTTATGAAAATATGATTGGCGCATGAAAGCCACGATTTCGTGAATCGCCGCAACTCATCAAATCCACTTTAACCATAACCGAGATGCTGATTTATAATCAAAGAACTTCTGGGTAATGCTTAATTCCTGATTGTTTACGATATGGATTCAATATAAAGGAGGCCTGACATGAGCAACACCGAAAACAACAACCCCGATGGTGTACCAAGCGACGCCCCAACCTGGGATGAGCGAAGTCAATATTTTAGGATGCAGCGATGGTTTCGCTTTCTGGTCTTGCTGGTCATCGGCATCTGGATTGGATTAACAGTATGGGTATTCTTCTTTGCCCCAATTACGGAAGCGGATGCTCCGCGATTGGAGGCGAGCGCAAATCTGACTGTTGTGCTGGCCCCGATACTGGCTGCCGCGGCGGCGGTCGAACGAACACTTGAGACAATATTCAACGTGCTTGAAGGTAGCTGGCGGACCATGGTGGCATATCTAGGCCGGGGTATGCGCTGGCTCAAAAGCGCGGAAACAGAAGTAAAACAGGCGCGTCAATTTTTGGCGGATGTCGCAGATAAATTTAATGCAGAAATGGGGAACATGGAAATCGGGCAGGGGTCTGTCTCTCAAATCACGGCAAATGTAAAAGTCAGAATAGATGAACTTAGCGCGATGATGACTCTGGCGCAGCAGCGTCTCGAAGTTGCGGAAGACAAGCTTTCCGAAGCTACTTCTTCTGAAAGCTACATCAATGCCAAAATAGCAGTTTCGGTTGTGCTTGGTTTGATGCTGGGTGTGATTATTGCCGCGCTTGCCCAACTCCAAATGTTCGCCATGCTGGGCGTCAATATTGTCCCCGCGCGGTTCGATGTCTTGATCACAGGCCTGGTCATTGGCAGTGGATCCTATCCGGTGCATTCGCTGGTCGGAATTTTGCAGCAAGGCAAGGACACACTGGATAGTGTCAAAGGTTACTTCAATCGTTCAGCTCCGGCTGCTCAGGCTGTCCAGCCAAAAATTACAACTGTACAGACGCCAGCGGCTCCGGGTGAACCTCCGCTCGTACAGCAGGCCGTTATCGAAACCACAACTGCGAAGACCACTGAAGAAAGTCCAAATAAGTAATAAACTCGTTACGCTCAAAGGCGGTCTACCCTGAAAGGTACAATGTGAGACCGCCGCATTTCAAGAGAAAATCGCAGGGTCACATACGCCGCAAAGCGGCAGTCCCCGCATGGGGAGACCCTGCAGGAGCATAAAGGTACGTAAGGTGAGTAATAAATTACTCATCTTACGCACAGACGAATTCTTTACGGCGCATCTTTAACAGCGAGGCGCAGAGTCATAAAGTTCTAATTCACTTTGCGTCTTAGCGGCTTTGCGTTAAAGGTCCTAATGTGGGCATCTCATATGATAGGTCTGGATTGCGTAAGGTAAGTAAATTAATCGCGTAAAGAGTCCCGTACCTTGTTTTATGGTACTGGCAGATTCTTACATAATTTTGTATAAGTCTGATCTCCAAACATTACATTCCATTCTGAACTACTGAAATTCCAGATCAATCGTGAGCAGGCTGTTTCGATGAGATCAGCTGTATTTAATTTTTGCAGGCCGGAAACATCCCAGAGCTGGATCAACTTAAGAGATGCAGTAGCCAGTATTGTTCCGTCCGGTGAAAAGGAGACATTGTACACAATCCCTTTATGTGGAATGCGACTCACTTCCTCGCCGCTGGCTGTATCGATAAGGTGTACATTGTTTACTGTTGCAACAGCCAATAAATTTCCCTGAGGATTGAATGCAATCGAATATGGCTGTTGTTTCTTCACAGTTTTAAGGATTTCAATTTTTCCATTCGTCTGTTCCCATATCTGGATTTGACCGGATGAGCTCGCCGAAGCAAGCATGGAACCATCGGAATTAAAAGCCAAAAATTGGTTTTCGCCCGGTGCTTCCAACTCGAGGAGTTTTTGGTCTGCATTTGTATCCAGGATTACGATCTTATCCTTTATCCCTATGGCGATCCCCGCCGGACTTGTGGTAATTGATAATATAGAATCACCTATATTAATGGAATTAACTTGATTTGCAGTTTTTACATCCCATATTTCAATGTCACCGTCAACCGTGCCTGCAAGGAAGCGTGAACTATCCACTGAAAAAGCAAGTGCATTGGCATCAGTAGATGGATTAACCCTGGTCGAGACGCGCGTATTTAAGTTATGGATAAAATATTCGTTTTCATAAGTTGAAATACCCGTCCATTGCGAATCAGGACTAATGACAAGGTCATAGATATTGTTCTTAAATTCAAGGGCAGAATCGTTCGGCGGACGCGATCCCAGATTGGGTAACTCCTCGGGATTCAGCATCCAGACACGGTTGGCATCTGCAGCGATAAGCGTATTTCCCGAAGGGGTGAATTTTGAGATCCATATCAGCTTATCAAATTGAATGTAATTCACAGGTGCGATCATTCCGGAAATATCCCAGATGCTGATATTGCCATTTCCATCGCTTGAAACAAGATGCTTATTGTCGTTGCTGAAGCCAAGCACCGATCCAAAAGCCTTGAGCGGGATCTGCAACATCTCCACGCCGGTATATACACTCCAAACACGCACTGTTTTATCCTCGCCCGTTGCTGCGATCCATTTCTCATCAGAACTGATCTTCACATTCGTGATAGCGCCATCCTGAAACATAATCAGTCGTTCCCTGCCCAAATTTATATCCCAAAGCCTTACTCTTGCATCATCAGAAGCCGTTGCCAGCCATGAACCGTTCAGAGGGAAGGTAACATCTTCAACCCAATCTGAATGAAGCAGACGAAAAACCTCCTCACCCTTCTGGGTATCAAAACCAACTGCATAATTATCTGCTCCGCCTGAAACAACGAATCTGCTATTTGGGCTGAACTGAATCGCGAGCACCTCCCCTTTATGACGACCACTGGAGTAGATCTTTCTGTTGCTCAAATTCCAAACGGTGACGGTTCCCGAGTCCGACCCGGCAGCCATCCACTGACCATTCGGACTGAAATCAGCGACAGTCAGCCTGCCGGTCAGCGTAAGGTTATAGCCATTAGGTCTTGGATTTTGAATGTCAACAATTGTGATCAACCCGTTTTCGCGGGCAATTGCCAGTAATTTTCCATCAGGACCAATATCCACATCACGGACCGGTGAGCCTGGTTCGAACTCTCTTTCCACATTTCCATTTTCTGCGTTTAACACTTGCACAATCCCAGATTCATCGCCAGTGATAATGGATTTCCCGCCT
>JAKEFL010000098.1 GCA_022616105.1 Anaerolineae bacterium | reverse complement strand
GTTCCCCAATGCTGCGCAAGCCAGACGATGGTTCTCGGCTCATATTCCTCAAGCTTTTGCCCTCTTGGTGACCCCCTTTTCCTGACTTTGCAAAAGCCATAAGTTGTCTCCCTTTCTACATTAGCACAAGGGAATTTTTGTACTATAATCACATTATCGTCTGGCGCCTCTGATTAAGGGAAAACTAAATGGCCCGAAAAAAATCAGGTGACAGGAAAGTAGTGGTTGGAAGTATTAGCCATGTAAGGGAGTAATAAACTGTGGCTAGCTTATTTATCTCATACTCACGCAAGGACATCGAAGTTGCGCGCAAGCTAACTGAAGCCTTTAAGGGTCAGGATCTGGATTTTTGGATTGACTGGGAAGGCATTCCTCCCACTGTGGATTGGTGGAAGGAAATCGAGAAGGGTATTGAAGAGGCAAATATCTTTCTTTTTCTCATCAGCCCGGATTCTGCGGGATCAATAGTTTGCAAACGGGAAATCGAACACGCCGCGAAAAACGGCAAGCGCTTAATACCTGTTGTTGTACATGACATAAAAGCAGACGAGTCCCCTACCGAACTCAAACCTCTCAACTGGATATTCCTTCGTGAGCAAGATTCGTTCGATATAGGGTTTAACAAGTTAATCACTGCCATCAAAACCGATTACGAATGGGCACAGACTCACCGTCAACTACAAGTCAAAGCCCTGGAGTGGGAACGAAGCAACAAAGAAAACAGTTTTCTCCTACGAGGGAAGGAGTTGCAGGATGCAGAGTTTCAACTGGACTCAAACACCTCCAAGGAACCACACCCCACTGATTTACAACGCGAATATGTGTTGAAAAGCAGGCACGCAACGGACAGGCAAAGAAGAAGAGTTATGAGCATTTCCGTTGTCGGCACGATTATCATCGCAGGGCTGGCATATGCTCCCATCCAAAATTGGCTTGCCGACCCAATATTAGGAGAGTGGGAGGAATTTAATTTTTCAGCATCCCCATCCTCTAGTCTCCACGTTGCAATGAATTTCAAGGATCCGGATGAGGTTTACGTTGTCGATCAATCGTCGGGGAAATTGTATGTTAGCGGTAACTCAGGCCTTGATTGGAGTCAAATTAATGTAGAAGTGGGCAAGGAAATAATCGGGCTCTCTGCACTCGAAAACAGCTTGTACATCCTGACATTGGATACTGTTTGGTTCAGCCCTGATAAAGGTGGGCGCTGGGAGGCAACAGGAAATATCCCCTTGGATAACTGGGCTGATTTGTTGTCCATAGGCGTAAACCCGAATAATGAAAAGGAGGTGTACGTTGGCGACAATAACGGAACTGTTTATCACTCTTCAGATAGCGGAACATTCTGGGATCCAGTTGAAAAAGGATACAAAGGCAATTTAATAAGGGCTATCACGACCAATGGAATAGTGACAATCCTGGCAACCGAGGAGGGATTATGGGTCCATACTATCGAGAATAATCAATGGGATGAAATATCCCTAATAGGATGCAGTGACCACTCCGACAATGTAAGAGCTTTGGCGCTCACATATCCCTACAGCAACCCTCCGCCGTCCGATGGGTCATTTGGCTTCCTCGCGGCAGTTTCAGAGCTAGGCGTATGCGATTCAGACTCAAAGAACATGCATGGCAACGTCTCTTTGAGAGAGTTGCACGGTTACAAGGATGTTTCCTCAATGGTCCTTGCTGGACAAGCAGATTTGGGCTACGAAGGGTATATAACTGCAAACAACTATATTTTGCGAAAGAGAATTTGGTATTCCAGCGACATTGAATGGTGGATATCCATATTCAAATCATTGTTTACAAAAGGAGAATAAAATGAACAAGACCATCCAATCCAATTCCTATCGCGGCTACTCAAAGTCGCTACTCGATAGTTGGATTTCAGACTTTGGTAATAAACCAGAAAGTGATAAAAACTTCCTGGAAAAAAATCTTCACAACTGCCTGAAAGAGTTCAAGACGTGGGCGTTGAGTCAGGGAGCGAAAGCAAATGAACTTGCGTTGCAACAAAAAGATTTTAAGAATCTGACTGGGAAACGGAAAGAAAATTTCCAAGTATGGCTGGACGAGAAAATCAGCAAAATGCTTGATGTTTACTGGGCGCCCTTATCGCAAGCGGCTACCCAATACACATCTCCTACTTATAAGGCACATTTGGACGATCTGATAAAGAGCCAAAACCTAATAGGCAAAATTGATGCCTACCTCGCTGAAATCAATAAACTTGTCGGTAGTTCAGGCGCAGACACAATGACGATCAACGATATTTTGTTGTTTTTCGATGAATTGACGTTGATTCGGCGTCATCCGTATACAAAAATGGCGTATATCAGCATCCCATTCCGCGTATTCGAGTCAAAATCATCTTCCATTAACGAAAAGCTGGCGGGGATTGCCCATGAACTTGGGCACTTTGTATACTGGCGACTGGCCACATTTGATCAGATCAACGAGAAGCAAAAAAAAGATCAGGATGAGATCGTGAAATCGCTAAAAAACAAACCGTACAATCATCCAGAGGATAAGGAAATTCGTTTCGTCAAATTCTGGATCGAGGAGATGTTTGCGGATTTTGTTGGCGCAAAAATTGCAGGGGATGCTTATGTGAAATCCAGCAAGGAAATGATCGTTCGAGGCAACAAATCAAGCTTGAGTTTGGGAGATAATGATCAAGAACACGTGCCCGACATTCTTCGTCCTCTCGTTAGTATTTACACTTTGAATCGTGATCGCACAAAAGCCATAGAGGAATGGAAATTGTTTTTCGAGAACGATTATCCAGTTGACATATCAACCATAAAAATAAAGGCGTTCAGTGAGAAAGATGGACAAAGAGATATTTACAGATCGCCAGAGCAGTTGACGAAAATCCTCTTGGATACTATTGATATCCTTTCTAATAAAATAATTGGAAAGGACGGGCAAAGCCTGCTCCAACCCAATTTTGCGGCTATTTCCAACCCTTCGTCGATTCTTGCGAAGAAAGCTTCCATCATTGCCCAACAATCGGACAGCAAACTTACTGACCTTGATATATTTCTCGAACCGATTGCGCTTGAAGCAGGAGCGGAAGATCATTTTCATACATACAAGCAAGGGCATCACAAAAGAGATTCATATACGTTTTCACACACGCACTGATGGGCGAATACAAGAGTCTTCTGGCTAGGTAATTGCTGTTCAGAAGAGCGCCACGCAAAAAGGTTCCAGGATTTCCAAGTCTTGGATATTTTCCTTTTTTCTTCACCTGTTTACCTGTCTATTCCACTTATCTTGGCAACACCAGAATCTGACCCACGCTGATGTTGTTCACAGTCGAAATATTGTTTGCCGAGGCAACCGCCGCGACTGTCGTCCTATGGCTGTGCGGCAACGAGTATATTCGAGAAACGATTTCGTTCCCGAGGACGATCAAGGGGATGAATCTGTAAAGAACATAGACAGGGAACAAGTACAAGACCTGTCTCTGTGTCTACTTACGCACATTCCCAAACTGAACTTGAAGCGAGTCATTCGGCTTCAATGTCACTGATTCCAAGCTCAACGTGCGCGTGGTTGGATCATATTTTCCGGGCAGGGCGGCTGAGGTGCGTTCGTCCACACCGCGCAGATGGATGCGATACGTGCGCTGCGCGGGGATCAGGTTTGTATCGCCGCTCGACGCGTGAATAGTGAACTTATTTTTCTTCAGCGTGAAAACTGTAATAGCATACTTGCCGCGACGATAATCGGTTGTCTCGCCATCATCCTCGTAGAGTTCGAAGCGATTGTCTGCGCCCGGGAAGATATAAAGGTCAAGTTCTTTTGGATTCTCGATTTCACCCCAGCCAACTTTAGGCGCGAGCGGGACAATCGCTCCCGCTTTGGCGTAGACAGGGATATCTTCAAGCGCGGCTTTGGCTGTGTGCCACGTCCCGCCTTTTATCTGCTCACCGCTAAAGAAATTGAACCAACTCCCAGGAGGGAACCAGATTTTTTGTGTGGTGAGTCCAGTTTTATCGTTCACCGGTTTTATCACAGGCGCGGCGAGCAACTCTGTGCCAAAGAAATATTGGTCTTTCGCTTTGAAAGCTTCATCAGAATCCATATTCCCATAATACATCGGCGTGACGAGACTGAGTCCCGTCTGATGCACGCGCCAGGCCATACTGTAGATGTATGGAATCAGCGCGTGGCGCAACTGCATCGCATCGCGTGCTGCATGATAAATGCGCTCTGGTTTCGCCCATGGACGACGTTCAAGTGCCGGCATATTCGTGCTATGCAGACGGAAGATAGGACTGAAGACACCAAACTGCACCCAACGCAGGTACAGTTCGGGTGTGCCATCCTCGTAAAAATGCCCGCCAATATCATGACTCCACCAGCCATAAGCAACGTTTGCGGCTGTAGATGTGAAGTATGGCTGGAACGCCAGCGAACTCCACTCGATGACCGTATCACCGCTGAAACCGATCGGATAACGATGATTGCCAAGCCCACCCCAGCGCGAGAACACGAACGGACGCTTCTTCCCATCGCGTCCATGATCTTGAAAATGTAAATGGTTCAATCCCCATAGCGGATCGAGACCTTTGACACGTGACTCCTTGCCTTGCTGCCAATCCATCCACCAGAAGTCAACGCCGCGCTTGTCCCTCACCCCTAACCCCTCTCCCCGCTTCGTCTTCGCTAACGCTCCGCTCAGCGCGAGTGGGAGAGGGGAACCCTCGTATGGATGGTGAAGGATCTTAAAGTAGCCTTTCATGAAGCGCGGGTTGGAGATATCGAATGGAATGGACGTCTTAGACTCTGGATCAATGCCCATCCACTTTGCCATAGCTTCGTATTGCTCTTCATGTGGATGCACGCCGTCGGCGGGATGCAGGTTGAGGGCGGTTCGTAATCCTTGTGAGTGCAACCACGCGATAAATCCTTGTGGGTCCGGGAAAAGTTCGCGGTTCCAGGTATAACCCGTCCAGCCCATGGATTCGTTACCCGTTTTCGTGATGTGCCAATCCATATCGACGATGCAGACCGAAAGTGGAATATCGCGTGCTCGAAATTCCTGCATGAGTGATTGCAATTCATCTTGGCTGTAAGCCCAGTAACGACTCCACCAATTTCCGAGAATGTAACGCGGGATCATCGGAACTTCACCCGCGATTCGAGTATAGTCCAGCAACAATGCGGGAAAGTCGTGACCGTAGCCAAAGAAATAGATATCTAGAGAGTCCCTAAAGGTTTTCGCGAAGCGTGCCTTTAGGGACTTTTCGCCAACGCGCGGTACAAGCCAGCCGCTTTCGTCGAAGACCAATGTTTTGGAGTCATCCACAGCCGACCAGCCCGCTTTCGAGACCAAACCGTCCTCAAGTTTCGTCCTGCCTGCGACCCCATCGAGTGTACGCGCCGTGCCCTTGAGGTTTCCAGCTTTGACCGCAGAGTCTCCGTAGCGCCACGTTACCTTGCCTTGTTTAAGCTTAATGCTCAAGTTTCTGGATGTGAAACCGGAACGCCCAATCTTATAAACGAGATAAAGATAATCAGTTTCAATCTCGACGACTTTAGGTGTGATTTTTTTCTTGAACTTTGGCACAGGCTGGCCGCGATACCAAAAGACTTGCGATGGACGGTCTTCGAAGATGTTATCGTTGCTAAATTCGATTCGGATGATACGATCTGTCAGAACAGTAAAGCGGACGTTGTGCATTGCAACAATGGCATCGGTATTGGCAACAGGCTTGAAGGAAGGTACGGGTGGAAGGGGCATGGACTCCCTCGGTTTTAATAGGGATGGTTGATTTTTTGTCAACGAACCCAGTGTAACTAAATTTTATGAAAATTGCAAAAGATCTCATACATGACTGAACCCATCCGCGAAGATGATCAAGAGAGTGTATCCGTAGTTTTCTGGAGACGACCAAATTGGTCGTCTCTTTTTTCTGTTAGGGCTATAATCTGGGACGTTATGGCAAGCCTTTTCATTTCCTACTCTCGCAAAGACATCGAAGCTGCAAAGAAACTAACAAGTTCTTTCAATGGTCAGGGGTTGGATTTCTGGATCGACTGGGAAGGCATCCCGCCCACTGTAGATTGGTGGAAAGAAATCGAAAAAGGTATCGAAGAGGCGGATATCTTTCTTTTTCTCATCAGCCCTGATTCTTCGCGGTCAAAAGTTTGCAAACAGGAAATCGAACATGCTGTTAAGAACGGAAAGAGACTAATCCCCATTGTCGTGCGCGATATCAAGGGTAATGAAGCGCCTGAAGAGCTCGGTCATTTGAATTGGATATTCATCCGGGAAAATGATGACTTCAATTCTGCCTTCAGCAAGTTGATGGGAGCCATCAAAACGGATTACGATTGGACGCAAACACACCGTCAACTACAGGTCAAGGCCCTGGAGTGGGATAGAAGTGGACATGAAAACAGTTTCCTTTTACGGGGAAAAGAATTACAGGATGCGGAATTTCAGCTTGCTACGAACACATCGAAGGAACCTTATCCTACAGATCTACAGCGTGAATATGTTCTAAAAAGCAGGCAGGCAACGGATAGACAACGAAGAATCACAACGAGCATCGCGACAGCGGGCGCAATTGCGCTGGCTGTGCTGGCGGTGGTCGCATTCATCCAGGCCGGGGTGGCCACAACGCAGGCAACGATAGCCCAAACAGCACAAGCAAACGCAGAGAATGAAGCAAATCAGCGTGCCACCGCTCAAGCGGATGCAGAAGCCAGCGCTGAAGAGGCTCAAAGACAGGCAAGAGTTGCCCGTTCAGGTGAATTGACCTTGCAATCCGAAGCCTTGCGAGAGGATCACTTTAATCTCGCGCTTCTCATAGGTATAGAAGCTTTTATGACTCACGACAGTCTCCGTACCCGGGCCGTCATGCTTAACAACTTACAATCATATCCCAGATTGAAACAATATCTTGCCAGGCACTCGAATTGGGTGAGACAGGTTATTTTTAGTCCGGATGGAAAGATCCTCGTCTCTGCCAGTGATGATCGGAAAATCATTCTCTGGGATGCACAATCTCACCAACCCATTGATGAACCGCTGACTGGGCATACAGGAGGTGTGACCAGTCTGGCCTTTAGCCCCGATGGAAAAATACTAGCCTCTGGTAGTCATGATAAAACTATTATTCTTTGGGATATGCTGACGCATAAACCCATCGGTGAAGCATTCAGCGGCCATAACGATACTGTGTGGAGTATTGCCTTCAACCCGGACGGCAAAACATTTGCCTCCGCCAGTCACGATAAAACAATTATCTTTTGGGATGTGGCAGCACACGAACCCATTGGTCAGCCCCTCACTGGGCACACAGACGCTGTCGTCGGCATTGCGTTCAGCCCGGATGGGCAGACGTTAGCCTCTGCCAGCAAGGATTCAACCATCATCCTTTGGAACACACAAACGCGCCAACCCATTGGCAAACCAATGGCAGAACATACAAAACCAGTTAACAGTATAGCTTTCAGCCCGGACGGGAATTTACTTGCTTCAAGCAGTGACGACGGATCGGTCATCCTTTGGGATGCACAGAAGCGCCTACCCAAAGGTGAACCACTGCTTGGAAATACAGGCTTTGTAAGCGGGCTTGCTTTCAGTCCGGACGGCAAGTTGGTTGCAGCGGCAAGCGATGCAATAGTTTTGTGGGATGTACAAACTCATCAGCCCTTCGGTCAGCCCCTGAATGGTCATTCACAGTTCATTCTAAGCGTGGCATTCAGCCCGGATGGCAAAACGCTGGCTTCGGGTAGTTCCGACAACACCATTATCTTATGGGACCTGCAAAACGAGAAATCCCCCAGTGAGGATTTGCCCGGTCTTGAAGAAGTGGCATTCGGCATTGCATTCAGTCCAGACGGCAAGTTACTTGCCTCTGCAAGCAAGGATTCAACCATAATCCTTTGGGATGTAGAATCACGCCAGCCTATTGGCGATCCTCTGAAAGGACATACCCTATCTGTATATAGCGTGGTCTTCAGTCCGGATGGAAAAATACTGGCATCTGGCAGTGCTGATGAAACCATCATTCTTTGGGATACGCAGACCCATCAGCCTGTTGGTGAACCACTGAACGGTCAGGCAAGCTTTGTAAACAAGATCGCAATCAGTCCAGACGGAAAGTTACTGGCATCTGCAAATGGAGATGGCACTGTCATACTATGGAACATCAGCGATCCCGCCGATGCAAAACAAGTAGCCACCCTGCAGGAACATGGAGACTTTGTTATCAGCGTGGCGTTCAGCCCAGATGGCAAAACAATTGCATCTTCCAGTGCGGACCATAAAATTATCCTTTGGGATGCCGCTACACATCAAATGCGTGGCAAGCCCCTCACAGAACATGGCAGTTGGGTGATGCATGTTGCCTTCAGTCCAGATGGGAAAATCCTTGCCAGCGCAGGCAGAGACCTCGTCGTTATGCTCTGGGATGTACAGACCCAAATTCCCCTTGGCTTGCCTCTAAATAAACATATAGATACTGTCATTGGCCTGGCTTTTAGCCCGGATGGCAAAATACTCGCATCTTCCAGCCGCGACAATTCCATCATTCTTTGGGATGTGCAGACGCACCAATCCATCGCACAGCCGTTCACCGGACACAAAGGGATCATTTGGAGTGTAGCCTTCAGTCCGGATGGGAAGACTCTTGCTTCGACAAGCGACGACAAGACCATTATTCTGTGGGATGTGGATCCAAGCTCATGGCTCGTAAAGACCTGTGAGCGCGCTGGTCGCAACCTTACAAGCGATGAGTGGGTGCAATATTTCCCCGGCGAAGGACATCGTAAAACATGCGATCAGTGGCCGCTGGAGCCAGAGGGTGAATCAACCCCTAGCTCAACACCATAGATAATTCATAAATTTTGACAATGTTCGTCGCAGGAACTGAAATCCAAGTTGTCTCGAAGATTTTGGGGTTTTATTTTACGGAATCACCAACACCTGCCCCACGCTGATATTGTTGATGTTCGTAATATTATTTGCAGAAGCAATTGCGGCAACAGTCGTTCCATATTTGATGGCGATCGCCGTTAAATTTTCACCAGGCTTCACGGTATGCGTCCTTGGTGTAGATGGTGAACCATTTTCATTTTCATTTGGTATCGCCACTGCACCAGGGATTGTTAATTGATCGCCTGTCTTCAATAACTGTGGATTCGCGCTAACAAGTTCACGGACGGTGATACCATATTGAATTGCAACAGTTTCAAATGTGTCTCCCGCTGCAATCGTATGTTTCTTCGGTTTCGTATCAGTCCCAACAGGGGTCGCGCTCGCTAAGTTATACAAATCCTCCAGTGATCCGTTGAAAACATTCAAATCTACCTTTGCATTGATGCCATTGATGCGGCCCTTGTCACTGTATTGCCAGAACGTCCATTTGAACCAGCCGCGCGGAAGCGAGGGTCGCATTCCGGGAGCATATTGATTGGGATATTGCGCCAGCCAAAGTGGATAATCTTTTGCCCAGGAAGGGGGTCCGCCGCCTACTTCTGAAAAATAATCCTGAAGAAAATATTGACCAGAGTAAATGATAGGCTTTTTACCAAAGGCCGCTTCAACGAGATCAAGCCAGGTCTTCGCGCGATCGATGATTTTATCCTTCGTTTGCCCGTCATTGGTCTCAAGATCGAGAACCGGAGGCAGTTCTCCGTTATCATTCATCGATTGAACATAATCAATGAACTTGGTCGCCTGTTTTTTTGGATCAATGTTACAGCGAAAGAAATGATATGCCCCTCGCAGGAGTCCGGCCTTTTTCGCACCGCGCCAGTTATCATCGAAGGTGGGGTCTGCATAAGTACCTCCCTCTGAGGCCTTTGTAAAAACAAAACGTTGACCTGTTGCGCGAACTTTGGGCCAGTCGATCCCAGCATTCCAGTAGGAAACATCAATACCTGGAACTGTTGCCATATCTGATCTCCTTATTCTGAAACTCATTGGACCTGGGCACAATATTGTGCAAGGTTAGCACAATTTGCTGAGGAAATCAAATACTTTGAATGATTAGAAATTAATTTTTATCTACCCTTGCTTCAACCTTTATGGTATAAAAACTCACATCCCTGCTGTGTACGTGATGTTGCACTTCCCGTTTTGAGCCAACACTTAAAAAAAGGGTCTCCAACTCCTTATAGAAATAACGCGATAGGCCTGAGCCAAGGCGGCGTTTCTGGGTAGGGACCCACCTGCGAAAGCAGGTTCAAAACTCGGCAGCACACGGCATTGGCGGGGAATTTTTTTACCCTCACCCTGCCCTCTCCCACGCTTCGCGGGGAGAGGGTAATTACTTTTATGGAGATTGATGGATTGCAATGGCTGCGCGCAAACCAGATTCGAATGCACCTTGAATCCACGCGTGATAGAGTGAGGCATGTTCTCCCGCAAAATGGATTCTTCCTTCGGGCTTGACAATCTCATCATGAAGCAACGTTTGCTGACCGGGATCAAATAAAGCAAACGCGCCACCTGCATATGGATCATCATGCCACATGTGTGACGCGCCCGTTTCAAACTCATCCCGGATCTGTGGATGGATCACTGCTACATTTTCTAATGCCTGCTCTATCCGTTCATGCGGCAATAATGAACCCCAGCGCTGTGCATCTTCAGACCATGTGTAGCTGACGAGCAAAATACCGCGCCCTGTCTCCTTGCCATAATTTGTGTAATATAGGTTACGAATAGCAAGATCAGTCACGGTCCCACCACCATATATGCCTTCATCAGTTTCCCAGAATCTGCGATGTGTTTGAAAGAATATCTTTGCAGACGCATCATAGTGTAATTGTCTGATGGCACGTTGTTTTGCGCGCGAGAATGGTTTCAACACTTCCACATGACGTAATGCTGGGAATGGGACTGTAACAATGGCATAGTCACCGCGCGCTTCAAAGCGACCTGAACGCGTTTGATAATGGATAATCACTTCATCGGGAGTCTGATCGATTGCTATCATCCTAGCGCCATAGCGGATGCGGGATCCCAATTCGGGGAGGAAAGCATGTGGAAGATGATCTGCGCCACCAACGACCTGGCACATATTTGTGTAGTAGTTGCCGCCATCCTCACGGAATAACTCAAGGAACGACGAATTCATCATCGCTTCCTGGTTATTGAGCAGACCGAACATTTCGATCATGCCTTCGGACCAGCCTTTAAGTTCCAAGAACTCACGCACCGAATATTGATCATATTCGAAATAGATCTGCTCCCAACCTGCATCGCCTTCCTGCTCCACCTTTTCAACCAGATGGCGAATGGTCTCCTCCCAATACAAGCCAGAAATTTTTCCCTTCTCGATTTCAGATATTTCGAAGCCCATTAACTCAGGGTTTGCCAGTATCTCTGCCATACGACGCTTGATGCCACCCACATGAACATAGGCTTGCGGGTTGCCCATAGCAAAATCTGATGTTTGTAATCCAAACTTTTCGATGTAAGCCATTGTCAACGCATGTGCGCGCGGGATGCGCATCGCTCCTGCTTCGCCGTAGAGTCCGCGCGCAAATGGTTCGCGTAACGTATAAACTCGTCCACCCACACGTTGTTGTGCCTCGAGGAGCAGTGGTTCATGACCAGCCTGCATCAGTTCGTATCCGGCCGCAAGTCC
>JAKEFL010000097.1 GCA_022616105.1 Anaerolineae bacterium | reverse complement strand
AATCGTCGATCCAAAATCGTAAATCGTCGATCCAAAATCGTAAATCGTTGCGTCCTTATTTCGCCGTCCCCTTTGGTGACATGATGATTGCAGGTTGCTTCGGCCTATTGGCGGCCATAGCGGATATCCTGCCTGATTTAGCGGAAGCAGTTCACGAGTCGTTGAAAGGCGAGCGCGGACGCGGTGTCGCACCGTGGGACGCGTAAACTCGTCCGCAAAAGTGAGAAGTCTGATGGAGCTTTTTCGTCTTAACTTTAAATCCAATTTTCAAAAGGAGTAATGAGATGAAAAAGAATCCGTGGATCGCCGCTGTGTTGAATTTCTTCTTTATGGGGCTGGGGACGCTGTACATCGGTCGCCGCAAGTTGACAGGGATTGGGCTAACGCTTGGCGCGATTGCATTGACTTACGTTGAGTTGCAATTGCGGACTGCCGCGCCCGCCTTGTACTCGATCATGTTCACGGCGGTGTTTGTGGCAAATACTGTTCTGGCAATAGATGGATATAACGAAGCAAAAAACACGTAATAATATGTCATTCTGAGCGGAGCGAAGAATCTCCAAGATTGTCGTAGAGACCCTTCGCTATCGCTCAGGGTAACAGATCTTGAGGCAAACCAAAACGAGTGACAAGTTTGGGAGATAGGAACGCGGTAACTTCTACAATTTTGTCATTTGAAAAAATTGGTAGAAGCAAACCGGCGGCTTGAAAGTTCTCCTCATCTGCGCGATAAATGCCAAAGGCAGGACCTCCATTTGCCGCGGTTGGAATCAATTTCCATTTTACCCGAGGCATAAAAACCAAATTCTGAAGCGCGCGTTGAATGGATTCGCGTCCCGCGTACCACACGCCCATGGGGGGCATGGCGAAGGTCGCTTTTTGGTGGAGGAGATCAATCAGAGAATGGACATCACCAGATTCCCATGCATTGACGAACTGATTCAGGTATTGTTTTGGCGCAGGAGTTTCTTCAAATGGAGAAGGTTCAAGATTCTTGCGAGCACGATATAACAGATTGTTGACCGAATCAACGGTCAATTCAAGCGCGCCAGCAACCTCTTCCGCGCTCCAGTTGAAGACCTCGCGAAGGATCAAGACCACGCGCTGACGTGCGTTCAATTTTTGCAGGGCGACCATGAAGGCGAACGAGATCGTCTCGCGGCGTTCGTAGGAAAATTCGGGGGTTGGGTCAAGGTTGGTTAACCACGAAGCAGGCAGAGGGTCCAGAAATGAGGCGGATGGATCGGGTCGAGGAGGGGAATCAGGATCCGCTGGGTCACCGTCAATCGGGAGGAAAATCCGCTTCCTGCGTTTGCGAAATTCATCCAGCCAGAGACGGGTGGCGATGACATACAACCAGTTGCGGAACGAACCATGTCCATCATAAGATTTGAGTTTGCTCCAGGCGCGCAGGAAGGTTTCCTGCACGAGGTCTTCGGCGTCGTCGAGCGAGCCACTCATGCGATAACAATGGACAAGCAGAGGTTTACGATGCGGTTCGACGAGCGCAGTAAAGGCTTCATTGTTTCCCGCGCGAGCGGATGTCAGGTGAATGGATTCGTCCGATGGCGAGGTGTTCATATGGATGAATATACTATAACAGGTTTTGACTTCATGCCTGTGAAAGAAGGAGATCATAACGTTGTTCTTTGAGCGATTTCCCGAACGAAGTTGATTCCTTCTCTGCCGTAAGTTGGAAACCAAACCGCTTGTATAGATTTGCTGCGGTCGTCAGGTCATGGGTTGTCCATAAATAGGATCGCTGATAGCCGCACTCGCGTAGAAAGTCCATATACAGATTCATAAGTTTCGAGCCGAGACCGATTCCCCTGTATTCTGGCTCGATCAGAAAATATCGTAACTGGGCAGACTCTCCACGATCCATTAATAAAAGAAAACCGATTATTTTGTTGTTGTGCTCACAGACCCACACGCGGCTTCTTTTGGGGTCATACTTTTCATAGAACTCACATAATCCCTTTGCAACGTACGTTTCAAATTGAATTCCATATCCATATTCCTTCCCGTACAGCGCGCCGTGCAAATAAATCACATAGCCAATGTCGCCGGGTTTGAGTTTGGTACGGATCGAAATATCGTCCAGAGAGATCGCCTTGTTCATTCGGTTTCATCTCCTCAATTTGCATGAAGCGATTTGCTTAATCCCCCGATTCCGTTTCCACGAATCCCAATCGCTTTACCATCGTGAAGAGAGGCGTACCAAACAAATCATGTTTCCCTTCATCGCTCCGCTGGAATCCAAATTTTTCATACAAGCGGATGGCATCTTTTAGAAAAGGCGTGGTGCTCAGAAATAGTCTTTTGTGATGATGGTCCACAGCAAATCGTTCGATCTCGTTTAGCAATTGTCCTGCGATCCCCTGTCCTCTTGCAATGGGATGAACAGCCATACTGCGAATATATAAGCCCGAACTTTTGGGAACAACAGCTACCGTGCCAACGATGTTCCCATTTTGTACTGCTACCCAAACGGGTCCTTCACTCCAGCGTTCGCGGGTTTGATCGGATGAGGGCGTTGTGGCAGCGAAGCCAGCTGGTGTATAGTACGGCTCGTACTCGATGAATGCCTGCCGCAACACGGAAGCAATCGCCGAGCACTCATCCATGAGGGCATTGCGAATCAGAACGTCTATCGCAGATTGGGATTGACTCGTCATCGCAGTTCACCTCAGCTGCTCTTTGCTCAGCAATTCGCGGATTCGATCCATCATTTCGACAAGTGCTGCGCGTTCATGTTCTGGTAACTTTTCAATCATTTGAGAAATCATTTTGTTCGAGTTGTTATTCAGATTTGAAAATTCCCTTTTTCCTTTTTCGGTAGGGACAATGATTCGCAGGCGTCCATCCGTTGACGAGGGGGTTTTCCTGATCAAGCCGCGTTTTGCAAAGCTATCCAGAATGCGGCTGAGATAACCCTCATCTATAACGATGCTCTCTCTGATCTTTTTGGCGGAACATTCTTCAGTATTGCAAATCTCGTATAGCACTCGCCCCTCGGTGAGCGAGAACGGACTGTCAAGAAAATGCTGGTCCAACAGCCCAATGATATTTGTGTAAAAGCGGTTGAAACTTCTGATTCTGTCGATCAGTTCCTGGTCGTGTTTCATTTCCCTATGATATGCAAGATACTTGACCTTGTCAAGTATTTTCTGTTAAACCAAAATGGAACAAAATCAATTGTCCTGTCTTGTTCAGCTTTTCATTTTGGAGAATTGTTTCTGACTATGTAGGTCACGCTTCAAGCGTGACCTTTTTGTATTTTGGAAAATGTCACGTTGAAAACGTGACCTACTCGCCCCAATCCACATCATCATTGGGTTCGTCCCAATTAAAAGCAGGCGGATACAACCCGCGTTTTTCCCATTCGATGTAACTGCTGTCCTTCCAATCGCGCGGGTCTTTTACATACCCATGTTTGACAGGGTTGTAGTGAATGTAATGCAGGTGGTTTTCAAAATCCCCGTCATCCCGAATGACATGATCCCAAAACCGTTTCTGCCAGAATTTCATAGATTGTGAAGTGGAAAGCCCAAGTCGTTTTTTATATTCTCTGGTGAAATTTGACTTAAGGGATTGCATAATGTTACTAAAGTTGCTCTCCCCCGTTGGTTGAATGATCATATGAAAATGATCGAGCAGGAAGACATATCCCAACATCATAAAGGGATGCAGTTCCTTGACATTACGCAGGATTTCGCGCAACAGGTTCGCATGTTTGGGCTCGCGAAAAACGGGTTCGCGGTCATGGACGACCTGTGTAATAAAAACCGCTGAGCCAGAGATATAATAACGACGAAAATTCATGCGTAAATTATACAATGGCGCACGTAGGTCACGTCTGTGACGCCGACCCCAATCGTCACGTCACAGACGTGACCTACAGCTCATAAGCGTGATGAGAGTGTTCGATCCTGATTTCCCGAGGAATTTGTCCATGATGGTGGCGAGGATTAGTGCATACCCAGATGTGAATATTTAGGAGAGATGTATGGATAATGGAGAGAAAGGCGAGCTCGTCAAGATTTCTTATATAATCCCAGAAGGTGATGACTATGCTGGTCAAGTAGAGAACTTATGGGCCCATTCACTTGGTGATCATCTTTATGAATTACAAAATATTCCATTTTATGCTGAGCACTTAAACGTAGAAGATGTAGTATTTTGTGATGAGCCTGCCGATTCACTTCCAGTAATTAACAGACTAATAAAGTGGAGCGGCTGATCAACATTCGCAAACACGGCATTGACTTTGCTGACGTCCCTGCAATATTCGAACTCGATACTGTCACTGTTATTGACGACCGCTTTGAATACGATGAAACTCGATATCAAACACTTGGGTTGCTCAAAAGCCGTGTCATCCTGGTTGTCCATACCGAATCCGAAACCGTGATCCGTTTCATCTCCGCCCGAAAGGCAACAAAATATGAAGAAGAAATCTACTTCCGTGAAGTCTCAGACTGACTTTGCCCGTCTGGATAAAATGAAAGATGAAGACATTGATTTTTCCGACGCGCCAGAAATTACGCCAGAAATGTTCGCCAAGTCAATCGTAAGGCGCGGACTAAAACCACGCACCAAGACACAATTGACCTTGCGAGTGGATAGCGATGTGGTGGAGTGGTTCAAGAAACAGGGGCGCGGATACCAAACAAAGATCAATTTGCTGTTACGCGCTTATATGCAGGAACATCAAAGATAGTCAGCCAAGAACAGTTTGGTGCAAAATAGGATTGGGAAAGAGATTATGAAGACCTGACAGGCTTGGGCAGTAAACGTTAAAATTGAAATAGAAAATGGCAACAAAATCAAAACGAAGCCTTCAAGCTGTAGTGGGGGAAGCAACCTACGCTGTTTGGGTAGATATGCTCCGCGAACTTGTCCCCGATGGGCGGACACATCGTCTCTCGGTTGTAGTCGCTGGGATGTTGCAGTATGCACTCGCAGTTGCAGAAGAACTAAATGAGATGAGTTGGAGGAGGATTCGGTTACCTTGTCTTTGATCCATGCAAATGAAATGGGGCCGGATGAAATTAAGGATGAATTATACGATGTAGTGAAGCGCTTGTTCAAAGACGCAGGCGTAACATTCGACCGTGTGAGCAAACGCGGTGAACCGTACAGTATCGCGGACGAAGCATACAACGTATTCGTCAGTTGGTTTGATTATCCATGGGATTAGCTCAGATGGATTTTATCGTGGCGCGGGTTGAGCACAACCAGGATTTCAATGTCAGGGTTTTAGTGGCCGGAGGTCCGAATGTCAAATCAGGTTGATTTATACGACAGCACCTATGGCAATTTCCAAGAGCAAGTGCTGGCTGAAGTTCGGCGTGAGACCTACGGGGAGGATATCGGTCAAAACAGTTGGATCACCACCGATGAATATGACACGTTCTACAGCTGGCTCAATCTCTCCGCAGGCGATCATGTCCTTGAAGTAGCCAGCGGTTCTGGCGGACCTGCTCTTTACCTGGCAAAGAAATTCAAGTGTCGAATCACGGGTGTGGACATCAACGAGGAAGGGTTGAAAACTGCCAACCAGAGTGCGCTGGATGCAAACATCCCCGATGCCAAATTCCAGTTTGCGGATGTGGATCAACGCCTGCCGTTCGATGATGAATCCTTCGATGCAGTCATGTGCATGGATTCCATGAATCATTTCCGTGACCGTATCAGGTTTCTGTGTGAATGGCAGCGCGTCTTAAAAACGGGACGGCGGATCCTGTTTACTGATCCTGTGGTCCCCACTGGACCTGTTTCCAATGAGGAATTAGCGGCGCGCAGCAGCATTGGTTTCTTCCTGTTTGTGCCGCTCGAGGTGACGAAGCAATACATCCAGCAGGCAGGACTCAACTTGCTCCGCTGTGAAGATGTGACCGGAAATATCGAGTTGACTTCGGGACGATGGCACGCCTCCCGCCAAAAACATCGCGAGGACTTGATCAAGATCGAAGGCGAAGAAAGATTTGATGGATTACAAAAATTCTTATCCACAGTTCATAAATTGACAAGCGAACGACGACTATCCAGGTTTGTATTCCTGGCAGAGAAGCAGGTTGACCAAGATTAACTCTTGCCCTTGCAAAATTCGGTGCAAGATAGTGTTGGGAAAGAGGTTGTAAAAAACTAACGTATCTCATGCACGGCGCGGGTAGGCAGGTTCAGCTTGCAGGGTGAACCGGATTTCCCTTGGAACTATCCAGGCCGCTGTAGGTGGATTAGTCATCTATGAATCGAAATGTACGTATTATCTTCTTCGCTCATCCAAGAAGTGGAAGTTCCAGCCTCTATGAAATCCTTCAATTGCACACGGAACTGAATATCCTCGAAGAGCCATTCAATGAGAATTTCACGCGCTGGAATATTAATAACAAAAATTATCGAAAGCTGATCCATGACGTCCCATCACTGGAGGTGCAGGTCGCAGAGATATTTGAAACTCATAATGGTATAAAAATGCTCGATTATCAGCTTCCCAGTGACCTCGCTGTCCACATGCTTCGACGTCCCGACTGCAAAGTGATCTTTCTCCGACGGAGAAATATTTTACAGTCGGTTGTGTCCGTGCTGATTGCGGAACAAACGCAGCTGTGGAAGAGATGGGAAATGATCAAATCGCTTGATGAATATTATCGAAACCTCCAGCCACTCGATCTTCAAGACATCCAGCAACGCGTGGCAGTTTTGAAACAGGGCCTGGATTTTTTCGAGTCGACTATTGACGCTCGGCCAAGGGATGAGGTGATGAAACTAACCTATGAAGATCTCTATTTTTCAGAAACCTTGCAGCAGAACCAGCAGATCACTGCGATTTGGAATCTACTCAAAATAGCACCACTTGAGTTGGAACGATATCAGTATTATCTCAGCCCGGAGGCAGTAAAGCTCAACTCGAACGCGACATATGCACTGCTGCCAAACGCAAGTGAAATCCAAGAATACTGCGGAAGTGATGTAACAGGATGGCTATATGATTAATCGCTCTCATTCCGCTTCGGCCCTGATGAACTTGTCCATGATGATGATGGATCAGCATGCTCTATTTAGGTGGAGTCTTTGATTACCTTACACATTTGAGATTAGTGAGAATGGAATGACAACGGGTTTCAATTTGAGATTGGATAAGAGAGCCTGGAAGTCAGGCAAGAAATGGAGGCCGGTCGCCAGAAAGCGTTTGAGCCAACGCAAGCCGAGTTGGAACAAACTCAGAGTGCGTTCATGAGCCGGATCGACCAAACAACGAGCCGACTCACCTTGCTTCAAAACGAATTCACCGAGTTCATGGCACCAAAGAGTGGCGATGGCCATTGCCAACAACAGGTGATCAATCCGCTGAACATGTTGTAAGCGTGTGTGTTCCAAATCGAAGCCAGCGGATTTGTCATCCCGGAAACTCTGTTCGATGCTCATGCGAAAGCCATATTCTCGCAGGCGAGCTCGGCAAGCCATCTGATCCGTGATGATGGGCACCATATCGGGCTTCCCGTTCTCATCCGTGGTCCAGGTGACCGAGACATTGGTTTGCAGTTTGGTTTCACGAGTCAGGAGAACGTTTTGAAAATAGCGGTTGCGGTTGACAGGCACCAAGTTGTCCAAGCGATCCGACGTTCCATCCGGCAAAGTGATGTAGGTGTTACAGGCAATGCGGATCGCATAATTCCAGCCTAATTCTTGGCATAATTGCGCCCAATCGCAGTCGCGAAAACCCGCATCCGCTAAAAGCGTCACCCGCTTGACATACCGTTTCAAGAAGCGTTGCACTTTCTCTAACATGCGCTTCAACTTGGCAACCTTCACCAAACCACTTCCTTCCACAATCGTCCAGGCAATCGGGATAGCTCGACAACCATGTCGCAAAGAGACTCGAAAGATTTGCCAGCGATCTCCAAAGACTATTACACCATCCAAGATCAGGTAAGCTTCCACCTCCGACCAACCCGACAACACATGTGCCAGCACCTCTTTGTAAAACTGCCAGACCTTCACCTGCGGATTCATCAGCCAGCGCCGGATCAAAGTCACGCGCGACTCGGCTTTGGTTGCTATCGGCAGATAGTTCGCCATTTGACTAAGGTGGCACGATTGGCTCTGCAAGATCCCCACAATGATCCAAATCCAATTCGTTACCCGTTTCCGATTTTTCACCGGTACCAATGCTCTCAACTTTTCATCCAATCGGTTATACAATTCCTGGCTACTGCTCATCGGCGGACTCCTTTGGTCTTCAAGTAACCAAATTATGCCGCACTCGGTGGGCAGTAGCCTTTATTCATTCTGTAAGGTAATCAAGTGGAGTCTCATAATACACAAGATATAACAATAGGACAGCTAATTCATCTCTTTACATATGCCTGTTTGTCCCCTGGAACTCTTTGTTTAAAACATTCAAACAGACCGAGCCATTGTTCAAATGTCAATTTCGTTGGAGTAGCTTCTACTGGGAAGTGCAAGTCTTTCGACACATGCTTCCATTGTCCGTACGTGAAGATTGGCTTGAAAATTAATTTCAGGCTATTTTTCCATCTGCTAAAACCATAGCGAACAAAACTGCGGTAGAGGAATGTATCTTTCTCCGAAACAAGGGCCGAACGACGTTTCTTAATATGCAAAAGGACAGAATCTACATTCGGCACAGGTTCAAAGTCTGTTCTTCGCAATTCTCGAATGATCTGAATATCAAACAAAGGCTTGGCGAGTATCGAGAACTGTGTTTCCCTTGGATTGCCTGAAAATTTTTCCGCGGCTTCCTTCTGCATCACCAAATATGCTTCACTCGGTGCAGGAGGCTCATGGAGAATCTTGCGCAGGATATCTGCCGTAATGTTATATGGAATGTTGGCAAATATTTTGTATTCTCCTTTAGGAATGCGATACTTTAAGAAGTCTTTTTCTGTGATTTCAACATTGTTGACATCCTGAAAGCGTTCGCGCAGCTTTTGCACAAGCACTGGATCTTTTTCAATTGCAACGACTTTGCTAGCGACTCGAGCCAGTTCAGCAGTAATGATCCCGCGCCCTGAGCCAATTTCATAGACAACATCACTGGACGCGATAGAACTTGTATCGAGCAGTGAACGCACGAGTTTTGAGCTTCTGAGGAAGTTTTGTGCCAGTGCAATTTGTTTGCATGATTTTTTTGCCATGTTTCACCTCTTTCGTGTGATTGAAATGGTGAAACGAAAACGCGAGACTGGACAGGTCTCTCAGCCATGGCCTCGCATCTTTAACAAAAAAGCCATGAACGCGCGATCCCATCGCTAATTCATGGCATATGTATTTTATGTGGAAATTCTAATTACTGATATAACCTGCCGCGAATAAGATGGGTAAGGCGTGGAGACCTGTCCACATTTCGTTCGCGGATTCGAATCATCATAATGGTT
>JAKEFL010000096.1 GCA_022616105.1 Anaerolineae bacterium | reverse complement strand
GTGGAAACGGGGGAGCAGGCTGTTACCACTTATACAATGTCCTACTCCTTTGATTTCGATTATGACTACTATCCTCAGGAAATGATCGTGTATATCACCTCCAAATTCGATCAGAAACAGCCATTTATCTCGCTGGAATGGTTGAGACCCGATGGGGAGACAGTCCGGATTGCCAACCTGGCTATCGGTCAGAAACATACCTATCGTTTTTCGCAGGATGAAAAGCTGAAGACCAAGCTTCGAACCGACGAAGTGATCCCTGTTTTGTTTTCATTGCCTGATGAAAATGTTCCCGCAAAGGGAAAGTATCAGTTATTGATTACCGGTACGACGTTCGAGCCAGATTCGGATATTAACGTGGAATTTGTCCTGCATGGGCAGGTCTATGGACTGGCCGGAACCGATCACGCGCGCCGCGATTTGGTGGTGCCTTTATTATGGGGCGCGCCGGTTGCTCTGGCATTCGGCTTGATTGCCTCGCTTGGTACTGCCATTCTCACAATGGTCATTTCAGCGCTTGGCGCTTGGTATGGCAGTTGGATCGATGAGTTGATCCAGCGCATCACAGAGATCAATCTTGTCCTGCCTTTTCTGTCCATTCTCATTATGATCGGCACCTTTTATTCACGAAGTATTTGGACTATTCTGGGAGCCACGATTTTGCTGAGCATATTTACCGGAGCCATCAAAGGCTATCGTTCCATATTCGTGCAGTTAAAAGAGTCGATGTATGTCGAAGCAGCGCGCGCCTATGGCGCCAGCAACTCGAGAATTGTTTTCTTATACCTGATCCCGCGTATGATCCCCTTGTTAATTCCGGGATTAGTGTTGTCGGTTCCCTCGTTCGTGTTTTTGGAGGCTGGCCTCGCCGTGCTTGGGTTGGGTGACCCGGTCTTGCCTACCTGGGGCAAGATGATCGATGACGCGAACCGAAATGGCGCTTTATATCGCGGTTACTATTATTGGATTTTGGAACCTACGACCCTGCTCATGATTACAGGACTTGGTTTTGCAATGCTTGGGTTTGCATTGGACCGTGTCTTCAATCCCAAGTTGAGGGATGCATGAATTCAAACGGCCAAAAATTACTTCAAATTGAAAAACTTGTTTTGCACTTTAAGACGCGCGCCGGCGTTGTGCAGGCAGTGGACGGTGTTAATTTTGAATTGGATTCCAACCGTGCCGTGGTGATATTGGGCGAATCGGGTTGCGGAAAAAGTTCCCTGGCAAAGGCGATTTTGAGGCTTCTGCCGCGAAACGTGGAAAAATATTCGGGCCATGTCCATTTGCAAGGCACAGATGTAATGACTTTCGATGAGGAGGAGTTTCGCAAGAATGTGCGCTGGGTGGGAATCTCCCTTGTGCCGCAAGCTGCGATGAACTCGCTCAACCCTGTCCTGAAAGTGGGTGACCAGGTGGCTGAACCTGCCATTACGCATTTGGGATTAAGTAAAGCTGAAGCAATTGGGCTTGTCCACAAGATGTTCCAACATGTGGGTGTGCCGCGCGATTTTGTGGAACGTTATCCGTTTGAACTCAGTGGTGGGATGCGCCAGCGCGTCGCTCTGGCGATGGCGCTCGTCACAAGCCCAAGCCTGATCGTCCTCGATGAGCCGACCTCTGCCCTCGACTTGCTCACGCAAGCCAACATCATGAACGTTCTCAAACGCATTAAGCAGGAACTGGGTACATCGTTCATCCTGATCACGCATGATATTGCCACCTCGAGTGAACTCGCCGATGAAGTCGCGGTGATGTACGCGGGCCAGATCGTGGAAGTAGGCCACGCGCGTGATTTCTTCCCCGCACCCCTGCACCCGTACGCGCAGATGTTGATGGCGAGTGTCCCGCGTTTGCGCAGCGATTCAGATCCCATGTTTATCACGGGTCAGCCGCCAAGTTTATTGAATCCTCCAAAGGGATGCCGTTTCGCAGCGCGCTGTCCGTTCCGTTTTGAGAAGTGCGATGAGGAGCCTCCGATGTTCGGGAAGAATGGGCGTAAAGTAAAGTGCTGGTTGCACGCATGATGTTTCGGTGGTCGAGTAGGCGGCAGGTCTTGATACGGGTTTCGATACGCTTCGCTACTCAACTCTACTCGACCATCGCCGCCATATCGAGACCACCACTAACAAGGATACATCAATGCCCACTCCTGCACTCTACGACACGCTTCAAAGTTTCAAGGATATTCACAAAGTCGTTCTCAAACTTGCCGATGGTCTGACTGATGAACAACTCAATTGGAAGCCGGAAGGCTACAGCACTTCCATCGGATTCCATCTCTGGCATCTGGCACGCGAATCGGATTATCTCAAAGCGGCAAACCTGCCGATCCCGAAGAAGGATGAATTGCTGGGCTATCTGCGAAATTCATACAACGCGATTGAAGAGTTTGTTGAACTGTTCGATACAAAGTATTCGGACTTTGAAAATGTAGATGAAGAACTGAGAAAAAAGATCGAAAGAGTTCGTTTGAACCTGCTTGTCTTTCTGACACATGATTGCCGTCATCTTGGCATGATGGAATGTTTAAAGGGTTTGCAGACAGGTTTCGGTTCAGCAACAGAACAAAGGTAAATGTCATTGCGAGGAGGGCGTAGCCCGACGAAGCAATCTCCTTATCAGGTAGGAGATTGCTTCGTCGCAACCAACGCTCCTCGCAACGACATGAGGAGATGATATGAAAACGGAATTGCGCGAGGTGAAAATGGATGTATCAGAAATAAAAGAAACCGAACCATTGCTGTCCATTCAGGATTTGCATGTGTGGTATGAATTACGCCGCTTCGGATTCGGTCACGCGGGATATGTCAAAGCGGTGGACGGCGTCAGCTTTGACCTGGAGGAAGGGGAAACGGTGGCAGTTGTCGGTGAGTCGGGATGCGGCAAATCCAGCCTGATGAAAACGATCCTCGGGCTGAATATCCCCACCAGCGGCGAAGTCACTTTTGATGGTGATCATTTATCTGAGTTGAAAGGGGATGGTATACGGCATTATCGTTTTAAAGTTGGTTACGTTCAACAGGATCCTTATGGTGCTCTGCCGCCCTTCATGAATGTGCAAAGGATTTTGGAAGAGCCGTTGTTGATCAGTGGCATGAAAGATAAGGAGGAACGGCTTGCGCGTATTCATAAAGTGATGACAGAAGTGAAAATGCATCCAGTGGATGATTTTTTACAGAAGTTCCCACATATGTTGAGCGGCGGCCAGCAACAACGCGTGGTGATCGCGCGTGCCATGCTGCGCGAGCCAAAGTTGATCGTTGCAGACGAACCTGTTTCGATGCTCGATGCTTCTGTGCGCGTCGAAATCCTTAAACTTCTGAGGGCCTTACAGCAGTCACATGGTCTGTCGGTGATTTATATTACACACGATCTTTCGACGGTGAAATATTTTTCGAAGCGCATCTTTGTGATGTATGCGGGCAACCTGATCGAGAAAGCAGATACACGGCGATTGCTTGATAATCCGTTGCATCCCTATACCCATGCCTTGCTGGCAGCAACCTCCGACCCGGATGCGCACAATGCTGATACATTCAAGGAAGTGCCGCCCGGTGAGCCACCGAGTCTGGTCAACCCTCCAACAGGCTGCCGCTTCCATCCACGCTGTCCACACTTTATGGCAGGCTTATGTGATGTGAAATTCCCACCGGATTTCGAACCCGAGCCCGAGCACTTTGTGGCTTGCTGGCTTTATGACAATAATCGCGTTGAGCGGAGCGACGAGCGGTCTTCGAGGAGCGAAGACGAAGCGCGGGTTTAGTATTATGACTAACCTTCTTTATGCTTACTACACTTCGACTGCGGGACTGAAAAGCACAGTCCCTCCGCTCAGCGCGAAGGACCTAGAAATTAAATGATGAATTCACCTCGCCTTATGGTAACGATCGGATTGATCTTAATGCTGTTGGGCATCATCCTGCCCTTCCTGATGTTGATTCACATATTGGAGTCAACGTTCTTTCTAAATTTTTTCTCCTGGGGGGCATCGGTGGGAGGATTGTTCCTGGGGGTGATTGGCGTTGCAACCTGGGTGCGAACGAGGAGAGAGTAATCAAGTCTCTTGTAATGCGTACGCGACGGGCTCGTTACGCGTTGTGGTTTTTGGCCAGTTGACTAAAAATGTGCAGAGACTGTCATATCTGGTAGGCTCTATATCCATTTTCTAAGAGGGTGTTGCTTTATCAAACGATATTCGTGAACTCAATCAAATCCAAGTACACTTGAACTCCTTGCTTGCCTTGAAACTGGGTGGGATCAAACTCATCGGTTTATGCTATGATGAATGAGATGGTTCGCTCATTACACCGTTTGCATCTGCTGGGGTCATTTCAGATCGAGAGCGTCGATCCAGTGGTTGGGTCGGTCGAATTTATTCACCTGCCGCGTCGCAAAGTCGAAGCGTTGCTCGCCTATCTTGTATTGCATCCTCAAGCTCACTCGCGCGAAAAAATCGC
>JAKEFL010000095.1 GCA_022616105.1 Anaerolineae bacterium | reverse complement strand
CAATCTCAAACCACATCCTGTTTTACCGCATTGGAATTACACCATCCTCCCGCACAAGCCGTTCCGCAAAACCGAAAAGTAATTTTTCGGTCATGACTAAGGGACCGGTCACCTCCGCGTAGCAGTATTATCACTTCGCTCTTGGGCGCTCATGCCAACAGGATGATAAGTGGGCTCGTTATAGAGCGGCCGCGAAGCTGCGGCAGGTGCAGGCTTGGGCGCAGGGCGAGGGAAGGACGAATCTGGAGTGCGGGCTGGTTCAGTATTAGGGCGATAATATGATTTATTTTGATATTGCGATGGCCTATCTTCTGCAAGCGAAAAGATACGTTCACCGGCGATGGAGAATGTATTGATCAGCAGGACGCGGATGAGCAGGACCATGGCTGCAACAAACACAGGAACGGCCTTGGTCATCATCGCGGGGCCGAGGAGAGCGCCTCCTTCGGCGCTTTGCTTCAGGATGGCGACTGAGACTCCCCACCAGGTGAGGGTCGCATTGAAGCTGGCAGCAAGGAACCAGGCGGCAAAGAGATACCAAACTTCAGCAGGTTCATCGCGTCCTTTTTCGGGCGTGAAGATGCGGGCAATGCCTGCAAAATCGATTCCGCAGAAGGCGAAGGCGAGGATGGTTGCCCAGCGGAGAGGTCCGAAGGACAGATCGCCAAGAATATCCGTCAAAGCAAAGGATGTGCTGGAGTAATTAAAGACTTCGAATGCTAACAGCGCTAAAAGGATGATCCCTCCAAAGATCAGGCCGCGCTTGTGGGCAGTGCTTTCAAGAAAGGGGAGTAATCTAAAACTGATTGGCATCGAGCGTTTCATGGAAACCTCCTGTGGTCTGTTCTTCCAGGGGTTCAACTGCTGGAAGAACCAGGGCCACAAAACATGCAAAGAAAAGCGATGCCTTAATATAGAACACTTGTTCTAATTTGTCAAGGTTTAATGACTCTCTGGGAATCGCCGTGACGCGCCGCCAAATGTAGAGCGACATTAATGTCGCTTTACGCCGCGCGGCCAGATATACCGTTGTATCACGGCAACTCCCAATGAGCCGGTTTAATGAATTAACTCGCGCTGAGTGGAGCGTCCTCATCTGCACTCCCTGGCACCGTGCGGCTTAAGCCGTACCAGGGCAGGTGTGCGCCAGGTGCAAGTGTCGGCTACAGGCTTCGCGACGATTGCTCAGCCTTCCGCTCAGGACGAAATCACAGTTTGGAAAGAGCGCAGTCGAAGCGCGTGTTTACGGCTATTCTTCAGTCAATCCCCTGCGAACAGCATCCAATGTTTGTAAAGCGGTCAGATTTCGCCAGGGCCAGGCGCTTTTCATTCGGGCGGGATCATCAAAGAAATTGCGCGCAAAAGTCAAATGGAAGCCATCGCTGCTGAGGCCATGATCAGATAAAGGCTGAAGAGCCGCCCAGAAGTTCCATAAGGGAATATCGTATTCATAAGCGATCTGCCCAATGGTCGCGTTGATGCTGTGATCGCCCTCAAGGTTATCTGCCTTGGTGGCGATGATGGGTACGGCACCAGTTTCAATGATGCGATCGAGCACGCGGCGCATGTATTTATCGTATTCCTCCGCAGGCTTATCAGACCACCACGTTTCCATGCTGACGATGACAACTGATGGGTTCCAAACGCGCAATTCACAATCAAGAGGTGATTCATTGGGGTTGCAGGATTTTGGATCTGAACGTAACGGCGATATTACCGCGGCGGCGTTGAAACCTCCCTTTACAGCAAGGCTGAGGCGCGAGTGGGAGCCTTGATAATAATCAATTGTTGGCTGAAGGTAGGCATATTCATTGCCGAGGCTGAAATCACCGGGCTTGTCAAATGCTGAAAGGAAATAAGACGACACGTTCTGACAATCGCCAATGATCGAGAAATGGGTTGGGTCATTGCCCAGCGTCAGGCCAAGATCATAGATCTCACGAGCGCGGTCACTTACTGTGACCGGCACAACGGGCATTTGCTTCCACGCGTCTTTTGCGAGCGGCGGCTTGGGTGTGGAAGTAGAAGTGATAACGGTTTCAGTGGGGATAATCGTTTGGGGTTCAGAATCAACCGTCGGCTGAGATTGAACCGTATCCGAAATGGAGACGAAGGAGCCGGTAGGTTGAGAAACGGTCTGGGTTGACTCTCTTCCTGATGAACAGGCGGTGAGCAGAGTCAATATCAAAAAGAGAAAAAAGAATTTATATTTCATGGTCCTATTTGTTGCAAGTAGTCTGGATTGCCTGGGCAATTTTATCAGCGAGGAGGGCTTCGCCAGCAGGTGTAAGATGGACAGCACTGTTCGTAAATTCCTCGATGGGAGCGATATCCCATAGATCGAGATAAGTCAGGTTGCGTTCAGTGACGTATTCACTTAACAACATACGATACTCATCGTAAGCCCAGCGCGGGTAGAAGAAATTATAGCGGATGTCACTGTTGAGGCCGTTGCTGATGAGGATCGGTTCGTTGACAAGAATTGTGTTCGGCACGGCAGAGATGCCTGCATCAAGCACATCCAAGGCTAGCGCGTTCTGCAGCGATTTCAACTCATGAAAATCATCGCTGGCTTCGAGATCGATCTGGGCGCGCTCGTAGTTTTCGGGATAGATCTGATCAATGCCTGTGGCTGCCCAAAGCATACCGTAAATTTGCAGCCGCAGGAGATCTGCCAAAGCCCGCCTCTGACTCACGAAGGTCTGGTCCCATTTCGACGCGTTGACCAGTGCCGGATCGTTTGGATCCGCGTTCAAGTCATATTTCGCAATCAGTTCGCGAACGCGTTCGGAGTTGTTGGCTACAAGCGGTGATCCGAATTGTTTGTCACTTGGGAGGGATTCCAGTGTGATCAGCCAGATGACCATATCCGGCTGGTATTGCAACGCCTCATCGAGAATCATCAACTCCTGCATGAGCGAGATATAGGGGTAGCCTAAGTTGTAAACACGAGCCGTTTTTTCACATGCAGGAACCGATTTTGAATTCAATTGACCTGCAAGGGTTTCATCGGGCTTGAGCAGTGTACCCCACACGGATGAGTCGCCGATGAGCAAAACGCGATATTCGTCTGGAGTCTTTGGCGTCCCTGTAAGGATGTGTGACGCGAACATGGCATCCAGATCAAATAGATTCAAGTTATATGCCTGTGGATGTTCGCCAAAAGGGAGTCGTTCACGCCCCGGGAAGAGGCTGTTATATAAGGAAAATTTTCCAAGAGGAATGTCGTTTAGGTAAATAAATGCGAAGTTGAACAAAGCAACCAGCAATGTTGCTTTGAAGAGAACTGCGAAAAGGCGGAGTTTGTTTTGCATAATTTATGGTTTATCGCGCTGAGCGGAGTGAGGAGCGCTCTTCGCGACGAACGCAGACAAAGCGCGGGTTTCTTCGTAACACTGCACTTCGTCTGCGAGCGGGACGACCACCCGCTCTCCGCTCAGCGCGAAAGTATCTCACAAACCAAATAACTTCATAAACACAATCTGCGACAGAGACGGTTCGCTCAATGCGAAGAAAACCCATCCCAGTGCGACGAAGTGAAATGTGAGCAGCACGCCGCCGAATTGTAAAGCAAATTGAAGACGCGTGTTTTGTCCCAGGTTTGGAAAACGCACGCGGACAAAGTCGCTCCAGCGGTTTTGCAGGAAGAGTCCCAGGCCGTGCCAGGCTCCCCATAAAATGAAGTTGATCGTTATCCCATGCCATAAGCCGATGAGTAACATTGTAGCAAGTTGGCCGACCAGGATCATCGTCCAGGCAGGGATACTTTTATAGCCACGGATCCAGCGGTTGAAGGGGTTGAAGAAATAGGCGCGGAACCACTGCGTGAGCGTCATATGCCAGCTATTCCAAAACTGCATAAGGTTGGGTTTAGTGTATGGCGCAGAAAAGTTTTCAGGGAGTTTGATACCGACCAGACGCGCGATGCCGATGGCAATATCTGTGTAACCGCTAAAGTCGAAATAGATTTGAAATGTGTACGCGTACAACACGATCCACATCCAGCCCGTGGTGCGGACTTGTGTAGCGAGTGTGTCATTCAGTGCGATCAATGCCAGTGTATCTGCAATAACGAATTTCTTGAACAGTCCTATCGCAAGGCGTTGACCTCCCAGCAGCGTTTCATCCTGTGTGAGGGCAAAGTCTTTTCTTAGGTCTTGGACGAAACGTTCGGCGCGGTCAATGGGGCCGGCTGAAAGGGAGGGGAAGAATACAACATAGGTCGCGAACTCCGGCAGGGTAAGTTCGGGGAGTCGTCCCGTTTGTTTGTCCCGCAGAACATGAATGAGGCGGAAGGCAATATATGAGAATCCAAGCCAGCGCAAGTCTGAGGATAAAATGTTTTCGATGGGTCGGTTTGTGAGTGCCCGAAAAAAGATGCTGGCCTGCACAGAAAGCGTTGGAGATTTGAGAATCACGAGAATTGTGATCAATAATATGATTGCGATGGAGGATATCCATTTGTATGTACGTGAAAGCCGCACGATGAATAAAATTAAGACTGCCAGGGCAATGATAAAAGCAAGAAAGATAATGAAGGGTGGAGGAATTGTCGCTGT
>JAKEFL010000094.1 GCA_022616105.1 Anaerolineae bacterium | reverse complement strand
AGACGCGAAGGCGCGAAGTTTCGATTTACTTTGCGTCTTTGCGCCTTTGCGTTGAGCCTTTTGACTATTGAACGATATCCGCTGGACATAGATTGCGTAAGGTGAATGAGTTATTCTTATATTGACAAAAAAGAGACCGAAGCCAGGGCTGACTTATCGGTCTCTTTTTTTCAAGCAAATCTAATGTCACGCTCTCAAATCACATCTTGTGGGGTGCGCTGACTTGATTTTCCTTCGACATTACTGTTCGCGAGCGCTTTCCTGACAAAGTCATTTGCAACCGAGGCTGCAATCGAAACACTCTGATCACCACCAATGATCATGGCATTAATCCCAATGACTTCACCGCTAGCGTTGACAAGCGGTCCACCGGAGTTGCCAGGAGCGAGAGGTACATCGGAGCGAACGATCGGCAATGTATCGCCGCGTCGATTTTGCGCGAAAGCCAGCGCACTGACAATCCCGCGCGTGACAGTATTGCGCTGTCCCCACGGGTGACCAAAGGCGAAGACCATCTCACCGACGCGCGGCGAAACAGAGGCCGGCTTGAGAGGAGTCAGATTTGTGGCATCAATCGAGAGTAATGCCAAATCCACGTCCGGGTCGCGAGCGAGGAGCCGCGATTCATATTCGCCATCGTTCTGCAAAATGACGATTGGAGTGCGTCGCCCAACGACGTGATTGTTTGTGAGGATGAGTCCGTTCACATCCCATACAATCCCTGCGCCCGCACCGTAGCGGTGACCGCGCACAATCACCAGCGAAGGCATCACCTGTTGGACGAGTTCATCTATCACTTGTGTGAAAGTTCCATTGAAGTTCATTTTATTAACTCTATCTGGACTGTGGAAATCTGAAAGACTTCCGCAGTCTTATTTATTCTATCTTTCACCAATCACAATATTCAATGTTTGAGGCTGTCCGCCGCGTAAAACTTCAATCGGTGTGGACTTGCCCACCACATCACCGTTGAGGCAGGCAAAAAGTTCATCGTGATGCAGAACAGGCGTGCCTGCAACTGCTACGAGAATATCACCAACGATTAATCCGCCTTTGGAGGCTGGGCTATCCTTCTCAACGCTGACAATCAAAAGACCAGCGGCCTGCTCGCGCTTAAGCGCGCTTTGTGAGGCGCTGGGGATTTCAACCGTTTGACTGCGGATACCAAGATACCCGCGCTTGATGCGCCCATGCTTTGCAAGGGTCTCCGCGATGTTCCAGGCAATGTCAGCAGGAATTGTCACTGCCGCGCCGTTCGCCAAGCCTGAGGTATTAAGACCCAGCACTGTTCCATCGGCAGCAACAAGCGGACCACCAGAAAAACCGGGATACGAAATGCCATCGGTGCGAATGTACTTTTCAAGCATTCCACCGCGTCCTGTTCGAATCGGACCACCGATCGCGCTGACGGTTCCAAGGCTGGCTTCGATTCCATTCGTGGAAGGGCGACCCAGTACAAGTGCAATCTGACCAAGACGTGCAGGACTTTTCGTCACTTCGGCAACAGTCGCTGCGGCACGTTCAAGTTTGAGTACAGCTATATCTGAACCGGCATCGCGACCCGCGACCTGCGCAGGGAGTTCTGTTCCATCTGCGAGTGTGACTTTAATATCTTCGTCGCGCTCTATTACATGATCTGCTGTGAGGATGAGATCAGCCGCGTAAGCGATCCCACTGGCGGGCATGCGGCGGCGCGCATTTACCAGCACGGTGGCTTTACCTGCCTTTTCGGCAGCATCCGCCAACGCGTCAGAAAGTTCTACTAATACACTTTTACTCATGGAAATTCTCCTTATCTTCATGTCACTGCGAGCGTAGCGAAGCAGTCTCCTAATTACGAGAAGATTGCTTCACCCCTACGGGGTTCGCAATGACATGTTATTAGGTAGTATAGTTCTGACGCTTTTGACGCGCATCACCGAAACGGCTGGTTTTTATACTGGAAGAATGGGGAGGGTGAATGGACACCCCTCACCCTGCCCTCTCCCGGCGGGAGAGGGGAAGCCGTCGCCACTAAAAATCATTTTAATTGGGGTGAGGGAAGATTTTTGAAATCAAGGCGACACACAGAGGTTAGTATCAAAGAGTACATGATTTCATTAAATTACTTCATTCCAAACAAAAAGCGTAACACATGGATTCGTTTCACAAGGAACTCATACAAAACCATAATGGCTATAAAAGATGTCCCCGCAAGAAGCAAGTATTTGGGAAATACAGCCAAAGTCCAATTTGCAATAAAAAAGCCAATGATGACGATCACTGTCTGATGAAGAATATAAAATGGCAAAACGGCTTCATTCGCATATTTCAAAAAATCGTTATTGAAATTGAGATGACGCGACGCAAAACCCAGAAAGGTGAGCAGCCACATCCATGTGTTGAAGGCGCGAATCCACGAAAAGGCGGGGTGATACGTTGAGAAGTCCAACGCGAGAACCAGAGTAAAGCCAATCGTCATGGCGAGCAGGCTCAAGGTCAGGGAAACGAAGCGTGCGCGCTCAATGGCAGTGCGATAACGCTCATCCGTCATGAGGACATATCCAAGAAAGAAAATGACGAGATAGGTAAATGGACTCCACCCTCCAAACTCGCGTCGTCCAACCGTTTCAGGCGAAAGGTTGACAAGCATTTCGATAATTGCAATAGGAATAAAAAGGAGATAAACCGCAAAAGGTTTGGTGAAAAAATCTGCAAAGCGTGATGAGGATAATCGGTTCATTCGTTGGAAAACAGGAAGCAGGATCCCCGAGAACAAGAATAGCATGAGCAGATACCAGAGATGTAAACCCATCCATGCAAAGTTACCGCCAAATCCGTACCAACCCTCAAAATAGTGTGGAAGAAAATCAAAGAATGAGCCTTGAAATTCTCCATGACTGACACGCTCGATATAAACTTGCGGTGGTATCAGAACAAAAATACCAAATATAAGCGGAATCAAGAGACGGCTGACGCGTTCGCGCATGAACGCTCTGCCTGTTCGATTTTTGAGAGCATAATATGTTGCCATGGCTGATAGGACAAAGAAAAGCGGCATGATGAACTGGTTGAGTATGGCAACAAAAACACTCATGCCAAAATCAAGCTGAGCATTTTTTACGTGCCAGTCCTCTTCATTGAAAAATCGCGCGTTATGAAATAAAAAAATTGCCCCCATTCCGAGGACACGCAGCCAATCGATGTCGTCGTAACGCTTTTTTGCGTTCAACTATTTTCTGCCAAAATCCGCGGGAATCTCACCCCACAACTCGGTATCCCATTTTAAGACGGCATCGTCGAGCAATTCATTTTCAGCCAGCCAGTTCTCTGCACCGCGGATCATGACGAAAAGCGGCGCGTTTTTAGATGTATGCTTGAGCTTTGTCCGACACTTGCCAGTATATACCCAGGAAACGGCATTTTGAGAATCTGAATACACAGGCAATGGATTTCCATTTTTTGACATCCACGTCAATGCATGCACAATCGCCAGGAATTCCCCAACGTTATTCGTGCCATCGGGGAAAGGACCAAAATGAAATATCTCTGTTTCCAACTCAGTGAACACACCGCGATATTCAAGTTTACCGGGCGAGCCACTGCAAGCCGCATCTACACAAACAGATGGAAGGATCGGTTTAACGCTCGCCTCTCTCCATTTTCCATGAGAGGCGGGCTTGCCTTTGAACGCCTCATACTTGGACCGATAGGCTGATTCTGCTTCCTTGCGCGTGTCGAACGCTTTATATTCCGCGCCGGCAAATCCCTTCACCTGCTTTTCGGATTCCGCCCACGAGGTGAAGATGCCTCGCTTGCGTCCCTTCCAAACAACGTAATATTTTTGTTTTGGCATGATCTGCTCCTGCAGGGTCTGCGACCCTGCAGCATCCCAGCGAGACACGGCGGTCACACATCGTACCCTTCAGGGTAGACCGCCTTTGAGCAAAGTACCTCTCATTCTTCCTTCTCCTGCCAGCCGGTCTCTTCCACTGCCATGAAGATATCAGTGGCAGAGATCAAACCGATCAACGTGCCGCTTTCATCTGCAATAGGCAGATGATGGATGTGCTTCTCCTGCATGACCTGCGAACATTCCATCAACGTCCAATCTGGGTTGCCGGTAATGATCGGACCAGACATAATATCGCGGACAGTCGTCTCGGACGGGTTTCGGTTTGCCGCGACGATCTTGTCGCGTATATCTGTTGACGTCACAATACCATAGGTAGGATTCTTTTCTGAAGTAGCAACAACCACGCTATGAATTTTGCGGCGGCGCATCAGCGTGAGCGCATACTTGACGGTTGAATCAGGATCAACGACAACGACAGGGCTGGACATCCAATCACGAACTGTGTTGGGCATATTCTCCTCCGAAATATCATCTCGCGTTGAGCGGAGTGAGCCGCTAGGCGAGCGCAGTCGAAACGCCGCGCTTCGTCTACGGGACTTCTATGAGCATTCAGTCCCTCCGCTCCGCGCGAATGTGACATTATTGTACAACCAATTCCACTGAATCCATTGCAAATAATGAACCATCTGCGGCGCTGATATCCTGCACTTCAATGCGGATCACCGCGCCTGATAAAACGGTCCCGATGGGAATGATCGTATCAAATGTGCCGGGCGCGCCCAGGTCTGGTGCGGCAACGCTAATTGCACCGGATGATAACTCAACGCCGCCAACATCATAGATGCGATATACAAGATTGTTCTCGAACGGTGCGATCGCAACCTCACCTCTAATTTGGACAGAGCTATATGTCACTGTGCCAGAGGCTGGTGCAGTAATTGTAATCGTGCGCGGTCTTCCATCTGGCGTGAAGGTGGTGTAATCGGTCATATCCAATTGACCATCGACAAAACGAAAATGCCGCGTCGACTTCAATGTTGGGCAACACATGGGGTCTTCAAATCCATGAATGACAGCATCCAGGAAGATTTCATTATTCTCAATCGAAAGGGCATTTAACTGCGGCCGGTCATCTACAAGTTTTGAAGTCTGGAATGTTAGCTTCCCATCCACTTCATCATAAACTGCGAGAAAAACAAACGTGCCTGTACCGCCGTAATTCTCAAACACTAACGCGGCTATTTCATCTTTATCATCACCGTTCAAATCACCTTGTGCTACAAAATCTGTAACAGAGACTGAGATGAAATCAGCGCCGCCAGGCGCGCCTTGCTCAAATTTTCCATCGACCAGTTGCACGATTTGTAATGAGTCTGGTAAACCTAACTGATATCGTGCGTTACGCACCTGATCGACGTAATCAGGTACATTGGTCGGCGATGCAACAGATTGAGGGGCTTCAGTGGCTACTGAGGTTGATATAACGGGAACAGGCGTCCCCTGAGTCTGATCGGCTGGAGTCAATATATCCGACACGAAATTCCCGCATGAAGTCAAAGCCACGCACGCGGCGAACATCCATGTTACCGAACGACGGGAAACCATGTCGCGCCTCCATCGCTTGTTCGATAAAGTGAATAATGATTGTTGGTTGGGTCCAGCGTGATAACCCAGCCTGAGGATGTGTTGACGAAGTCCATGCCTGCGAACGTATCACCGAATTTGACATCAGGAGGAATGATCGTCCACGTGCGCGCCGCGTCGCGCGTGACGTAAAATTGGTTACCGTTATAAACAACCGCTTCATTCGCTGACAGGAAATCCGCTGAACCCGCATCCGAGATGATAGTAGGCGTGAGCAACCATGTATCTCCGGCATCATGCGTGACGTAGATCGCAGTTTGAGTTATATCGCCTGCCATTCGCAGTGCAAGGAATCCGTCACTGGCTGTGACAAATCGCATCTGATCTTTATCAATGCTGAGTTCAAAATTCTCTGCGCCCGAAGGCAATGGCAATGAAATTGGCACCCAGTCTCTGCCGGCATCCTCTGTACGAAAAAGATAAATTTCTCCTGGCGAATAAACGACTCCACCCACCCACGCAGTTTGTGTATTGAGGGGCGTTAGATCTGATTTGATGCCAGCAAGTGGGAGGCTGTCGCCTGAATCCGCGAGGTTGGGATCGTTTGTATATATTTGATCCCACGTCTCGCCGCCATCAGTTGTTTGATACACAGAGACAGCGTTCGACCCCGCGCCCACACCGAGATCGGCAAGCATCCAGCCGTTGTTTGCATCGAGGAAATTGTTATCTCCTCCGCTGAATGGAGTAGTGAACATCACCCAGGTGATGCCGCCATCTGTGGTGTGATATAGAAATCCTTTATTTGGGTAGTTATCGAAATCGGGCTTTTGCAGCCAAACGTTATTATTGTCCAGAATGAACATCTCGATGAGATACCCTGTTTCTGTTACCTCCGGCGGTGTGATGTTATACCACGTGACCCCGCCATCATTCGTGCGGACGATTTGGGTTTCAGTCACGCCCCAGCCATCGATTTCATTCAGGAATTGAATAGATACCAGCGCGGGAGATTCTATCAACGGCGCGTTGATCTCGGCAGGTGAGGGTGTATCAGGGTATGGTGTAGGTGTAGATTCAGGAGGAGCAGCGCAGGCTGTGAGGAAGGAAAGAAGAAAGCATGCCCTGAGCAATGCCGAAGGGAGGAAAGGAAGGATTCTTTTCATTATGCTCCAAACTTCGAATCAAGTGGTGGTTGAGCGATGTCCTGAGCCTGTCGAAGGGTAGCCCGAAGCGACAGCGAAGGGCGTACACTTGCACCCGATTTGCTTAGCAAATCGTGCGTTCGGTGCAGTGCAGGTATCGAAACCACAAATTCCGACTATTTATACTTCCTGTTGGTTTCGATACGAGCAGAACATCACCGCTCTACTCAACCAACGAAATATTCAACCAACAAACTCAACAATTGTCGCTTCTCCCTGCCCCACCCCAACACAGAGAGTCGCGAGGCCATACTTCACATTTCCACGCAAACGCATTTCGTGCACAAGTGTTGTGACCAGTCGCGCACCCGAACAACCAAGCGGATGCCCAATAGCAATCGCACCGCCGTTGACGTTGACGATCTCAGGGTCAAGGTCCAAATCTTCCATCACCGCGAGTGACTGAACCGCGAAGGCTTCATTCAATTCTACCAAGCCAATATCTTGTATATGCAAACCCGCGCGCTGTAATGCTTTCCTCGTCGCGGGGACAGGTCCATATCCCATCACGCGCGGCGGCACACCGGCAGAGGCAGAGGTCACAATTCGCGCAATTGGTTTGAGATTCAATGCTTTAGCTTTCTCTTCACTCATCATCAATAACGCGGCGGCTCCGTCGTTTAATCCAGACGAATTCCCTGCTGTGACCGTTCCGCCTTCTTTTGCAAAGGCGGGCTTGAGCTTTGCCAGTGATTCCATCGTCGTATCGCGGCGCGGGCGTTCGTCCGTATCTACAATTTTCGGTTCGCCTTTCTTCTGGGGAATTGCCACAGGCACGATTTCCTTTGCAAAGCGACCCGAATCAATTGCTTCAATCGCACACTGATGAGAACGAAGAGAGAAGGCATCCTGTTGCTCGCGCGTGATGTGCGGGCGCTCTTTGGCGATATTTTCAGCAGTCTCACCCATTGAGTCTGTGCCATGTTTTTCTTTCATTACAGGATTCGGATAACGCCAGCCGAGCGCAGTATCCCAGGCGGTGAGGTTGCCAAAGGAAAATCCCGCTTCAGCCTTGGGAATTGAATATGGCGCGCGGGACATGGACTCAACCCCGCCTGCAATATATACATCCCCTTCACCTGATTTGATCGCACGCGCGGCTTGATTGATCGCATTCAATCCCGAAGCGCACAAACGGTTCACAGTCACACCCGCGACTTCGACTGGAAGCCCAGCAAGTAAAGCAGCCATCCGTGCCACATTGCGATTGTCCTCGCCTGCCTGATTTGCACAACCTAAAAAAACTTCTTCTATCAAATTTGGATCAAGTTTATTTCTTTCAAGGATTGCTTTGATCACATGTGCAGCCAGATCGTCAGGCCGAACGGAAGCAAGTATTCCTCCTAATGCTCCAATCGGCGTGCGGATTGCGTCTATAATGACAGCATCGGTCATTGATTCCTCCAAGGATATTTCATAGGTAGATTCTACCATCACGCGTAGAAGGCGTTCTATAATGCGACAGCATATTAAAAGATGTTGAGGCTGAGAAGGCGTGCGAAATATGGCTGTAGCAAAGTCGCTTGACAAATCAACCCGTTTGGAACGCGAATAGCGCCAATGGGCGAATTACGCGAATTTTCTTGGTTTTATTTGCGCCATT
>JAKEFL010000093.1 GCA_022616105.1 Anaerolineae bacterium | reverse complement strand
TCGCAAAAACGGCCTGATGGCTCTGGCGGCTTTGCGCCTGGCTTTTATTGGCACTCCTTTCTTACCTGATTGTGTCGCCGCTCTAGCCTGAGTAGTTACGATTTTCTTGATCTTTCCCCATATTTGAAGGTCGGTTCTGTGATTACTTTGAATATCGCTGGGCGCGAAGAACAATGGACGATCCTTGGTTCAGGCGGACGTGGCTTTGTCCCTATGGCATACATGTTTTACGATGACCTCGCCAGTGAAACGGGCCTCGATGGACTTGCAAATCGCCTTGTCATTCAAACGACACGATCCGACCCCGGCTTTCAATCCCAAGTGCAGTCCGATGTCTTGGCACGCCTCGATACGATAAATTTTGATGTATTAGGTTCGCAAACTACCACGCAACTCAAGGAGACGAATGCCGCGCAAATGGATATATTGATCGTCCTCCTGCTGGCAATGGTGGTATTGATCGCCCTCGTCGGTGGGTTGGGTCTCGCCATCACAATGAGTTTGAATGTCATTGAACGCACGCGCGAGATCGGTATTCTGCGTTCGCTCGGCGCGCAGAATGGAGTCGTCCGACGTGTGGTCATTGTGGAGGGGTTGGTGATTGGCCTGATCAGTTGGGCGGTATCTATTCCTTGTTCGATTCCGCTAGCGATATGGCTGGGTGATTCATTGGGGATTTCGTTGCTTGCACGACCTCTGGATTATATTTTTTCCGTTCCCGCTGTTTTGATGTGGCTTGGTTTGATGACCGCGATTTCGGTGATCGCCAGCATTGTCCCTGCACAAAGTGCCGCGCGTCTGACCATCCGTGATGCGTTGGTGTATGAATAGGTTACATAGAGTTTCCCAAAGAAAGTTCTATTCAGTTTTAATCGCTGACAGCAGGTTGTATTGTTGTCTCTCTGTTGTTTTCTATATCCATAACAGTGGGAATGAAGAATCCCGCGATCCCAATCAGCAGACAGATTAAGCCTCCCGCCCAGAACCAGACCTGAATTCCAAGTGCATCCGACAGCGGACCTGCGATCAAAATCCCCAGAGGTGAAATCGCTGTAGCAGCGCTGCCAAGCAGGGACATTACACGTCCTTGTATATCGGGGCGGATGATCGATTGAAGTAACGCGCCGATCGGCCCATTTGTGATTGGGATCATTACTCCAAGCAAAATACATCCAATGATGGCAACCATGAAAAGGCTGCTTGGCGCGAGTCCGATTAGCATGACACCGATTCCGAGGCCAATGATGCCGATCATGGATGTGACGATCTTTTTCTTGAAACCTCCCCAAATACTCAGAAGGATTCCACCGGCAATGATTCCGATCCCTTCTGCAGAGTTGATCAACCCGAGTTCCAGGGCGCCTTTGTTAAAGTGTTTTGTAACAAGGATTGGCAATAGTGCGCCTGTGGGCACAAGCAAAAAGTTCAAAAAGAGTGCCATGAAAATGATGGCAACCAGCCCGGGCCATGAGCGGATATATGTAAGCGCTTCACGAATATCCTGCATGAGGCTCGGTTTCTCCTTTTGTTGCAGATCCTCGTGCCGTTTGGGTTGCGGAATGGAAATGAAGAACAACGGAAGGATGGCGAGCATCGCCGTTCCCACATCAATCAACAATATTCCTTGTGTCGGTAGAAGACCGATGAGTATAGCCCCGATGGGCGGAGCGAGCAAACCATTGATTCCTTGCAGCGTTTGGTTGAGTCCGTTGACGCGCGTTAACTGGTCCTCAGGCACCATCAATGGAGTCGAAGCTGACATGGCGGGAAAATGAAACGCGCTTCCCAATGCGCGGGCTGCCAGGATGACATAAACGTGCCAGACCTGCACAGCATCTGTCGCGAATAAATAAGCTAATAACAGAGTGAATACTGCAATCGTCGCATCTGCCACGATCATGATGACACGGCGATTCCAACGATCCACAAGCGCGCCTGCAAAGGGACCAAGCAGAATCATTGGCAACATACCGGCAAGAGTCGCAATTGCCAGAACCGTTGCTGAGCCACTCTTTTGTGTTAGCCACCAGATGAGGGCGAATTGCACAAGCGCGGAACCAAATAATGAAAAGGCTTGTCCCGTCCAAACAGTGAAGAAGCGCCGCGCCCATTTTTGATGAATCGATTGAGATTGATTTTCCATGCTTTTCCTTTCAAAGAGATTGTCACCTTTTTTTGTACACGGACGCTTCGCGCGCGGGCTTCACGGATTTTTTCCGTCGTTTACGGAATTTTCCGTGCCTTCCGTGTCCGAAAAGGTTTGTCCCACACTCACGTTATTTACATTGGCGTTTTGGGTGTCTATCTTTTGATTTTTACCCCGGCGGCGCGGAGTTCCTCCAGCAGGTCTTCGTCCACACCGTGAATGCGCATTTCAACAATTCGTGACAGTGGAAGGTTTTCGCCGTATTTCTGGCGCATCTCGCGGATGAAGCGCGGCGTGACATGATGGATATTCAATTCGACTAATTCGTCAGTGGGAATGTCCCTGAATCCCATCTCATGCAATTCGCGCACAAATTTTGGGGTCACGTTGTGGATGCGAAGTTCCACGAGATCATCAACCTCCAGATCTGTAAGACCTAGATCACGCAAGGACTTAATAAAATTTGCCGAAATATCGTGGTTACGCAATTCAATGACTTCGTCTATATCGAGGTCTTTGAGTCCCATCTCGCGCAGTTCCGCGATAAATTGGGGAGAAACATCGTGATTGCTCAGTTCCACCAGTTCATCAATATCCAGATCGTTGAACCCAAGCGCGCGGATTTCGACGATAAATTCGGCAGAGACGCCATGATTTCCAAGTTCAACCAGATCGTCTATATCCAGATCCTTCAATCCTTGCTCGCCCAATGCCAAGATAAATTTCGAAGAGACATTATGTTGGCTGAGCTCGATCAGGTCATCCACATCGAGATCTTTCAGACCCGCCTGGCGTAATTCGGCAATGTATTTTGCTGAAACATCATTTTGACTGAGTTCGATCAGTTCGTCCACATCCAGGTCTTTGAGACCTGCATTGCGTAGTTCAGAGATGTATTTTGCGGAAACATCGTTATTGCTGAGTTCGACAAGTTGGTCTGCATCAAAATCCCTAAGTCCCAGTTCGTGCAAGCCCGAGAGATATTTCGCAGAAACGCCATTCATTCTGAGTTCAACAAGTTCGTCCACATCAAAGTCTGTCATGCCCATGTCGCGCAGTTCGCGGACGTAACGCGGTGTGATGTCGTGAATGCGTAGGTTGATCCATTCGCCGAGCCCGTCAGGCTCCACGCCAAGTGCGAGCATCTCGCGGATGTATTCTGCTGTCAACTTGTGGGTTTGCATTTCCTGCACATCGCTCAGAGTCACATGGTCGATGCCTGCCTCTTTTAATGCAGCTACCAATTCCTTGGATCGTGCACTATTTGGAGGGGGAGGTGTGGAAAGAGATGACAGATGAGATAAATGCGATAGAGGCGCGACAAGCGCAAGCTCGGGGGAGTCTGATGCGGATTCCTCCGCTGTCTCTTCCATCGCCTTGAATAGTTGTTCTGCTTCCTCGGCGGTGATCTTTCCTTCAGCGATCATATCCAGAACCATTAGTCGTTCTTTTTGTCCATTCATGATCTATCTCCTTTGATTTGTGAGAGTAATTTTGTGGCTTCCTGCACGTTGATCTCACCTCGGCTGAGGCGGGCAAGGATTTCCTGACGGCGAATCGAAATGTCATCCTCTTGGGGGGCTTCCATGCCCATCTCGGTGATGACCTCGTCTAACTGGCGACGGATCGCCCAGTAGGATTCACCTGTCTCCCGCTCCATTTCCTTGACGTTGCCGCGGTTGCGGACGAAGACTTCAAGGAATTTGAGGCTTTCGGGAGACAAGCGGAAAAATGGGGATAGGTCAAACTTGCCGACCACGCCTGTGCCACATGCAGTGCAATTGAGCTGTGTGACGACAAGTGGGGAGGAGCAACTGGGGCAGGATTGGGGAATAAGTGGCATTTGGGGGGTACTCCAATGCCGCCATTTTAGCAAATATTTTGTATCTTGTCAATATTTTTGACAAAATTCAAAATATTTTGGTTTATTGCAAATTTATTTGCTCGTGGAGACAGAGCGATTTTGCAGTCCTATTATTAATGCCCTCCTGCTCTACTGGACTGCGCAACCATGCTTTCTCAGTGTAAACTTGGAGAATGACTACCAAAATTGAGACGAAAAGAGTTGAGAATGTCAAAGCGATGTTTCCATTGCATGGCTGGCTCGGGCTGAGTTTGATTATCATTTTCTGGATCCTCAACTGGACGTTGACAGGTCCGCGTACGCATTGGGGCTTCTTCCCATTATGGCTGGGTTATTGTCTGGCTATGGATGGCTTGGTCTTTTGGCGCACAGGCACTTCCTTGCTCATGCGCAGTCCGCGCAAATATGTGGGTTTGTTCCTCATCTCCGCACCGGTGTGGTGGATCTTCGAACTGCTCAACCTCCACACCCAGAATTGGGCTTATGTCGGTGCTGAGATATTCACCCCATTCGAATATGCCTTTTGGACGACCTTGAGTTTCACGACAGTTATTCCCGCCGTGTTTGGAAGTGCGGAATTCTTCGCCAATTTTGACTTTGTGAAGCGTCTCAAGCCTGGACCCAGAGTTGGTACCGATAAACGAACGACTCTCATCTTTTTCGCGCTTGGCTGGATCATGCTCGCCTTGATACTGATCTGGCCGAAAATTTTCTTTGGATTGATTTGGCTTTCTCTTTACTTTATTCTGGAGCCGATCAATGTCTGGCTGGGAAATCGTTCCCTCGCGCACTGGACTCAAAAAGGAGATTGGCGTCCCGTCATTTCACTGTGGCTTGGTGTTTTGCTGACCGCGTTTTTCTGGGAGATGTGGAATTACTATTCATATCCAAAGTGGATCTATCAGGTGGCATGGGGAGATTGGTTCCATGTTTTTGAAATGCCTTTGCTGGGCTACGGTGGTTACCTCCCCTTTGCGCTTGAACTCTACGCGTTATATCACTGGATCAGTGGATTATTTGGCGATAAAAAGACGGACTATGTGAAAGTGACATCTGAGAAATAAACATGATTAGCCCCAAACTTAGGGATTCAGCCACAGATTGCACGGATGACTGCACTGCAAAAAGGTCTTTTCACCGCGAAGAGCGCAAAACGCGCGAAGAAAATTAAACGCTCAAAAGCTTTCTAACGGTGTTCCGCCAACAGGGATAAAGATTTTTGAAATGTCTTTGCCTTTTCCTTTGTGAACTTTGT
>JAKEFL010000092.1 GCA_022616105.1 Anaerolineae bacterium | reverse complement strand
TAAGCCTGTGTCAATGCTTTGAACCATTCAACAACGTTGTGTTGTCCCTGTGGGTCGAGTTCATCAAAACCATCAATCAACAACAATGCCTGCCCATTCTTGAAACTGCCTTCGATAAACGCAGGCAATCTCCTCAAATCAAATACGGGCGCGCGTTCACTTGCGGCATTCGTGATGATATTAATTGGATCTTTGGATGAGTCAAAAGGGAGCTGCAGGTCTGCCACATGATACAGATATGGAACCGCTTCTGCCTCGGTCTTCGGTTCAAGCCTGACCTGAAGGTTGGCAGCCAGCGATGCGAGATGCGCGAGTGCAACGGTTTTTCCCATCCCTGCCGCGCCGACGATGACAATATTTGCTCCACCTGTAATTGCTTCGGTGACGCCCAACATTGGAGCGCGATAGATTGCAGCAAGTTCGGGCCAGGCGGGCATATAGGGGAGCGTTTGCGAAATGATGTCTTCTGGTATGCCAATCACACCCGGTTCCACGCGCGCGGGTGGGGCGATCAGGCGCGGTTCCTGTAATATTTCGTCAAGTGAAAACAATGAGGCTGCAAGGTGCATTCCCTGAGCACGGCGCAATGTGAGGCGGCGGTGATTATCCTCCAGGCCGCTTGTACGACGAGTCTGCGCAACTTCGCGTTGCTGTCTCCAGCCTTCGCGTATTTGCTGCAGCAGCGGACGCGCACGACCGATCAGCCAAACAAAGACGATGCCGACGATAAAACCAACAAAAAAAGAAAAGGGTTGAAGGTCAATTGGCATTATTTACTATTGCATCATTGAGCTACATCAAGACTGCGATCCAAATTAGGATCTGGATAAATCAGTTCGCATACAATATCCGCCCACAGGACGGACAATGAAACAATTGACTGGTTGAACGAGCGTTCTGTTGTTGTGATGGTGTGAGAGTTGTGCCACATGCCGCACAAGCGGCGTCACTAATGGTCGTTACTGCAATGCCGCGTCGCTGCTGACGCAATTGATCGTATACGCTCATCTTTTGCTGCGCGAGATCCTTGATCACAGCCTGACGTTCAGTATTCAACCGTTCAAGGCTTTTATGAAGCGACTCGCTTTCCTGGGTCAGGTCTCGATTCTGGTCGCTTCTATTTGATTGCACGTGCTCAAGATGCGCTTTCGCGATCTGGGATTCTTTTTCTGAAGTTTCTGCGATAAGCATTGCTTCCAGTTCACGCTCTTCCAAAGTTTCAAGATATCGTTTCAGCGAAGCGACATCCTTTTGCAAATCCTGCAATTCCTTGGGGTTGTGGACGCTCCCACCATAAAGGCTGGCTTCTGTTTGTTCGATCTTGATACGTTGTTTTTCGACTTCTGCTTCGCTTTGTTTCAATGCGCGCTCTGATTCTCGATGTTTGCTTTCTGCCGCCGCGAAGCTGTCGGTGGCGGTGCGCAGTTGCAGGTCATTTTCGAGCGTTTCCCGTATTACCTTCAGACGCGTCTGAATCTGATCTATCTGGCTATCCACCTGTTGAAGACGATAGAGTCCAAGCGCGGCGCTCATGGTTCGATTATATACGAATTTTTAGTTCGCATTCTGCTCCTTGCGCCGTCTCGGTGCAAGATTTACATAAAACGCCGCCGTCCTACAGGGATGCTTCGCACACTTGCACCTGCGTGTGATTTGCTTGGCAAATCATGCAGGTGAAGGACGGTGGCTTGAGCCTTTAGAGCATAAGGTGAATTCCTTATTGAGTGGGCAGGTTATAAAAATTGTAAACCGCCTGGGACATCTGCGCGAAAAGGTTGGAGACAGGCTCCCAAATTGTTTGCACAGGATGATACGCATAGATGACCAGGACATAATTTCCGCCGGGCGTATATACGATCCCTGCATCGCTGATATTCTGGATCACACCTGAACTCGGCTCTGTGATCCAGCCGTGCTTGTGCGCCACTTGTGTCCCTTCGGGAACGCCCGCTTCGATCAGAACCCCGATCTTATCCGCCGCCAGGAAACTGATCATCTGCTGGCAGATCTGGCTGTTGATCTTATCTGGGAATGCCGCGATCAACGCGCCGCCTCCAGATGTCGCGCACTGATAAATATCCGCAAGAAGCATGCCTGCCTCAGATGGCGTAGTCTGGTTGAACAAGTCCGGGTCGGTGAAGACATCCGCGCGTTGATTTGCAGGTGTAGTGATCCTTTCCAAAAGCGGGCATGGAAATTCTGGATTACAGAAGAAGCCTGCAAGGAAGGTGTTCTCAAGCCCAATTTTCCGCATGTCATCAGTAACAATAAGTGGACCCCGGTTCGGATCCAACTCATTCAATAGCACATCTGCAAGAGCATTTTCAGAAGTCTGCATAGCGCTTTGAATCAGTTCCATTGCATCAGTGTTGATTGCTGAAGGACCATATTTGATAAAGTACGAAACCATAATGGGGATCTTGATCGTGCTTGACGCTGTGAAAGCTACATCAGGGTTAACCGAAATCGTCTCGCCCTGATTTACTGCAAAGTGTATTTCGTGCCCTGTTTGTAGGTCAAGCAAATAAACACCCATCACACCATCGTAGCCTGCCACGGAAATATTTTGCTGGAGCAGGATTTCGAGATTCTGCATGGTTGGGCGTGCTGCCGCGCTGCGCTGGAAGGAAAGCACAACGGTCCGGGCTGTGGGAGATCGCAGTGTATCTTCGATCAGTCGGACTGCACGCTCAATATCCAGTACTCTACCTGACGAACCTGGCGAGAAATTTGTGGTTCCTGGAATCGGTTGAGCAGGCGTCGGAGGTTCATCGTAGCGCGCCGCGATCTCGTTTTGAAGATAGGAGATCAGCCGATCCTCCGCGACTGTGGCGGTCAACGGGATTTCGACAGGTGCAGGATCACGATTCCATAAATAGTTCCAAAATCCTCCCCAGAATGAACCGCCTGTTCGCTCAAGGTCCGCAGCTGCGATCATTGTATCCAGTTCCAATTCAAACCCCACAATTGAAGGATCAATGTGAATGACCGCTTCGCCGTACTGCACCTCGATCGGTGATGAATAGACTTGCAAAACTCTTTGGGATGCGATCTGTGGATCAACCCCGCCTACATGCACTCCTGCTATCTTCATCCCGCTCGGATAGTTATTCCGCTGGCGGCTATAGCCGATAAGCGAAATAACGACTATAACCAGCGCAAGGGATAACAACGCGATGGATGCACCGCGCAATATGGGAATGGAACGACGATTTCTCACAATTCCTCTGGGCTGGAAAAGTATAACATACTCATTTTTGACCTTTGTGCTAGAATAAGTCACCATCCTGCGTTTTCGCTCGCGCAGGAAAAAATTTTATTTATAGGACGAGACGATGCTCCGCTCATTCCTTATCTCTCTTTCGAAGGCTGCCTGGGCACAGAAGTTGATTACGAGTTGGAGTTTTGCATGGCGTGCGGCATCCAGGTTTGTAGCAGGGGAGAATACTGAAGACGTAATTCGTGCGATCCGGGAATTGAATAAAAGTGGTATCAATGCCACGCTGAATCACCTGGGGGAAAGCATATCCACTGCCGAAGAAGCAGAAAAGGCAACAGATGAAATCCTTCATGTTTTAAACGAAATAGATAAGGCAGGCGTTAAATCGAATGTATCCATCAAGTTGACACAGATTGGCATTGGTCTTGATGAACGCATCTGCCAGCAAAATTTGGTTCAAATCCTTGAACACGTGAAAAATTGCGGGAACTTCCTTCGTGTGGATATGGAAGACACGCCATACACTGACATCACGATTTCACTCTATAAATCCATGCTGGAGAGGGGTTTTGATCAGAGCAACTTAGGATTGGTGATGCAAGCCTATCTCTTTCGCGCAGAGGAAGATACGCGCAAATTGCTTGAAGAAGGAACACGTCTTCGGCTTGTTAAAGGTGCATACAATGAACCGCCAGACAAGGCTTATCCGAAGAAAGCCGATACAGATGCAAACTATGACTTGTTGACTAAGATCATGATAGATGCCGCACTCCAGATGGATGGGAATACCATCAGCCAAGATGGGCGAGTTCCGCCAATCATTGCGATTGCCTCGCATGATGAAAAGCGAATTGGTTTCGCAAAACAGTATGCCGAAAAAGTGGGTCTCCCGAAAAATGCAATCGAGTTTCAAATGCTATATGGCATCCGCCGCGATTTGCAGGAACAGTTGGTGAAAGATGGCTATCCTGTGCGGGTCTACGTTCCGTATGGTTCGCAATGGTATCCATACTTCATGCGCCGCCTCGCAGAACGCCCCGAGAATATCTGGTTCTTCATTTCAAATTATTTTAGGGGATAAGTATACGTATACAAGTAGACAAGTAAACACGCGCAGGCGGACACGTTCAACCTGTTTACATGTCTACCTGTTTCCCTGTTTACCTATTACAATCTCTTCATGTCCCCTCTCGCCCTTGTGACTGGCGCGGCACACAGACTCGGAAAAACTTTTGCGTTGACTCTCGCGCGTTTGGGATATGACATTCTTCTTCATTATCATTCTGCGGAAAATGAAGCGCTTCAGACTCAGACTGAAATTGAATCCCTCGGAAGCCGCGTTATCTCAGCCCAGGCCGACCTCACCGACCCCCCGCAAATCGAATCTCTAATCTCCAATCTCGAATCTCTCGATGTGCTGGTCAACTCTGCCGCGTTTATGCCCGGTGGAAATGTTGATGCGCTTTCCATCGAAAACTGGGATACATCACTCGATCTGAATCTCCGCGCTCCGTTCCTCTTGGCGCAATCCGCCTCAAAAAAAATGACCAATGGTGGGCTGATCGTAAACATCACGGATATGGGTGCGCAGAAAGCTTGGAGTCGTTATCCTTCGTATACGGTCAGCAAAGCCGCGCTGGAATCCCTCACTCGAATTCTTGCGCGCGCCCTCGCACCAAACATCCGCGTCAACGCCATTGCGCCGGGCTTTGTTTTGCAATCAGACATCGTCCCACCTGAAGAGTGGGAGAGGCTGATAAAACGAGTTCCGCTCAAACGTCCCGCGCGAACCGAAGAGATTGCCTCCGCACTCGAATTTTTATTGAAGAACGAGTATATTACTGGACAGACCATTGTCGTCGATGGTGGATACTCGTTAGTCTGATTTGTCGCGCTGAGCGGAGGCGGTAGTCCGAAGACGAAGCGCGCTTAACTGGAGCACATCATGTCCGAAATCACGGAGCTTGCAGAAAAACTAAAATCAGAAGGCGAAAAAATATATGGCATATTCTCTGCGTTTACAGATAGCCACTGGAACGCGGAGGTTTACACTGAAGGCGCGACATGGACGATTCGCAACGTGTTATCCCATCTTGTCACGTCTGAGCGCGGCCTGATAAAACTTTTCGAGCAGATTCGTCAGGGCGGGGAAGGGTCATCAGTAGCTTTTTCCATTGATCGCTACAATGCCAGCATGCAGGCAAGAACCAAAGAGTTAAGTCCAGAGGAATTGCTTGAACAATATAAATCGGTGCGCGCTGAATCAATTGCATGGACTTCTGGGTTATCTGAACCTGATTTGGAGATTCGAGGTCGCCATCCTTTTCTCGGCCTAACAACAATCAGAGAAATGATAAAGATGTTGTATATCCATAATCAAACCCATTATCGTGATATGAAGAAAGTCTTGAAATAGTTCGTCATTGCGAGGAGGGCGCTAGCCCGACGAAGCAATCCCCGAATTAAGTTGGAGATTGCTTCGCTCGCTTAAGAACGCTCGCTCGCAATGACAGAAAGGTCTTCATGAATCTCCCTCCCTTCAAACTCGAACGCTACTTTGCCAAATACGAATTTACCGCCGAATTCCTACTCTGCTCATCTGACTGCGAAGCCATGACAATTGCTGATTTACTTGCATTGGAAGAAGGCGCGGCACAAAAATTCCAGCAAGTGTGGTTGGGTTATACCGAATCGCAGGGAAGCCCCGCGCTGCGGAGAGAAATTTCCAAAGTTTATGAAACGATTCCACCCGAAAACATTCTCGTTCATTCAGGAGCTGAAGAGGCGATATATCTCTTCATGTTTGCTGCCTTCAAAAAAGGCGACCATGTCATCGTCCACTCACCAGGGTATCAATCTTTAGCCGAGGTAGCCCGCGCTGCTGGGTGTGACGTCAGTCCTTGGCGGGCGCGTGAAGAGAATCATTGGGCGCTCGATTTGGATGAGCTTCGTCACCTCATGCGCACTAACACCAAAGCCATCATCATCAACACACCAAATAACCCGACCGGCTATTTAATGTCCCGAGCAGATTACGATGCTATCCATAAATTCGCGCAGGAGAGAAATTTACTCTTGTTTTCCGATGAAGTCTATCGTGAATCAGAATTTGATCCCACGCATCGTCTCCCTGCTGCATGTGATTTAAGCGATCATGCAGTTTCGCTTGGAGGCACATCCAAAACGTATGGACTGGCCGGGCTGCGCATCGGATGGATTGCTACAAGGAACAAAAAGATTTACGAGGCTATGGCATCACTAAAAGATTACACCACGATCTGCAACTCTGCGCCGAGTGAATTCCTTGCCGAGGTCGCGATGCGGAATCGACAAAAGTTAGCACAAAGAAACCTTGATATCATCAAAGCAAACCTCAGTGTGATAGATGATCTTTTTGCCCGCCGCGCTGATTTATTTTCATGGATTCGCCCACAAGCAGGTTCCATGGGATACCCTCGTCTGTTGAAAGGCAATGTCGAAGACTTTTGTGATGACCTTGTTAGAAAAGCAGGCGTCCTGCTCTTACCGGGTTCGATGTATGATTATTCGAGAAATCACTTTCGCCTGGGCCTTGGACGAAAGAATCTTCCACAGGCTGTTGAGAGGTTGGAAGAATACATTTCAAAATAAATAACTCTGGTGGTTGAGTAGCCGCAATGCGGTGTACACTTGCACAACGCGGTGTTCGGTGCAGTGCAGGTGTCGAAACCACCAGTTTGGTGCAAATTTTTCATTTACAATAGCGTGTTGGTTTCGACTGCTTGCGTCTCAACCAGCGGATTACAATCAAACAATTCTTTCCTCTTTCTCACCTGCATGATTTGCCAAGCAAATCACGTCCGGTGCAAGTGTCTTTCATTCACCAATCTTTAATCTCCAGTCTCTTCTCTCAATTACAATTTACTAATGCTCCGCCTCATTCATCCTCTTCACCTCATTCTCGCCGCGCTAACCTATTTCCTCGGCGCAAGTATTGCCAATTACCTGGGTAATCCTTTCAACGCGAATTCCTTTTGGTTGGGACTTGCAGCGATCCTTTTAGCGCAACTGAGCATGAGTCTATTGTCAGAGGTCTTTCGCCTCGATGCCGAGCCGCTTCTCGAAGACGAAACGCGCACAGCACGTCAAACCCTGCGCAACAATGCACTTTATATTTCAACCGCATCTTTGGCTGTGATTGCATTCATTGCATATCTTCTATTTGCCAATAACCATTTGCCTCTTTCTTCTTTCTCACCTGCACTTGCGTCAGGTGCAAGTGTCTTTCTTTTATTATCTCTGCTGCTTATTCTTGGCTATTCCCTTCCTGTGTTCCGCAATCGTGGCTTCGGCGAATTCCTGCTTGCAACGCAATTGGCATATGTTTTTCCATCCATTGCATTTATCCTTCAATCAGGCGAGACTCACAACTTCCTCACGCTCACTATTCCACTTACATTTCTGGCTTTCACATATTTCATTGTGATGGGCTTTCCGTCTTTCGCATCTGATCGCAAATATAACCGGGTCACCTTTCTCACACGGCTTGGCTGGGAGCGCGTTGTACCATTGCATCATCTTTTTGTTTTGCTTGCCTATGTGCTTTTTGCAGCCTCACCTGCATTTGGTATTTCCCTTTCACTCATCTGGCGCGTCTTTCTCACTATTCCCTTCGCTCTCTTTCAAATCCTTCAACTCCGAAACATTTCCCTCGGCGCACCGACGAACTGGACTCTCCTCTCAGTTACTGCTCTTGCCACGTTCGGACTGACTACCTACATGTTGACACTGACTTTCTGGCTTCGCTAACTACCGCTTGTCTGCCTGTCTACTTTCCACATGCCCGAATTTCTGACCCTTCTCCCTCCCGATGAAGCGCGTGATCTATTGATATCGCATCTTCCCCCGCCAAGAATTGATTCTGAATTAATAGACGTTTCCTCCTCTTTGGGCCGCATCCTCGCGGAAGCCATCATCGCGCCGCACCCCTTGCCCGATTTCCAACGCACAACTGTGGATGGCTACGCTGTCCGCGCGCAGGATACATTCGGCGCATCTGATTCATTGCCCGCATATTTGACATTGATCGGTGAAGTCCCAATGGGAGATTCGCCCGCGTTTGAACTGAAATCTGGTCAATGCGCGTTGATTCACACAGGTGGAATGTTGCCGAATGGCGCGGATGCAGTGGTGATGTTGGAATATACACAACGAACGAATGAACCCCGCGAAGGTTCAAAAACCTTCGCGGGGTTGGATGAAATCGAAATCTTCCGCGCGGTCGCCGATGGTGAGAATGTCATACGCGTCGGGGAGGACGTGGCTCAAGGACAATTGGTGCAGCCCAAAGGGAGTCTGATTCGTCCCGCTGAAATTGGCGGGTTGTTGGCATTGGGAATCACATCCGTTCGTGTTGCGAACAAGATACGCGTCGGATTGATATCCACAGGCGATGAAGTAATAAACCCAGAACAAACACCGCGGCCAGGCCAGGTGCGCGACGTAAATTCATACACATTGAGCGCTCTTGTTGAAAAAAGCGGAGGCCTGGCAAAACGATATGGAATTATCACTGATCAGTTTGATGCCTTGAAAGGCGCGGCGGCAAAAGCACTTGATGAATGTGATCTGGTCCTCATTACTGCTGGTTCATCTGCCTCCACACGCGATATGACAGCTGATGCGATTCGTTCGCTGGGCACGCCTGGTGTCTTGGTGCATGGGATCAACACGCGCCCTGGCAAGCCGACAATTCTGGGTGTGTGCAATGGCAAAGCAGTAATTGGACTGCCTGGCAATCCCGTCAGCGCGTTGGTGAATGGATATTTATTTGTCCTTCCGATTATTGAAAGGCTGTTAGGTGCACTGCCAAGACCCAAAGCGACTTTGCATGCGCGCTTAACTGTGAATTTACCCTCTCAAGCAGGTCGTGAAGATTGGTGGCCTGTTAGGCTTCTCCCCTCACCCCCATCCCCTCTCCCGCCGGGAGAGGGGCGCAGGGGTGAGGGAGAAATCCTTGCCGAACCCATTTTCGGCAAAAGCAATTTGATCTTTACTCTGGCATCAGCTGATGGACTCCTCAAAATCCACGCTGACGCAACTGGTCTATCTGCGGGCGAAATGGTAGAAGTGATGTTGATTTAGAATGGCGATTCATTATCTTTGCCATCATCCAAATCTTCATCAAAATCCTCTTCATCGCTTTCCTCGTTTGCCCAATCTTCATCCACCCAATCAATGACTGTGCCACCGCTTTCAGCGTAATACGGGCTAACGAGATAATTCATACCGTGTTCCCAGGTCACACGGAAATCTTTGACGACAAATGTTTTGTCGGCGTGCAAATCGTAAAGAACATCTGTTAATTTTGGGATGGGCGAAAATGGATAGAGCTGTTCGAGGACCAGCTCTTTGTCCTCATCGGGAATGATGAACTCTTCCACGCTGGCTCCATTTGGAAAGAAAAGTGGACGCGTTTGGTATGGAAGTCTTTCTTCAAGCGGTGAGTTTTCGTCCATTTTTGGCTCCTCGAAGATGATGCAGGCAAAAGATCTGGATTAATTGTAACGCGCAACTGTCATGTATTGTCAAGCCTAAAGTTGCCAGGGAAGTTTTTCCAGATCTACATTTCCGCCGCTCAATATCAAGCCCACTTTTGATCCACTCAAATCAATTTTCTTTTCCCACAGCACGCCAATCGCGACGGCAGCAGAAGGTTCGATTACGATCTTCGCGCGTTCCCACACGAATTTCATTGATTCGATAATTGCAGATTCACTAACAGTGACAATTTGTTCGACATGTCCTTGAATGATCGGAAAAGTAATTCTTCCCAGCGAAGTCAATAAACCATCCGCAATCGTTTGCGGATTTACGGATGGAATGATCTCTCCTGCTTTCATTGCTCGAAACGCATCATCGGCCATTTCAGGTTCGCCCGCGATGACGCGGATTCCTTTTTTCATTTCTGTCGAGGCAATGGCTGTTCCGCTTAATAATCCGCCGCCGCCAACAGGTGCGATCATTACATCCAGATCTGGTACATCTTCCAGCAATTCCAAAGCTGCCGTGCCTTGCCCCGCAATGACACGTTCATTGTCGTATGGATGGATGACAGTCGAGCCAGTCTCTTGTGCGATATGGGCAAGCGTGGATTCTCTTGCTTCAAGAGTCGGTTTGCAATACGTGATTCGCCCTCCATACCCTGCCACCGCCTCTTTCTTGACCTTGGGCGCGTTCTCCGGCATGACGATATACGCAGGGACACCGCGCAGTTTCGCCGCAAGTGCCAATGCCTGCGCGTGATTTCCTGATGAATGTGTGGATACACCATAAGAGGCTTCTTCATCACTTAATGAAAATACCGCATTACACGCGCCGCGAAACTTGAACGCACCGACCTTTTGAAAGTTCTCGCATTTGAGATAGACCTGCGCATTGACAAGCCTATTCAGGCTTTCGTTTGTCAATACAGGTGTGCGATGTGCGTAGGGTTTAATTCTTTTCGCGGCTTCACGGATTTCATTTAGAGTGGGGGGCATGTTGTCTCAACATATTGCCACAGAGACGCGGAGTCGCGGAGAGAAAAAATTAATCCTGGAGGCTAGTACGATGTAAGTCGGATTGCCAATCCGACTTACGCCTTGGCGTCTCCGTGACTCAGTGGCTAATAACCTTTTTCAAAATCAACTTGATACTTAAGCGGCTTATCCTCGATGTAAAGATGGTAATTTTCAACAAAGAGCTTTGTGATATTTTCTGGATAACTGATCGCAGACGTATGAAACGTCATCAGCAGATTCGGTGTCGTCCAGAACGGATGGTCTTGCGGGAGTGGTTCTTCGGCAAAGACATCCAGCACAGCTGCGGCGATTTTGCCTTCATTCAATGCTACGACCAATGCAGGTTCGTCCACTGCATTTCCGCGCCCAACGTTGATAAAGATGGCATGAGATGGGAGAGCGTTAAGCAGATTTGCATCCACGATTTTGTTTGTGTCTTTTGTTCTGGGTAAAACAGTTACAAGATAATCCAATCCTTGGACAAACTTCAATATATCCGGATGGTGATAATAAACATCCACATCTGCAAAAGATTCGCTTTCTTGTGTAAAGCCGCGCACGGACATACCAAAGTGTTTTGCCGTGGACGCAAGATATGCACCAATGGAACCCACGCCGAGCAAGCCAATTGTCTTGCCGCGTAAGACTCCTGATTGCGGGCGCTGCCATTGCTTTGATTCCTGTGCGCGGATGCGTTCAAGGATTTTCTTCTCATGGAAAAGCAAATAACCGAACACATACTCGGACATTAACTCGCCAAACACGCCGCGCGCGTTGGTAAGGACGTAGTCACGGCGTAGAGCGGAATCCATCAAAGATTCGACTCCCGCGTAGATGGCTTGAATCCACTTCGGGGTAGAGAGAAGCGGAAGCGTATTCCGAATCAATCGCGGCTCGCCGAGAACGATGTCACAGTCCTTTGGATCAGAGGTAAATTTTAGATTTGGTAAATTGGCTGATTCGATAAGACGCGTGTATTCATCTGCATCAGAGGATAGGATGAGGAGGGTGGGCATATGGGAATTATAAAAGAATCTCGCCTCCCATGAAGCCCAAATAGGGAACCGAGATTCTTTAACAACAATTAGAAGTTAAAAATTCCAGATGTATTCCGGTTGGCGATGAAGGTCTGTTTCATCAACGACGCGGGATACAACCCGGAAGAATTGATCAGCGTGATGCAGGTGCTAGATGAAGCAAGCCAGGGAAATGAGCCTCCCGAATTCTTTAGTACACACCCCAACCCGGAGCGTCGAATAGAGCGGATTCAGGAAGCTATACAAAATGTCAGTGCATGTCCGTAGGGATAATAGTTAAAATGGATCGATTAAATTTGTCTTCAAATTCAAAGAGCCGCGCATCCTAAAGTGAGCGGCTCTTTTCTATGATGATCTGATCCCATGTCAGTGATCAGCGGCGACGGACCATGCCTACCAGGAAGAGCAGGACGACCGCGCCTCCAATGGCGACGAGCAGGCTGGTAATGTTGAAACCTGTGACTCCCTGTACGCCGAAGACGTTGGTCATCAGAAAGCCGCCGATGAAGGCGCCAAGGATGCCCACGACGATGTTAGCAAGAGCTCCCATTTGGCGGTTCGTTCCCATGATGATGCTTGCGAGCCATCCGGCAATGGCGCCAAAGATGATCCTGCTATGAAATCCACCATATCTACCTCCATAGAAATTAGGGTACGGAATTGTCTGTTCTTACTTTGGCAGAAAGGGTATCTGCTTAAAATAAGATACGAAGACAATATACAATTGTTACGCACTCAAAAGCAGCGTAACCTAGGCAATCTGTTGCCTCTATTTTTTCAACCCTATCCTTTGTCAGAAGTTACGGCACTCGCGAAGTAATTTGCTGAATTCGCGAGATTTCATGAAGTTCAGCAGATAAGTGGAGTAGGGAAAGCCCCATAATTACACAGTTTGCTCAAGCCGCCGTCCTCGGCGGCGAGGACACCACCAAGAGCAGACTTTCTAAAAATACTTTCCGATCACTACTTTAACAAATGATGAAATGTCTTATACAATAAGTCGTTCTCTGACTTTCATACCTGATGCTTGTTCCTCGTGTAAAATC
>JAKEFL010000091.1 GCA_022616105.1 Anaerolineae bacterium | reverse complement strand
GATCGTCGCCACTCACAGCGAGATCAATGGCATTATCAATGTTGGGAATCTGATTGCTGAAATAGAAATAGGGTGTGTCAATAAATGTACTGTCCTTGCCAATAAAAACCCACACCGAGCGCGAGGTTGCATCGAGGACATACAGATTGCCGTTATCCAAAACAAAGGCAGTGATGCGTCCCCAGTTGGTATTGGGGAGGTCTGGGAGAGGAATGGCTTGAGGCACCTGACCGGGCGAGCAATATAACAGATTTCCATTTGGGTCTATGCCAAGCACCGTTGCCCCAACCGCGTTGACTTTCGGCAAAGCGAGCAAATCCACCAGGGTGCCAACCTGATAACCTGCATAGGTACCCGGCTGACAGTTGAAGGTGCTATCCAGTTGAAGACTTCTGCCGGTAAATGATGCATGCAGAATGTCCCCGCGTTCAGCATCGAGCATGTATAAGTCGCTTTCGCTCGCAGCCATGCGACTGATCTGGGTTGAACCACCAAGCCCGCCAGTGAACGCAGGGCTGAATTCGAGTCGGACGACTCCCATCAAGTTGTCATATTTAGATTGCGCTTCCGAGCGTAATAATTTTGATTCATCTGTTTGACGATAGTTATCGGCGCTATCGAGTAAATCCAACACCCTCTTCCATTCATCGCGCTGGCGCACGGGTTCTGTCGCGCTCTCAGCTTGTGCACGCGCGTTGAGCGCCTGACGATATAACTCATCATATTGAATGCTTTGTCCAAAACGCAGATAGACCACGCTTGCCACAGTCACAACCAATACTGGAATCACAACTGCGATAAAGACCATTGCATAAGTTGGCATGACAAGCGGTTTTTTGGAACTCATCGTTGGAAGCAGGCGCGGGATAAACTTCTCCAGGACTTTCCTGACGCGTTCGTTCACGCGCCGCCCGGACTGGATTCCGCCTACCATGGCTTTTGCCATCTGACGCGCCGCTTCGGCATGTGCGCTGGGTTTATCCCTCTCTCCTATCTCTCCCAGGGTTGAGGGAGATGATGTAGAGGCAGAAGCTACACCTTCCAATTCAACTTTTGATTCGAGAGGTTTTGTTCTTGGAATCGATGACGGGAATCCACGCGGTGCAGATGTTGTCTCATGCACTTCTTCTGGCAAAGGGATTATCGTTTCTGGCTGCGGAGGGATCGCGTATGCGGATGGCTGTACGATGTGCGCGGCAAAATCTGCCAATGCATCAAGTTGTTCTTCTGTAATTGGAGACTCGGCTTCTTCACCGCGAAGGTTGGAAGGGCGCGAACGAAAATTAAGTTCTTCATGTTCACTTTGCTCTTCGCGGACTTCGCTACTCACCTGCACTTGCGTACGGTGCAAGTGTCGCGGTTCAATTTCTTCGGCAACGGGAACAGGCTCGAGCTTTTCCGAAGAACGATGCAACGCGTTGAAGTCCGGCCGCATGATCGTGATCACACCCTGTCCGCTTTGCACCTGGATCAATGCCGCGTGCAAGTCGCCTTTTGTGAATGTCAGTTTGCGATAGCCTCCATCCAGTGAGGCTGGTGGACGTTCATTGAGCAGATCCGCTTCCCAATCCTTCGGGAATTTTCCGCACAACACAAGCAAATCCTGTGGATGCAAGTCGACCTGCGAAAGATACGTTTGGATGCTCTGGCTTGATCCGAGTCCCTTGCCAGAAAGTGCAACATCATGGATGTGACGCGACCTTCCCTCGCTGACCCAAACCGCGTGCGTGGGTCCGCTCAGCAATAAGGTGCATTGCGCGCCGGGCGCGTCGCGCACCGAGGCAAGGACAAGGAAAGCCAGCGCATATTGCCCGCGGCCCGTCGTGGACAGATTGCGTTGAAGCAGCGAGGCGTTGATGCTCTCTGCTGCTTTACGCATGGCAGAGGTGAGTGAGCCTGCTGATTGATAGAAGGACGCTGCTGCATTCTCCTTCAATTGCTGGAGTTCAGCAGTGGAAAGAGTAACATTGCCTGTGAACATGAGATACAAAATCAGGCTGTCTTTTTCACGCCCGCGCGCCGCGTTGCGCGGCGGCGTGACAGCCAGCAAGCCAGGCAATGTGTCTGATTCCTGTCCGTTGATTCTATGAATGGGGAGAATGTTTAGATCAAATGTCGCCACAGCGTAAGAAGTACCAAAAAGTTATCATCATTATACTGGTAAAATTTGAGACTCTCTGGGAATCGCCGTGACGCGCCGCCAAATGTAGAGCGACATTAATGTCGCTTTACGTCGCGCGGCCAGATATACCGTTGTATCACGGCAACTCCTAATGAGCCAAATTTGACGGCTACATAATCTTGAAGGGAAACTAACCGCGACACTTGCACCGCATGTGATTTGCTAAGCAAATCATGCAGGTGAGAAAAGAAGACCGCCAAGAAAGAGGAAAGAAGAAAGAACCTTCGCGATCTTGGCGTCTTCGCGGTGAATCGTTTATGAATTTCAAATTACACAACGACTTCTCTGAAATTGATCCCTCGATATGGAATGCACTCGTCGGACAAAGCATTGCGGATACACCATTCTCGCGATATGAATATCTCAACGAATGGTGGAAGACTCTCGGTGGCGGCGAATGGACAGATAGGGGCGGGGCGATCCCGCCCATGCTCGTTTTGGTTTCAGCCAGCGAAAATGATCAGTTGACCGGTATTGCTCCGTTATTCATCGCGGAACATGAAGGTCATCAAGCGCTGATGCTTGTCGGCAGTATTGAAGTTTCTGATTATCTGGATTTGATCGTCCGTGAACAGAATGTATCGCACTTCTTATCTGGACTTCTGGATTTTCTCGTTTCTTCCCTTGGCGATCGTTGGACTGTCATTGATTGGTATAACATCCCTGATTCCTCACCCACGCGCGCAGCCCTTCAGGAGGAATTTGCCAAACGCGGCTGGGATTATCACGCAGAGATCTATCGTCCCACGCCGCGCATCCCACTGGACGGATCATTTGAGGAATACCTCTCGCGCCTGGATAAAAAACAGCGGCATGAAATCCGCCGCAAGCTGCGTAGAGCCGCGGAATCGGATTTGAATGTTCGTTTTATTATCGTTGATAAAAATGCAGATATCGAATCAGAGATCGATGCTTTCTTCCATCTTATGACCCAGGATCCTAACAAAGCAAACTTCCTCACACCGTTCATGCGCGAACAAATGACCGTCACCATCCGCACTGCGTTCGAGCAGGGTTATCTCTGGCTGGCTTTTCTGGAAATCGGCGGCATCAAAGTCGCAGCGTCGCTTAACTTCGATTACAAAAACAAATTATGGGGCTACAACTCTGGCGTCAGCCGCGAACACATGGAACTTTCCCCGGGCTGGGTCTTGCTCGCGCACACGATTCAATGGTGCTGCGAAAACAACCGTTACGAATTCGATTTCATGCGCGGCGATGAGGAATATAAGTATCGCTTTGGAGGGGTAAATCGGTATGTAATGAGGGAGAGGGTGGTAAAGCTGTAAGATCACTTGCGAAAACGAACGCTATACATCCGACTTCATGCGCGGCGAAGAAATAAAATGCTATCCAGTGAATTGTTCAAAATTAGCGCGGGTGATTGTTTCCAGCCTCGCATCAGGATAGGCATTGAGAAACGCCTGCCGAACAGATTTCCTCATTTCAGCCTGCTGCCATTTGAATTCAAAGGCATGTAATTGCCCGCCGTGTTCTTCGATGTAATCTATTTCCTTCTGATCATACGTGCGCCAGAAATAAGCATTGACCGAGCGCCCTGCGAGTTGATTCGCTTTGCGGCGTTCCACCATTAGAAAGTTTTCCCATAACTGTCCGATATCATTGCGCACGGCGAGCGGATTTAGATTCTGGATCAAGCTATTGCGCACACTGTTATCGTAAAAGTAATAGCGCGGGTTTTTGGTTACCTCCTTGCGCAGGTTGCGCGAGAATCCACCAACCCGAAAAATGACAAATACTTTTTCGAGCAAATCGAGATAACGATCCACCGTTTCGCGATTCAGGCTGAGACCAGTCCCCAATTCCGACAGCGACACTTCCTGCCCAATCTGAAATGCCAGCAGGCGCAAAAGGTCAACGATTTTCTCGGGCCTCCGCACACCTTCCAGTTCGAGCATGTCGCGGTAGAGATAAGCGCCAACCAGTTCACCAAGCAGCCTTTCACGCAAAACGGGATCATCCGTTGTGAGAATGGCAGGGTATCCGCCCCACACCAGCCAGCGTTCCAGATGGGCGCGCGCCTCCAAGGCGCCCATTGCCCCGCGAATTTCTGGATAGCTGAGGGGATACAGCGTGAAGGTCAACTTGCGGCCCGTGAGCGGCTCACTGATCTTGTTGGCAAGGTCAAAAGAGGCTGAACCCGTTGCAAGGAAGGCAGTGTCCGGATGGTTATCAATCAATATCTTGAGATTCAAGCCGATCTCCGGCACACGCTGGGCTTCATCAATGATGAGCAGTTCCGCATCGCCGAGGACTTCATCCAGTGTCTTGAGATCCTGGCTGGCAAGCGCCTCGCGGTAGATCAATTCGTCTGCATTTACAAAACGCGTTCGCAGGCTGACCGAATCCATCAAGTCCTTTGCGAGGGTCGTTTTTCCCACCTGTCGGGGTCCATAGAGCACAAGCACTTTGCCCGGCAGGATGGATTTCTGGATCTCAGAGAGTAGTAACCGCTGGATTTTCATGAATCCATTATACTCCACCATCGGAATTTTTGAAAATTACGCGGGTCTCAGAAAAACACTACGAATTCGATTTCATGCTCGGGGATGAGGAATACAAGTATCGCTTTGGAGGCGTGAATCGGTTTGTGATGAGCGGAACGGTGGGATAACAGACAAAAGATTGGGATAATAAGAATGGAGATCTGATGGAATTTATCCAGTTATTTTCTCTTCACGCGACTTGACTTCTTTTCCGTAAGGATAATTCCAGGTTTATCCTTTTTAAGACTTTCAAGGGCCTCTGATATATCTTTATGAAGTTGCTCCCATGATTCCGGGCCAATTCTCCATGTCCCTTCAAACGGTTCATCTAAGTCTTC
>JAKEFL010000090.1 GCA_022616105.1 Anaerolineae bacterium | reverse complement strand
TCAGGCAGTTGCTCCCTGCGCCGTCCTCGGCGCAGGATTTACCTGAAAAACGCCGCCGAGGACGGCGGCTTGAGCTTAGGTTCTGACAACCTTTGCATGCACACTTTCTCTAGGTGTTGCTGCATTAATTCTTATTAGCCTTTATTGGTTTGTTGCAATTATTACCTGCCAAAATCCACAAGTAGAAATGGATGGATTAGGTTTTGTGCGAATATATTGTGAGTATCCTTCGCCCCTTCTTTCTTTTTTGTTCGCCGAAGGCAGACGCACTTTCTCATTCAACGTCCTTGCTTGCGTTGGCTTACCCTTCTTATTTTTCATTTTTATATTGTCCCGCTTAATTAAACGACGTTTTGATGATTAGAAACGAGAACCTCGTCATAATTTGTTTATGGCATGGCATACAGGAAATTTTTTGTAAAGATTTACTGCTCAGGCCCAGCTTGACTTGTCAGCGGTCAAGCGAAATAAGTCGCAATGGTGAACCCGCTTTCATAGGCCAAGTGCTCGGCAAGTCGCAGGCGTGTTGTCGCAGTCTACCAGCGCCCAGCACTACGTCCAGTCGATGTTAGTCCCACAAATCCTTCGCAATATCCTCCAAACCCAATTCCATCAGTTTCTCACGCGAAGGCTTGCCGGTTTCCAAATCCCAGCCGCGCGCTTCATAGTAGGCAGATAACATCCCCTCAAAATCAAGAACGAACCCAGCCGAGCCGCCATCGGGAAATGGTTCAAGTAATGCCTTTGGCAATTTATCGTTTGCACGCGTTAAGCCCATGCGATTGTTGATGGCACGCTTGAGATTCCAAGCGCGCTCACCTGCTTTCGTCATATCTTCAATTGTCCAATCGAGCCCACATGCGGCGTTGATGAGCTTGACTTGCATCTCAGGTTCGACATTCGCAAAGATGCACATCACGATTGCATTGAACACCGTGCGCCAGTCTTGATGTTTTGCGACATTGGCGGCTTTCTCTGCCTGTGCGTGACGGGAGTAAAAATCAATTCCCAAACTCTCCTGTGCGTGACCCCAATCCACAAAGAAATAATCCGATTGATTATGACACGCGCCGCGTGGGCTGGTTGCATAGGATAACGCCATTCCCGATACACCGCGCGGATCGTGATACGCGACTTCCAGTCCATTGACTTGTACGGCTTCCTCTACCGCGCCAAAATGCGCGGCGAAACGACGCGAGCCTTGCGCCATGAGGTCGCCAATTCCTTCACGTGACCCGATCAAACGCACAAGTCCCTCAATTGCATCCACATCGCCCCATTTCAATTCGATTCCACCGGTATCTTTTTCGGTGATGATTCCTTTTTCGAATAAATGAAAAGCTAATCCAATCGTGTTGCTCGTGCTGATCGTATCCATGCCATAACGATCGCATAACTCGCCCAAATCAACAATCGCTTCGAGATTATCGTTCAACAAATTCGCGCCAAAGCCAACCATCGTTTCATGCTCGGGTCCTTTGCGCTTGGTTTTATCTCCATTCAAATTTACGACACGACCACACGCAATCACACATCCCTGGCAGGCGCTCCTGCCAACGAGAATTGTTTCGGTCATCTTTGCGCCGGAAATACTATCAATGTTTTCAAATGAACCGCGCGAATAATATTTCACCGGCATCGCGCCGAGGTACTCGGCATAATTCGCCGCACCCCCTGTGCCAACCTCGCGAAGAATCTTGGCTTCGTTATCATCCTTCAGTCTACGATTCGATTCCGATCGCAATGGTTTGTACTTCGCCAGGTCAAACACCGGGATTTCATTTGTCCCACGCACCGCAATCGCTTTGAGATTTTTCGCGCCCATCACCGCGCCCATGCCTGTTCGTCCGGCCATTCGTCCATGATCACACATAATGGATGCAAACAAAACCTGCTTCTCCCCAGCCGGTCCAATCACACAGACTCGCGCGGATTTTTGACCGATCTCTTCTTTGACTCTATCCTGCGTTGTATATGTATTCTGACCCCACAAATGCGCTGCCTTATGGACCTCAAGCCTGCTTCCGTTTAACCAGAGATACACTGGCTCTAAGGCTTTGCCTGTGATCCACAATCCATCATAGCCAGCCGCGCGCAACTCGGGCCCCCAGAATCCTCCAATGTTGGATTCGGCCCAGAGTCCAGTGGCGGGTCCTTTTCCGCAGACGACGAAGCGTCCGGTCGTGGGACCGGATGTGCCGGTCATGGGTCCCATCATAAAGAGCAGAGGCGCCTCAGGCGAGAGCGGATCCAATTCGCGAGTTAAAGATGAATACAAAATCCGCGCGGCAAGCGACGCACCACCCAGAAAATCCTTTTCCCATTTTTCAGGGATTCCGTATTCTTCTGTCTGACCAGTTGATAAATCTATTTTGAGGATGGGTTGCATAAGCGACAATCGTCATTGCGAGGAGGGCGTTAGCCCGACGAAGCAATCCCCAAGTTGGGGAGAAGATTGCTTCGTCGCAACGAACGCTCCTCGCAATGACATACTAAAGAATCTCCTCCGTCACTTCCTGCGCGCAGCGGACGAAATCCAATACGGTTGGTACATTACGCATCATGTAGCCCATACTGCCTTTCACTTTGAGCTTGGATGTCATCATGGCAGTCATGGGGTTGAGATTGCCAGATAAAACGGCAGTGATATTTGTATAGGTCGCGGTCAACGTAAAGGTGGGGTTTGGGTAGGATTCAGGCTGAGGCTTGTATTCCACTTTTCGGCACTTCCCATGCCAGAGGTCCAGATAGAACGTGAGCCGTTCTTTTAAGTTGCCATCCGGTTCGATAAAGAAAAACAAATCGCCCTCCCAGTTTTTGGCAATTGCACCATAACGCTGGTCAGAATTAAGTTTGGCTTCCAATCCCTCTAACCACTCTTCGCTGGGAAAGATGGCAGTCATACGTACCTCCGCATAGGATGAATTATTTTACCATTTGAAATTGAGCATCATGAATCACTTGCACAATTACTAAAAATAGTCTATGCTTAGGTAACGAGATACGCATTTTACTCTCGTGGCAATCCGATGATTGCTTAAAAACCATTCTATTCTCGTGGAGGAGAACATGAAAAAACTGTACACCCTGGCAAGCCTGCTCGCGGCTGTGGCACTTGTATTAAGCGCCTGTGCCGCCACTACCCCTCAGGCAGATAACCTGCTCGACGCGATTAAAGCGCGTGGCTACATTTTGGTGTCGACAGATCCGAACTATGAACCTCAGTCTTTCCTGAATACAGAAGGTTCACGCTCCGGCGATACCAAGTGTCCGTCTGATGCCCTGACTTCCGCCGAAATGCAGGGCTTCGATGTGGATGTTGCAATTGCGATTGGGGATCAACTCGGCGTGGAAACCTGCTTCGCCACCCCCGCGTGGGAAACCATCACTGCCGGCTCCTGGGCAGACAAATGGGATGTGAGCGTTGGCTCGATGACTATCACCACGGCGCGCCAGGAAATCCTTGATTTCAGCGTGCCCTATTACTATACTCCAGCTGTTGTTGCTGCGCTCGCAGACTCAGGCATTACTTCACTCGATCAACTGGCGGGCCAAGCTGTCTGCGCAGGTGCTTCAACCACCTATGAAACCTGGCTCTCTGGCGGCGATATTGGTCTGCCTGCATCTTCGATTTATGCCAGCCCGCCTGAGGGTATAACCGTTGTCCCTCTTGAAACAGATCAGTTCTGCGCAGAAGCGCTCGTATCTGGTCGCGAGGACTTCGTTGCATACTCAACTTCGGGTACTGTGGTCGACGCCAACATCGCGGCTGGCATGCCTGTTGTAAAAGTTGGCGGTTCAGTCTTTTCTGAGGATTTGGCAGCCGCATTTGACAAAACCTCCACGCTGCCCACCGACAGCCTGCGCGCAGAAGTGGATAATCTCTTCAACGCCATGCACGCTGATGGCCGCCTCACAGAACTTTCAATGAAATGGTTCGAGATAGACTTAACACAGGATCCGAACTAACCTAGTAATCAGTAGCTCAAGGGAAGCGGCATGTGGGCCGCTTCCCTTATTTTCATACAGAGTGCCGCACGCATGTCTGACATGCGTAATGTAAGCTTGAAGTTTAGACGCTTGTGCGTGGCTTACAAAGCAATTCAAAAAGTCTACTTATTACGCATATAGAACATGCGTGAGACAAGCGGTAAAGGCAGGTAACAATGAGCCAGGTACAAACAATGAACCAGGCAGGAACGTCACAGGCTGAATTACTTTATGAAGCACAACAACGAAAAGTTCGCCAGTTTCGAAATAATGTTGTCATTACCTGGATCGTACTTCTTGGACTCCTTATTTTTCTTTTCAGTGGGCCCATTCAGATTGACACAGATTTTATTCGGCGAAACACATTATTCATTGCATCAGGCATCGGGGAAACACTTAATATTTCAGTACTTTCCATTGTATTGGCGATCATTCTTGCGCTGCTCGCGGCCCTTGGGCGGCTTTCAACCATTCCACCTGTTTATGCTGTAAGTACGTTCTATGTTTCGCTCATTCGCGGCACACCGCTATTTCTCCAAATCTTTTTCTTCTTCCTTGCTCTGCCGCAACTGGGGATCGTCTTGCCGGGACTGATTGCTGGCGTCCTTGCCTTGGGACTTAACTATGGCGCTTACATGAGTGAAACTTTCCGCGCGGGGATTGCCTCGGTAAGCAAAGGACAACGCGAAGCGGCAATCGCAATTGGAATGACACCAACACAAACAATGCGACGAATCGTTCTGCCACAAGCACTGCGCTTTGCCATTCCACCCATGGGCAACGACTTTATATCCATGACAAAAGACTCAGCACTGGTCTCGGCAACAGGATTCGTTCATGATGTAATGTGGCGTGCAACCCGGGTTGGGCGGGCAGAGTTCAACAGCCTCGAGGCGCTAATTATCGCGGCGGTTTTTTATTGGATGATGACTCTTATTCTCACCACGTTTCAAAACCGGATGGAGGCACGTCTTGCGAGAGGGGATCGCTAAGATGACGCCGATCGTTAAAATCTCCAACCTTGATAAATACTTCGGGCGGTTGCATGTTTTGAAGGATATAAGCCTGGATGTCAAGGAACGCGAGGTGGTCTGCCTGATTGGACGGAGCGGCTCAGGCAAGAGCACACTCCTCCGCTGCATTAATTTCCTTGAGGAGCCATCAAGTGGCATCATTGAAGTGGATGGAGTCAAAGTGGATGGCGGGGAAAAAGGAAAAGCACATAGAGGATTGGTACATAACATCCGATTGAAGACTGGTATGGTCTTCCAGGAGTTCAATCTCTTTCCTCACATGAGTGTTCTGGAAAATGTCATTGAAGGACCTGTCATTGTCAAAGGCATGGACAAAGACAAAGCTATTTCACTGGCTGAGGAAAACCTGGATAGTGTGGGCATGCTCTTCAAAAAGGATGAGTATCCACTTCGGCTTTCAGGCGGACAGAAACAACGTGTCGCAATTGCACGCGCGCTCACCATGCAGCCAAAGGTTATGCTCTTCGATGAACCAACCTCAGCACTTGATCCCGAGTTGATTGGCGAAGTGCTCAACGTGATGAAGAAGGTGGCAAAAGATGGCATGACCATGCTTGTCGTCACGCATGAAATGGGATTTGCGCGCGAAGTGGCAGATCGTGTCCTTGTGATGGGAGATGGTGAGATCATTGAAGATGCGAAGCCAAAAACTCTGTTCACACGCCCCAAGGACCCGCGCACCAAGGCGCTAATCGACCGGTATCGTTCCGGGGAAAATTAATGCTCCTTGCCATCACCCGCGACGTGAGCCCGCGCTTCAACGAGTGTGAGATCACACATATTGACCGCTTACCCATTGATGTAAATGTCGCCCAATCGCAGCATCGTGGTTACGTGCAGGCGCTCAAGGAACTAGGGTGTGCAGTCTTGGAATTGCCCGCCGAAGCAGATCTGCCTGACTCTGTCTTTGTGGAGGATACAGCAGTTGTCTTGCCAGAGATAGCTCTCATTACCAGGCCCGGGGCTGATTCGAGAAAACCTGAAACGGAATCCATCACCCGCGCGCTTCGCCCATACCGCGAACTCGTTCTTATTGAATCACCAGCGACAGTGGATGGTGGTGATGTATTGGTAGTGGGAAAAAATATCTACGTTGGTATGTCCACGCGAAGCAACACTGTGGCTGTTGAACAGATGAACCATTTGCTTGGCAAATATGGTTATGAAGCGCAAGGCGTCGAGATGCACGACTGCCTGCATCTCAAAACCGCCGTCACGCGCGTAGACGATCAAACTTTGCTGATCAACCGCAAATGGGTGGATGTGGAAAACTTTGAGGGCTTTGATCTCATCTATGTAGATGAGAGTGAACCATTCGCGGCAAATTGTTTGCCGATTAACGATTCGATCATCTTCCCAGTAGCCTTTCCAAAGACAGCCGCAAAACTCGAGGCGCGCGGATACAGGATCAAACCGGTGGTCGTAGACGAACTCGCAAAGGCAGAAGGTGCAGTGACCTGTTGCAGCTTGATCGTTGCTAATTAAACGGAGCCAAGTTGAGGTTCATCCTGAGCGAAGCTTAATCCAACAGGACTTACGCAGAAAAGGCATTCATTCCGCCAATCTACGCTAATCCTCACGAATTCAAAAGAGATTAGTCGGGATTAGTGGGCTTCTTCAGGGTTTGCATAAGTCTTATCCAAAACAAAAATCCCCACAACATGCGGGGATTTTTTCTAATTGGTGCGCTGGAGAGGACTTGAACCTCCACGCCTTGCGGCACATGGCCCTCAACCATGCCTGTCTGCCAATTCCAGCACCAGCGCTTGAGCACGGCGTATTATAATCTTGTTCATCGCATTGTCAAGCAAGGCATTTGGAAGCACAAAATGTTCATGGGAGTGAGATGAATAATAAATCAGGCTACAAAGAACCGCTTGCCATGAACTTAAGAAGGCATCTGTATGGAAATGAATTGCAAACTGCAGCTGCAATCAGTTGGGCGGCAATATCATCTCTTTTAATTTTCCTGGCGCTGATCGTTGTCGGGCTGCTAAATAATAACGACCGTCAAGTCCTGGTGATCAGTATTGGCATCCTGCCGATCCTGATTTCCATTTGGCTTATCAGGCGCGGAATGATCTCTCTCCCAAGTTCCATTCTTGCTGTGAACATGATTCTACTGATCACGTGGCTGGCCTCCATTGGCAACGGAATTTATGATATCGGTGTCACGGCTTATCCTGTTATCTTGATCATTGCGGGATTGATATTACGAAGGAAGATCATTGCGTATTTAACAGTGCTGATTATTCTGTGCCTGGGCTGGCTGGTTTTTGGCGATATTTTTGGGTTCTATCATCCAATATACCCCTCAAGTAGCCATGCACAGGATTTTTTTATCGCAATCGCCGTCATCCTGATCGCCAGCAACTCCGTTCATCTTGTGATCAGGAATATTCTTCAAAGCCTTGAGCGGGCTGAACAGGAGATCGAAGCGCGCGAGAAAGTAGAAAGGGAACGCGAATCCCTTATTCATGAATTGAAATTGAAAAATCAGGAGTTGAACCGCTTTGCGATCACGGTTTCACATGATTTGAAAACACCACTGATTACGATGGCGGGATTCCTGGGGTATTTGGAAAAAGATGCTCGCGCGGGAAATCATGAAAGATTGGAGAGAAACATCGCCCAGATCAACGGCGCTGCTCAAAAAATGAGCAAATTTGTGGATGAGATATTAGACCTGTCAAGGATTGGGCGCATTGTGAATCCTCCATCCAATATTTCATTCGGTGATATTGTGCAGGAGGCGCTTGAGCAGGCTGAAGGCTTATTAGCCGCGCGACAGATTGAAGTACGAGTCGAACCGGGTTTGCCAATTGTGTACGTTGATCGTGCGCGTATTGTACAAGTCCTCCAAAACCTGATTACGAATAGCATCAAATTCATGGGCGATCAAAAAAGTCCGTGTATAGAGATCGGCATGGAAGAGAGGAACGACGAGCATATCTTTTTTGTGCGCGACAATGGAATTGGGATCGAACAAGAAAACCAAGAGAGAGTATTTGAATTATTTAACAAACTGGATTCCAACACCGATGGCGCTGGCCTTGGCCTGGCGTTTGTCAAACGGATCATTGAGGTCCACAACGGAAAAATTTGGTTACAATCAGAGCCTGGCAAGGGTTCAACATTCTATTTCACACTGGAAGATAAAAGCAGCAAGGAGACTGCATGACCAAAATTGTTGTGGACGCAATGGGAAGCGACAACTATCCGACTCCGGATGTGGAAGGCGCGGTGATGGCGGCGCGCGAATACGGAGTGGAAATTATTCTCACGGGCGACGCTTCAAAGATTCAGCCGATACTTGATTCCACTAACGGAGCGAATCTACCCGTCCGCGTGATCAACGCACCTGAGATGCTGACCATGCATGATAAAGGTGAAGACCTTGTGATGAAAGCGCGTCACAAGGAAGCGCAGAATTCCATGGCTGTTGGGCTTGACCTGGTCAAAAACGGCGAAGCAGACGCGTTCGTCACCGCCGGCAATACCGGCGCAGCAATGGTGACATCGTTGTTTAGACTCGGCCGCATCCGTGGCGTGGATCGTCCCGCGTTGGCAGGTCCATTTCCGACTGCAACAGGCATCTGCAGTGTAGTTGATATCGGTGCCAACCCCGATTGCAAGCCTGAAAACCTTTTGCAATTTGCGATTATGGGCAGTGTGTTTGCAGAGCGAGTGCGCGGTGTGAAGAATCCAAGAGTCGGATTAATTTCAAACGGCGAAGAGGCAGGGAAAGGAAGTGAACTCGTCAAGGACGCGTATCCATTGCTGGCAAACGCAAAACTCAATTTCATCGGAAATGTGGAAGGAAAGGAAATTTTCAATGGACATGCGGATGTAGCCGTCACAGACGGGTTTACAGGCAATGTATTCTTGAAATCAACAGAAGCCGTTGCAAAATTATTGATCGAGAAGATTCGTGAATCGATTCGAGGTGGAGGTCCGCTGGCGATCGTTGGTGGAGCGCTCATCCGCCCAGCGATGAGAAAGGTGCGCAAGCTGCTTGACCCAAGCGAAGAAGGCGCGGCTCCCCTGCTCGGCGTGAACGGACTCGTATTCATCGGTCACGGCCGCTCGGATATGCTAGCGATGAAGAACGCAGTGCGCGTGGCGAAGAACGCCGCGGAGGCAAAAGTGTTGGATGCAATCAAACTGGCAATTGAGGAAAGTTTGAAGAAGTAGTTTAAGCCACGGTGGTTGAGTAGCCCTGAGCGCTTGTTGCGAAGGGCATATCGAAACCACCGATTTCAAGTAAACCTAGAATTGCTGGTCTCGATATGTGCTTCGCACTACTCGACCAGCAGGATAACTTCATGAAAATCATCAAAAACGAACAACGCATCAAACGAAACGCAAAGATCGGCAGTTGGACAAGCCTTGCCGCCATGGCAGTTCTTGGCTTGGGAATGTATATCTCGTTCACGAGAACGGAGTTAATTGCCTTTTCCCTTACTGCGCTGATCATTGGTTTTACACTGACTCAGGTCGGTATGTACATGGGAAACAAATATGGACGCAGTCCACGCCCCGATGAAAAATTGGATGCTGGACTCAAGGGCCTCCCAAACGAGTTTGTGATGTATCACTACACAACGCCTGTTTCCCATTTGCTCGTAGGTCCTGCAGGAGTGTGGGTAATCCTGCCCTATCACCAGCGCGGACAAGTCACCTTCAAAAAGAATCGCTGGCGCATCAGCGGCGGTGGATTCATGCAAGGCTATATGCGCATCTTCGGGCAGGAGGGATTAGGACGACCCGACTATGAGGTTGAGGGTGAAGTCAATGCGCTTAGGAAATATCTGAATAAACACATGGACGAATCCGAAATCCCCGAGATCAATGCGCTGATGGTCTTCACCCATGAGAACGTGGAAATTGAAGTGGAGGATTCACCTGTCCCTGTGCTGAAGCTAAAACAGATCAAGGAATTCATACGGCAAAAGGCGAAGGAAAAGAGACTTCCGGCCGAGAGGATCAATCAATTAAAGAGCTTGCTCGAGTGAAAAGCAAGAGGCTTTGTCGGGACGTTTTTTGATGAGTCCAGACTCCGACCAATCAGCCGGTAAGTATGTAAAAATCCGGAAGATCGTTGCTCCAATATTGATATCAATTATTGGAACGATTACTGCTCTTTATCCAAGTAATCCTAATAATATGATCCTGCCTTCGCGAGACTCGGGGGTCTTCCTTTATGTGGGCTGGCGATTCTTGAATGGAGATATTCCCTACAAAGACGTGTGGGACCACAAGCCTCCGTTAATCTATGTTGTGGATTCGCTGGGATTGTCGCTCACTCCGAATTCTCTTTGGGGAATCTGGATACTGCAGGCAATTCTTATTTTCTTCACATTTTTTCTGCTGTATAAATTACTAGATAAAGAGTTTGGCATACTGTCGGCCATGGGTGGTTCAATCATATTTGCATCGGGCTTATTGACGATCCTCGAAAGGGGCAATGTAACTGAAGAGTATGCGCTGTTATTTCAGGTTCTGTGTTTTTGGTTGTTTATCAGTGCATGGAAAAAGGACTTCCCCATCCGTGCTTCGTTCTGGATTGGTCTTTTAGGCGGATTAGCCTTCAACTTCAAACAAACAACGATTGGAATATGGATCTTTTATGGCTTAATCCTGCTGGCACTGCGACTCTCCCAACGGAAATCTCCCATCGTGGATTTTCTAACGCTGTTAGCGGGATGGCTAATTCCATCAATTGTATTCGTTATATATTTTGCAAGCCAGAATGCTCTAATGGATTATTGGGAACAGGCTTTCCTATATAATTTTATATACATAGGGAAACATGAAGGAATTAGAAGGTTGATCCCTGTGTTCCTAAAAGGATTCTTATATTTGCAGAATGGCTGGGTACTCTATCTGACCATCCTTGGCTGGCTGGCAGGACTGGTTTACGTTTGGCAAAAGCGAAAAAATATATTTATAGAAGTCCATCCCCTGGTCCTGAGCGCACTCGTAAATCTGCCCATTGAGGTGATCCTGATCACAATTTCAGGTCGCTCGATACTTCATTATTACCTGACGCCGCTGCCTGTGATGGCAATCCTGACCGGGGTGTTGATTTATACGATGCCATTACTCATTGGAAGAATCCCACATTTTTCTTCTCAGAATGCTCAAAGATGGATTTCTGGAATGGTATTGGCCGCTGTGGTATTCGTTCAATTCGGACAGATCAAATATTATCCTGAATACGTCCGCGCTCTTTCAAATAATGATTACGTACCTGTGATTGATTACGTCCGAAAAAACACAGATGAAAGTGATACAGTTCTGGTCATCGGCGCAGAAAGCGCAGTAAATTTTCTGGCGCAGCGCGAAGCTCCCACGCGGTACGTATATCAATACCCTCTTGCCCTCCTCGGAAGACGGCCGATGTTTGAAGAGTATTTTAATCAAATCGTGGAAAATAAACCAGTTCTGATCATTGACACGCGCGGAAGGAGTCAACTCACAGAAAAACTTTATGAGCCTCTACAAAAGCGGTCTGAAATTGTCAGAAATGGTGTGCAATACCTTGGAGAGAACTATATACAGGTTGCCCAATTCGGAGAGTGGTTTGTATATAGATTAATTGAGCAATAAATTTGCTCAAGTCCACTGTCCTTTGCATCCCATCCCTATGGGACGGCGGTTCCCGAGTCATACCAGCGCCGCGGATGGCGCTGAAAGCTTGAGAAAAATTCATGATACACTTGTTTTATGAACTCAATCGTAGCCATAGACATTGAAACGACGGGATTAAACGAAGACCGCGATGCAATTATCGAAATTGGGGCAGTAAGGTTCAAAGGACATCGCGTGGAAGATGAGTGGTCATCCCTCATCAACCCCGGCAGGCACATTCCAGAATTTATCACAGGACTCACCGGCATCAGCGATGTGGAAGTTCGCAACGCGCCGCGCTTTCGCGACATCGCAGGGGAACTGGAGGAATTTGTCGGAGACGCGCCTGTTGTTGGGCATAGCGTCCGTTTTGATTTGGGCTTCTTGCAAAAGCAAGGGGGCATCCTTCATTACAACGAAGTCATTGATACATACGAATTAGCATCCGTATTGATGCCCACTGCCAGCCGGTATAACCTGGCTTCTCTGGGAAAACAATTGGGGATTTTATTACCTGCCACCCACCGTGCGCTCGATGATGCCAAGGTCACGATGGCTGCGCTCAATCGCTTCTTTGAGTTGGCGCGCGAACTGCCGCTCGAGCTGGTGGCGGATATTGTCCGCCTGAGTGAGCCGCTTGAATGGGATGCATATTGGTTCTTCCAGGAAATTCTACGGACGCGCGCAAAGGAGGGAGTCCAGTCGAAGAAAGTCAAAAAGAAGGACGCGGGCGCGTGGTTCGATGAGTCCAAATTCCCGCCGCTCAATAATCCAGAAAATCCCGTTCCGCTGGATGCGGAGGAAATCGCATCAGTACTTGAATACGGCGGACCATTCTCGCAATTTTTTAATTCCTTCGAACAGCGACCCGAACAAGTGGATATGCTTCGGGCGGTGACCAACGCGCTTTCATACGGAAGCCATTTGATGGTCGAAGCCGGAACCGGTGTGGGAAAAAGCTTCGCGTATCTCGTGCCTTCAGCGTTATTTGCTTTACGAAACAACACGCGCGTTGTCGTCTCAACGAACACAATCAACTTGCAGGATCAATTGATCCAACGTGACCTCCCAAATCTCAGCCAGGCGCTTGATCTTGATTTTCGATTTTCTGTATTGAAGGGCCGCTCGAATTATCTTTGCCCGCGTCGCTTGGAAAATCTCCGTCACTTTGGTCCGCGCAACGCGGGTGAAATGCGCGTGCTCGCCAAGGTGATGGTCTGGCAGATGGACAACCAGAGCGGAGATCGAAACGAGGTAAATCTCACAGGTCCGACCGAGCGCGAGGTTTGGGTGCGAATGTCAGCGGAGGATGATGCCTGCACAACAGAAACGTGTATCAAGCGCACGGGTGGCGCGTGTCCATTCCATCGTGCGAAGACCATGTCGCAATCCGCACATGTGCTCGTCGTCAATCACGCGCTGCTTTTATCGGATGTCGCCACAGGAAGCAAAGTCCTGCCCGAGTATTTGCATCTGATCATTGACGAAGGCCATCATCTGGAATCAGCGACGACCAACGCGCTTTCGTTCAAGCTGAATCAATTTGACATGGATCGCATGATGAAGGAAGTCGGCGGGTCGAACACAGGTGTGCTTGGGAGATTTCTCACTGAGATAAAAGATGCGCTTCGCCCCGCGGACTTCGGCCTGCTTCAACAAAAAATCAGCCGCGCCACCGACATGACGTTCCGCATCGAGCAGATGAACCGCGAGTTCTATAACATTCTGGGTGAGTTCGCGAAACAGCAACGTGAAGGTCAGCCGCAAAGCAACTACAACTGGCAGGCGCGTGTTTTGCCCGCCACGCGGACGTTGCCAGGCTGGGAGGAAGTGGAGATTGCCTGGGACGAGATCGATGAAACATTGAGCCTGTTGATCGCGTCGCTTTCTGAAATCTATAAAGGCGCAACAGAGTTATACGCTGAGGGGCATGAGGAGCTCGAAGATGTCATCGCTGATATTGCCAATGTCGCGCGTCGACTCATGGAAGCAGAAGCCAACATCACCGGCATGATCAGCAAGCCCGCACAAGGCATGGTCTATTGGATCGAAGTCCAGCCGAATGGGAATAGATTATCGTTGAACGCCGCTCCCCTGAGTGTTGCATCATTGGTTGAAAAACATTTGTGGCATGAAAAGCGATCATTGATTCTCACCTCCGCCACTTTGACTGCGCACGGTGAATTTGAATATCTTCGCAACACCCTCGGCGCGGACGAAGCAGATGAAATGCAGCTTGGCTCGCCATATGATTACGAAAGCGCCGCGCTGCTCTATATCGCGAACGACATCCCTGAACCGAATGTCAATGGCTATCAACAAACCCTTGACCGCACCATCCTCAACACTGCCAAAGCCACAGGCGGACGGATGCTTGTGCTGTTCACATCCTATGCTGCGTTGAAGAAAACCGCGCAGAATATCACAGGACCCCTCGCACGCGAAGACATTTACGTCTATGAACAGGGCGATGGAGCTTCGCCGAATGCTTTGCTTGAGTCGTTCAAAGCCACCGAACGTGCGGTGCTATTAGGAACCAAGTCCTTCTGGGAGGGCGTGGATGTGCCTGGCGAGTCACTTTCTGTGGTCATCATCACCAAACTACCCTTCGATGTTCCTACTGATCCATTGATCGCCGCGCGCTCAGAGATCTATGAAGACTCTTTCAATCAATATTACCTGCCCGAAGCCATCCTCAAATTCCGCCAGGGATTTGGGCGCTTGATCCGAACCGCGTCAGACCGAGGTGTAGTCGCCATTTTGGATCGCCGTGTGTTGACGAAACAATATGGCAGATTATTTTTGGAGTCTTTGCCTCCATGCACCGCGCGGCAGGGACCCGCGACGAACCTCGCGCGCGAGGCTGGGAAGTGGTTGGGAACGTAGAAATATTCATCAGCTATAATTAATTGCAAGCGTTCATTGAGAAAGGGGCCCGCCCCATGGCTGACTTGATTCTTGAGCAAGACGTATTCATTCGTAAGATCGGGCTGAACAAGGATATTAAGTATGGATTCTTCCTTGGAGCAGGAGCATCAATTAGCTCAGGTATTCCATCAGCGGAAGCTTGTATTTGGGAGTGGAAACGCAGTATTTTTCTTTCCAATAACACAGGATTAGAACCTCAATTTTCAGAACTAACCCTAAATACAACTCATCATAAAATACAGAAATGGCTAGATAACCAAGCAAATTATCCAAAACTTGGCGATGCTAGTGAATATAGTTTCTACATTGAAAAATGTTATGACACCAATGAAGATTGGCGAAAGTTTTTTGACTCAAAAATCCGGAGTGCAAAGTCTCATGTGGGATACAAGCTTCTCTGTTTATTGGCAGAGGCCAAATTAACTGACACAATCTTTACGACTAATTTCGATACTCAGTAGATCACGAAAGTACAAAAGCAGGATGACGAAAAACAGCGTCGGCCAAGTCGAACAGTTTTTCGACTGCATGAGCGATCATTCGTACTAAACGACG
>JAKEFL010000089.1 GCA_022616105.1 Anaerolineae bacterium | reverse complement strand
TCGCGCGCGACCGCGTGTACAAATTCATCCGCTTCCTCATGATTCATGATTTTCCCGACCTCAACACGGAGGTCATGTGCATGAGACTGTATTCAGTAATGACAGTGATTTTCATAGGAGACGACAACAGCCAGCATTTCGCGTTGCACGCGCGAGAGCGGCGATGCTCCCATCATGGTTGTAATGTAAAATGCGATACTGTCTCGCATCGAGCGCGGATTGATCGACATGATATGAACGATATGCCAGACTCGACCGGCGCGCTGCAGAGCTTTGTCAAATTCGACTTTCAGCAAGCCTGTTGCTTCGGAAATATCAATTTGTTTGATCCAGGGCATGTCATTTTTTTGGGACAAAGTCAAATGGTGGGCGTTGATTCAGCGTAATAAGGTTTGCGCCACCTTCACTGACGTGCAGCATCGTCAATGAACCTGTGTTACAGCTCAGACGCTGAAAATGATCGAGTGGCAGGCCAAGAAAATGTGAAATGGCGAGTTTGATGGGGTCTGCATGAAATACAACTGCGACAATATCTTTCGACTTGTTATGTTTCTTCGCAATGCGCTCCAACGCATTTGCATATCGCAGCTGCGCTTCAGCAAACGATTCACCTTCGGGAAATCGAAAACGAGATGGCGCATGTTGTACGATTTTCCATGCCTTTGTAAGGCGTAATACCTTCCACGATCTGCCCTCCCATTTGCCGATATCGGTATCCATCAGATCTGGCTCCTGGAAGATTTCCAGCTTGCGCGCTTGTGCGATTGGTGTAGCTGTTTCCATCGCCCTCTCAAGCGGACTGGAATAAACAGCAGTGATCGGGAAGTCTTTCAGCGCTTCGCCCAACGCCTCAGCCTGTTTCCGCCCCTTTTCATTTAAGTGAATCCCCGGAATCCGCCCTGCCATTTTTGATGACTTTACGAATTCATTTTCGCCGTGACGGATGAGGAGGAGGAGAGGCATATTTCCTTGATGTAGTTGGCGTTCTCTAACGCCAACTCAATAATCTGCGCTAGAGAGCGCAGAGTACACATGAGTAGTCTAACGCCGACGATTGGTTAATACCATTGGCTATCAATCTCAATCAATTGATGATCATCCAGATAATAATTCCGATAACTCGAATACGGATAATCTGCGGCGGTCTGAACGATCCCTGCTCTTACTGGATTCAAATGAATGTAATCCAATTTCTGTTTGAGAAATTTTTCGGTATAAATACTCTGTTCCCAAAAACTATCCTGCCAAACTTTGTAATCGGCTCGTTCTGTTTCGTTTCCTGCTTCTTCAAAATTCTTTACCCATTCGGTTTTGCCTTCGACTTTTGCCTGTCTTGTGATTCGACCTGACGTAAATCGTTTGAAGTCGCGCATAAAATCAGTGATGGCTTTTTCTTGTTGGGGAAAGAGTAGCAGATGAATATGGTCTAGCATAATCACGTAGCCTATCAGTTTGCAGGAGTATTGATAACGGTAGTAATTCAGGCTGTCAAGGATCGGGATGACAAATGAGGGTTGAGTGAAAATTTTCAAACGGTTGTAAATCACACTTGTAATGTAATAAATAGATCCTTCGATGCGATATCGTTTTTCCATTGGCATTGCCCTGAATAGTCTGCTTCCATTTTGTGTAGTTGGCGCGCCAAAGGCGTCTAACGCCAACGATCTGAACATCGGTCCGCGCTAGAGAGCGCAGACTACACAATTGTCTTACTTTATCTTCCTCTTCATCTCCTGGATTTGTTCTTCGCTCATGGCTGGGACGTTGTCCACTTTTGTAATGCCCAATGCTTTCCGCTGTGCCTCACGCCACATGTCGAGCCGCGCGGCAACCTGGGATTCGTGTCCCTCCTGGGAGGGCTGATAGAAATATGTGCCTAATAATCGTTTGGGTAAATACTGCTGCGGTGTGAAGTGACCCTCATGGTCATGTGGATAGACATAATCCTTGCCATGTCCCATTGCCGCGGCGTCGCGGTTGCCGTCCATGAGATGGCGCGGTACAGAGACTTGTCCCTCGTCTTCAATTTTCTTCATCGCTTTGAAATATGCGCCCGCGCTGTTGGATTTGGGCGCGGTGGCGAGATAGAGTGTTGCTTCGACAATGGGGTAAATCCCTTCGGGCAAGCCGATAAAGTCAAAGGCTTGCGCGGCAGATGAGGCGACGACGAGTCCCATGGGATCTGCCAATCCGATATCTTCACCTGCGAGAATGATCAAGCGGCGGATGATGAAGCGCGGGTCTTCTCCTGCGTAGATCATCTTTGCAAGCCAGTATAGAGCCGCGTCGGGGTCGCTTCCGCGCACGGATTTGATGAACGCGCTGATCGTGTCGTAGTGCGCGTCGCCGTCTTTGTCATACAAAACTGCGCGGCGTTGAATAGACTCTTGCGCGACATCCAGAGTGATGTGGATGACTCCGTCCTTGTCCGGTGGTGTAGATTCCACTGCAAGTTCGATCGCGTTTAACGCGTTGCGCGCGTCGCCGGAGGCAACTTCGATTAAGTGGGAGCGGGCGTCAGAGTCCAGATTGACGCGTTTGTCCCCGTAGCCGCGTTCTTTATCCGTGAGTGCGCGGTCAATGAGGATTCCAGTCTCTTCCTGATTTAGATTCCGTAACTGGAAAACGCGCGAGCGCGAGATCAGTGCCTTGATAACTTCAAAGTATGGATTTTCAGTTGTCGCGCCGATGAGAGTCACGGCTCCAGTCTCGACGTGTGGCAGGAGGGCATCCTGCTGGGCTTTATTCCAACGGTGAACCTCATCTACAAATAGGATCGTACGTTCATTATGAAGGCGTCTGCGTTCCAAAGCCTCTTCGATAATGACGCGTAAATCAGCCTTACCTGCCAGGATTGCAGAGATAGTAATGAATTGGCTTTTGGTGGTATTTGCAATGACTTGCGCGAGAGTTGTTTTCCCTGTGCCTGGAGGTCCCCATAAAATGATGGAGGAGAAGAGTCTGTCTGCTTCGATGGCGCGGCGTAATAATTTGCCCTCACCAACGATATGTTCCTGACCTATATACTCATCAAGCGTGCGCGGACGCATACGCGCGGCAAGTGGCGCTTCGGTTTTCATGCGTTCCTGCATGGCGTGATCGAAGAGGTCGGGCATATTGGGATTATAGCATTTCCCTCGTCTCCCTCACCCCCGACCCCTCTCTCTATGAGAGAGGGGGAAATGCCTGGAATCAAAAAGGGCGCGGGCGCGCGCCCTTAAACGGAATCAAGCCGGGGCTTAGAAGGAAGCGATGGCGGTCTGCAGGTCAGTAAATGTTTCAATATACATATCGAAGCCGCTCATTTCAAAAGCAGTTCTGGCTTCCTGGGAAAGTTTTAGCAGCTTCAAATGAGGGGATTTGTATGTTCCAGCGCTGATCCCCTTTTTCATCTCTTCATCGGTCAGGTTGGCATCTGGGTGCACAGAGCGAAGTTTCCTGAATATGTGATTCAAAGCTCGAAAACCTGCACTGCTGATAAACCCCGCGTGTGAAAGATCCACCAGCATGTAGCGGGCGCCATTGTTGATCAACTCTTCTGCCTTTGATTCAAAGGCCTGGTAACTGGATGAATCAATGTTTCCGTGAACATGCAGCACAGTAACAGGAACTCGTCCATTTTCGGTGTATACCTCGATTTCCATATGATTCTCCTCTTTATGAATGGGTGCCTAACTATTCTTATTATACATTACGCTGCTGGACACGAGAAGTAATCCAAGACGCATAAGCAGGGTTTTAACAAAGTCCAAAATTGTGTCACCCTGAGGGAGCGTTGGTTGCGACCGAAGGGTCTCAATTGCGGTGGTAGAGATACTTCACTTCGTTCAGCATGACATATCGGGAATTTGTCAACTGACTTTGTTAAAGCCGTGGACGCATAAGATGCTTTCTCAACCATTGGGAGTTTCCTGCAATACAGTTTGATGAGACCGATTGACGATATAGATGCCAACCAGCGCGATCGCACCGCCAATGCCCTGCCAAATCGTTGGGATCTCGCCTAAAAATGGAATGGCAAGAATCGTCGTGACAACAGGTTGTAACACCATCGTTGGCGCGACGATGGATGCAGGCAGATGCCCCAATGCATACGCAAGTGCCATGTACCCGATGAGTTGCGAAACGACGGCGCTGGCAAGGAATACCAGCCAGGTCAATCTGTCATAACCGATAAATGGATTCTGAAGAATACTGTTGATAATATATAAAGCGAAGCTTGCTCCGATACCAACAAACCAGATATGAGTCACCGAGTCGAAGTGTGCGCGGCTTCTTTCCGTAATGAGATAATATCCGCCATAGAAGAGACCAGTAAGAGTCGCCATTACATCTCCGATGCCGAAACGGGGATGCAGGATAAAGTCGGTGCCCATGATCAACCCTGCACCGATCAATGTGATTGTGAGTCCGCGCCAGAATGCTCTTGTCAGTGTTTGTTTCAAAATAAGCCAGGCGCCTAATGCCACCCAAAGCGGCGCGGTATTGCCGAGCAATGTGGCATTCGAGGCTGTGGTATAAGACAGCGAGGATGTCCACAATGCCAGGTCACAGGCTGTGAAAACACCTGCAAGGATTGGGAATAGAACGGACCGTGATCGTACATCCGCACTTTTCCTTATGCGCGGGATAAGAAAAGGCAGTAATAAAAAAATCGAAAAGAATAAACGATAGAAGGCTGTGATGGGTCCCGGCGCGTTTGCCCAACGAACAAACATGGCCGAAAAACTGAGTGCGAGTACGCCTGCGCCTAATGCGAGATAGGCGGGCACGGATTTATTTTGAGTCATGAAGGCTGATCCGAATTTGGAAAATTTAGGCTGCTCAAGCCGCCGAGAGCAAGCTTTTCCTGGAAATCTATTTAACTTGAAGAAGATCGAGCGCGGCAGGAAGTTCAGATAACGAGGACAGGCTCGCATCCGGCTGGATTTGAAGCTCTTCATTCGTTCTTTGACCGGCGCGGCGGCTGATCCAGATCCCATATATCCCGACACTCTTCGCACCACGTATGTCAGCATCCAGGTTATCGCCGACCATGACTGCTTCAGATGGGAGAAGATACCAATTGGCGAGCGCGAGTTCAAAGATACGAGGGTGCGGTTTTCGATAACTACATGCCGCCGAGCTGAGAATGAAATCAAAATAGGATGCGATGCGAAAGCCGCGCGCGAGCTGCTGCACATCCTTGTCATCACCTGCGTTGGATATCAACCCGAGTTTATAGCCGCTTTGTTCAAGTTTCTTCAAAGTGGGCAACGCATCGTTTTCCAATATCCAGTTGGTCTGTGTTACCGCAAATAGGTGATCCAGCGCGGTCCGAAGAATTGTTTCTGATAAATTCCCATAGCCTTTGCCAGTCAATACATCGCGCAGAACTGAGGAGTAGGTCGTTTCAAGCAAATCCTTTTCACGCTGCTTAAAATATTCATCAAGCCTGCGGCGGAATTCTATCGGAAAGGTTGACAGGTTGATTTCCAATCCCTGTCCGAGCAAATATTTCGTGAGAGCCTCATCGGCTTTGGAATTGACGGAATGCCATGATTCCCGCTCGTACATGAGCGTTCCACCCAGGTCAAAGATTACTGCGCGAATGAAGTTTCGTGCCATAATATCTTAGATGGGAAATTATTTACTTCAAGGCGGTGGAAAAAGGCAATTGTTGTGGAGGTTTGGTTTCGGCTGCCATGATACTCTCCTGGTAAATTGAACTGAAAAAAAATTAATTATGTTTAACTCATGTTACGCATCTTTTGCTTTCGCAGGGTCTGTGACCCTGCGACATGCGGCGGTCACACATGGTACTCTTTAGAGTAGACCGCCTTGGAGCGTAAAAATATATTTTGTTTATTTTCCGCTAGGCTCTGCAGTGACCGGCCTATGTGGTAAAGTCGTGACAAGTACTTTGTCCACGCGGCGTCCGTCCATATCGATAACTTCAAACCTGAGGCCATGCCACTCGAATTCATCTGATGTTTGGGGCACACGCCCAAGCGACACCATTACGAAGCCGCTTAATGTTTCATATTCCTCTTCATGGGGGAGTCCATGTAGATTGAATATCTCCTTGAATTCATCCACTTCCAGCATTCCGTCGAGCAGCCATGAGCCATCCTGTCTTTGTGTGGCTTGAGGTTCCTCCAGCTCGATCTGCCCCACGATCTCCTCGAGAACATCGTTAATGGTCAGCATTCCCTGCAAGCCGCCGAATTCATCGATGACGAGAAGGATCTCAGTACCTTTTTCCTTGAATATCTCGAGCGCGCGCGAGGCGAACATCGTTTCCGGGATAAAGAACGCAGGCTTGAGCAAATCCTTTAGTTTGATTGGCTCATTGCCCAGACTTTTCACAAGCAGATCCCGTGCTTTGACGATTCCCAGAATCACATCCAGTGTTCCCTGCCGCACAGGGAAGCGTGAAAACTCACTCTGAGCGATCTTTTCGCGGATTTCCTCAACTGAATCGTTCACATCCAGATAGACAACATCTGTGCGCGGCGTCATTAATGAATAAACACGCTGATCGCCCAGGCTGAATACGCCTTCCACCATATCGTGTTCGGCCTCTTCAAAGACACCCGCCTGTGTACCCTGGTCAATCAACAGCTGGATCTCCTCTTCTGTGACCGGAGGTTCATTTCCTGGCTCGACGCCCAATATTTTTAAAATGAAGTCTGTGATCCGACCAAGCAGCCAGACAAATGGAGCGAATATTTTTGAAACAACGATCATGGGACCAGCCAGAGCAGATGCAATCAGCTCGGGGTTATGCAAAGCGATCCGTTTGGGAACCAATTCGCCGATGACAATAGATACAAATGTGATTGCAACAACCACGATTGCAAGTGCTATCGAATCAGCATAGTCAATCAGCCAGGGCACGCGCCTGAGCAGCGCACTTAACGGTTGGGATAAAGTGGCTCCACCGATCGCGCCGACGAAAACCCCCACGAGCGTAATGCCAATTTGGACCGTGGCAAGGAATAGATTCGGTTTCCCAATTAAATCCAGCGCTGTCTGCGCGCGCTTATCGCCTTCGTTAATTCTTTGTTGAAGGCGCGCCTTGCGTGATGATGCAACTGACATTTCAGATAAAACGAAAACTGCATTGATCAGGATAACCACCAGGATGATTATTATTTCTGTACTTATGTTCATCGAAAATTTATTACATTACCTATTGGAGAAATTAACGAATCACAACCAACCCAGGTTACTCCATACCTGACAAAACCTCCAGCCAGGACAGCGGAGACATTATGAATGTTGACAAATTACTGTCTATGGGGACTTCAGACATGATCCAGTGAACTTCTCTACTCTCCCTCTATTGTACTATGGATAACTCGCTTCTTATGTGACTTTTATCCCTGTTCCCGTTTCAACACCTCCAATTACCCACGCAGCTTGATCCAATTCATCCGCGTGCGCAAGGAATGAATCCAATTTCTCTTGTGGAACTCCGAGTAATAGACCACCGCTTGTCTGTGGGTCGAATAATAGCATCTGGTTTGGCCCATCAATGGAATCCGCAAATTTCACTTTCGACTCAAAGTACTTTTTGTTATCGAACGCGCCACCGGCGAATGCGCCTTTCTCAGCATACTTGCGCGCGCAGGAGATAAATGGAATTTTTGCAAAATCGAACTTCAATGAAACGCTGGATGCTTCCGCCATTTCCATGCTATGACCTAACAGACTATACCCTGTAATATCCGTTCCACCGCGCAGTCCAAACTCCACAGCCAGTTGACTTGCGACTCGGTTCAAACGTTTCATCCAGTTTACTGCTTCCAACACATCTTGCTCTTCCGCCTGTTCGCGTTTCAATGCTGTTGTTGTCACTCCAAACCCAAGAGGTTTGGTCAGCACCAGCGCATCACCGACTTTGAATCCACCTTTGCTCAGCATCTTGCGCGGATCCACAAAACCGATGACAACCAGTCCATATTTTGGTTCCTTGTCTTTGACAGTATGCCCGCCTGCAATGACAACACCTGCTTCGCGTGCTTTCTCCGCGCCGCCGCGTAGGATCTCGCTCGAAATTTCTGATGGCAGATTATCAGGCAGAGCAGCTACATTCAGTGCAAGGAAAGGCTGCCCGCCCATCGCGTATACATCTGAGAGACTATTCGCCGCGGCGATGGAACCGTAATCGTAGGCATCGTCTACAACAGGCGTAAAGAAATCTGTGGTCACGACGATCGCACGATCTTCATCCAAACGCCAAACGGCCGCGTCGTCAGGTTCCCGCAGGCCAATCAGAAGGTCTGGGAATGAAGCGGGATCGAAGATGTCCTTAACAGGACGCAGTACCTGCGCCAGCGCGTCGGCGCTTAGTTTGGATGCTCAACCCGCGCAGGTGGAAAGAGTCGTGAGGCGGATCTCGCGTCCCGTTTTGGGAATCGGCATAAATTTATTCCATAAGGCGACAGTCATTTTTGCGAAGCAGATGACTGTCACCGCTATCTTACTTTTTGTTATGGCGTTGTTGTAGGCGGCGTGGCGGTCGGTGGTGTTGATGTATCTGGTAAAGGCAATATGAATTGATTTCCACTGGGTATGAAGATTGTTTGCACACCAGGCGCAAGCCTCAAGACATACTGATATTGCACCAGCGCCGGAGTGAGAGACTCGGCAAGCAACTGATTGGCTCTGGCTTCTGCTTCAGCCTGAATGAGCCGCGCTTCCGCCGCGCCCCTTGCCGCGATCACTGCCGCATCAGCCTGGCCTTGTGCCACCTGGCGGGCTTGTTCGGCTTCCTGTTTCTTTTGCTCAACGGTTAACGCAGCTTGCTGTGCCTGTTGTTCGGCGATCTGCTTTTGTTCCACTGCCGCGGCATACCCTTCGCTGAAATGTATGTCGCGCAGGACGAAATCCAACAGGAGCAAATTATTTTGAGCCAGGCTCGCACTCAGTTCATCTGAAATAATTTGCACCATTTCAGCGCGTTTGGTAGAGACGACTTCTTCCACACCATATTGCGAAACTGCGTCACGGATGACGCCGCGCGCTTCAGGCCGCACGATCCCATCCTGATAGCGGTTTTGCCAAACGATATGAAGTCGCACAACTTTGGCTGGGTCAATTTGATAGATGACCGAAGCGTCAATGATGACTTCCTGGCCATCTTTCGTGCGGGCGCGAATAGAGTCATCACCCTGCACTTGTCCTTCGCCTGCCACGGCGGACATGGTGTAGGTCTGGTTGGAAATGGAATATGGAACAACCGATTCAACGACCGGAATAATCCAGTGCAGACCAGGTCCTAGCGCGTCGGAGCGAATGCCTCCCGCTCTAATGGTTCTGACCACGCCGCGTTCGCTGGCTTCCACAAAGACCAATCCTGCTCCCAACGTGGTGAGTATCGCTGCGACCACCAACAAAACGATTACCGTGCTACCAGTTGCCTTCGCGCTTTGATTACGACTTGCGCGGATTACGGCGAGCACGCCGAATCCAATGGCGCCAAGCCATGCGAAGCCAGCCAATGTACGAATGACATCAACGATGTTCATGGTTCCTCCAATTTTAGTTGAAATAATTATACCGCTATGATAGCATAGCGATATGTATACGGGCAAAGGCAAGGTCGTCGAATTGATTCTTCGGGATGGGCTTCGCCATGCGCGGCTGACCTGTTCTGAGAATTTGATCCCATCCCCGGGCCAATACCTGCTTGCAAGCGACGATTCGGACTCACCTCTGCCTGTTCCCATTTTCTATACGGATTCGGCGCCTCAAGGTTTTATTGCCACGTCACCTGTGCCTGACTCTTGGAATCCCGGCCGTGAGATTACCTTACGCGGTCCACTTGGACGCGGGTTTGGATTGCCGTCGTCAGCGCGGAGAGTGGGGCTGGCTTCGCTCGATGGCTCCCCTTCGCGGCTGCATGGATTGATTCGGCCAGCCTTGAAGCAGAATGCAGCAGTAGCGCTGATCTCAGATTGGCGACTGGACAATTTGCCTGATGATGTGGAAGTACAGCCCTTATCTGCTTTATTTGAAATTATTCAGTGGGCTGATTATGTTGCGTTCGACGCTGCACGCCAGAATCTTTCTGAGTTGAGGGAACGATTATTTAACGGAAAGCAGGCAAAGTTCCCATTTGAAGCGCAGATACTTGTTCGCACACCTGTCCCCTGTGGAGGATTCGCCGAATGCGGAGTGTGCGCAGTCACAGTTAAATCCGGTTGGCAAATGGCTTGTAAAGAAGGACCCGTATTCGATTGGATTGAATTGAGGTGAAGATTTCTTTCCTCTTTCTTCTTTCGTGTATGGCAAATGGGAAAGAAGAAAGAGGAAAGATTGTTGAATCTGGTGGGGGTCGGGCTAATACCAAATCCGAAATGATGTTGAGGTCTTCCCCACAAGTCCTTGATAAGTGACCAGGATATCAATCGGAACCAGTTCCCCCTGTTTTTGATCTGCAAATTTGAACGTAAAACTTCCAACCCCCGCATTGTTTGTGTTGAAATAGTAATCTTCTGTTTGACCATCCGGCCAGTGAATGGTGGCTTTGCCGGCTGCATCTGGAACGGCTTGCAGCGTCTGGCTTTGGACGATGATATGGACAGTTTGCTGGCCGCTTGATAGCATAATGGACTTTAATACATAAGCGCGGACTCTTAACGACAAAACAGGGTTGATGGTCGCATCTAATGGATTGGCTGATTTGAGATGAGCAGGATCTTCACCAAGCAGGTCAAAATATGTGCGTCCAAGATCGGTAAGCACCACACGCTGGCCCTCGGGCCTGTCTGCCCGCCATTCGAAGCGCGCCCTCTCAAAATATTGGACAATAAGATTTTCACTATACTCGAACGGCGAAATGGGATTCCCAAATTGCACTGCTCCGCCGTTGGCTTTATAAAAGTCTAGAAATGCAAAGCAAACGCTAAAGCCTGAGGAAAACAACTGGCATCCCGATAAGTTGTTGATATTCAATTGCCCGCCGGGTTGATAAGCAGCTTGACCAATCGAGGTAGGCTGCACGCGAGTGTTTCCAAAAATGTCAGTGCTTAATTCAAAGCGTGCCCGCTGAAAATATTGAACTGTCTTGCCATCTTTTGATTTGAATTGTTCAGTGATAGGATAACCAAAGACCAGTTTTGGATCTTTTACTCCGTTGTAGAACTTCAAAAAATCCCCTCTTACATTATGGCCCGTTTCTGGAAAGAATTGCACATCTGCTGACTGAGCCTTTGCGGAACCCCACGACGCCAGCAATATCGTCAGAGAGAGAAAAGGTATAACAAGTCGTCCGACTGCTCTCATCAGATTCATTATACTCACATTCAATATGATAGCGGATGTGTCCCACCTTCCAGTTCCGATAATTTATTCTGGACTTGCTATAAGCAGTCACTTAAATATATTTATAGCATAGGGCACGTTCTCCCCTGGCACCTCCCGCCAGGGCAGGTGTAACGTGCCCGTCGGCGTAAGACGCCTTCGGCAGCGCCGACTACGCGCCAAAATGTCTAAAGACTTATGAACGATCACATAATGGTTACATTTGAGCTTTAAGCTTCAGTTGCTCCTCGTTGAGGAGTAGCGCCTCAACGATACGTTCTGCTGCGTGGCCATCCCCGTATGGGTTCGCCGCCTTCGCCATCTCAGCATATGCAGACGGATCATCCAGGAGTCGAGTCGCTTCGCGCACGATTCGGCCGGTCTCTGTTCCAACCAGCTTCAACGTCCCTGCTTCGACTCCTTCCGGGCGTTCGGTGGTCTCTCGTAAAACCAGCACCGGCACACCCAGTGAAGGAGCCTCCTCCTGAAGCCCACCAGAATCGGTCAGGATCAAAGTTGCACGTTTCATTAAATGCACCATGGGATGATAGTCCAATGGCGGCAATAAAGTAACGTGCGCAACGTCCTTCAAGATTCGATTGACAGGTTCCTGCACGTTTGGGTTGAGATGAACAGGATATACAATCTCTACATCTTCGCGTTGTGCAAATTCCTTCAGCGCAACACAGATATTTTCGATGGGTTGACCAAGGTTTTCGCGTCTGTGTGCAGTAACGAGAATTAGTTGTTTAGTTTTTAGTTCATTAGTTGTATTCGCGTTGAGCGGAGCGGAGCGCAGCGCCGTCCTAACGGTTCGTCTTTCGCTCACCGTGTCGAAGGGTCGAAACGCTGGTGATGGTGCAGTCCTCAATTTCTCCAGCAAAGATGTAATTTCATATGGCTCTTCCTGCATTGCCACGAACTGGAACGCGTCAATTACAGGATTGCCAGTGACGCGAATCGCTTTTTCCTCGATGCCCTCGCGCATCAGGTTTCCTTTCGACCACTCTGTTGGGGCAAAATGCAAGTCAGCAGTGACAGTTGCCAAACGACGATTGATCTCCTCAGGGTAGGGATGCCACTTGTCGTGAGTCCGCAAGCCTGCTTCAACATGACCGAATTTGATTCGACGATAGAAGGCAAGCAAAGAAGTTGTGACGACGGTTGTCGTATCGCCGACTGCCAGCACCCAGTCTGGTTTGAACTCTGCCAGGACGGGATCAAGATGGGTGAAGATGGATGCGCTTAATTCCGCAAGCGATTGGTTGTCGCGCATTAAGTCAAGATCGTAATCGGGCTTGATCTGGAAAAGGTCCAGGACTTGATCGAGCATTTGCCGATGTTGAGCTGTGACGCAGACACGTGATTCAATTCCTGCTGTTTGATTTAATCGTTGAACAATTGGAGACATCTTCACAGCTTCGGGACGGGTACCAAATATCGAGAGAATTTTCAATTTACGATTTCCGATTTCAGATTGGGGATTTATTGTCGCCAAGGCGATGCAATTGAAAACCTGCTTTTTGCCATTTTTTGGTGTTCCAACCATTGACACAGTCTATCAATCTACGCGTGCTTGTCTTTGATGCAATTTCTTCAGGATCGAAATTGATGAATTCAGTATGTTTCACAAGCAGCAGGATTACATCTGCATCTTTGAGCGTAGCTTCCAGGCTTGATGCCATGTCAATGCCGGGCATGTTTGCATCAGGCTTGAATGGTTCCCACACCTTTACTTGCGCACCCTCTTCTTGAAGCAAGTGGACTACTTCCGTTGCCGGGCTTTCGCGCAGGTCATCGACATCCGGTTTGTAGGCAAGACCTAGTGCGGCGATTTTTTTCCCGCTCAGTATGCTCTCGGCGGCGTCCTCGCCGCCGAGGATGGCGGCTTGAGCGATTCTAAATGCCTGTTTCACTTTTTCAATGACAAAACTTGGCTGCGCATTATTGACCTGGCGCGCGTGATAGATAAGCGATGTCAATTCAGGCGCGGCTTCCACAAAGAACCATGGATCCACGCTGATGCAATGTCCGCCGACACCAGGTCCCGGGCTGAGGATGTTAATGCGCGGGTGGCGATTAGCGAGGCTGATCGCTTCCCAAACATCCACGCCGAATCGTTCAGCCAGGCGCGAGAATTCGTTGGCGATGGCAATGTTTACATCTCGTGTCGTGTTCTCCATCAATTTGACCATTTCAGCAGTGGTGGTGTCTGTTTCAATGATTTCACCTTTGACAAAGATTTGATAAAACGCGCGACCTGCTTTTGCAGATTCTGGCGTGACGCCGCCGACAACACGCGCGTTCTCGATCAGTTCGCGCATGATTTGCCCGGGCAGGACGCGCTCCGGCGAATAGCACAGGAAGAAATCTGAACCAGCCTTGAGGCCAGATCGCTCCAATATCGGTGCGACCAGGTCAATCGTCGTACGAGGCGGCGATGTTGATTCCAGAACGACTAGGTTCCCCTTTCGAAGGTGAGGAACGATGGCTTCCGTTGCCGATCTCACTGCGCGCATATCCGCCAGCTTGTATTTCCTGCCATCGTATTCACCATGCACATCTGTCTGGAAAGGAGTCGGTACTGCGATCAGAAACGCATCTGCTTCCTCAGGCTGCATCGAAAAAGAAAAATTCCCTGAACGGATGGCTTGTTTAAAAACATCACCCAGACCTGGTTCGTGAAAATGGATCTCTCCACTACGCAGGGTTTCGATTACCTGTGAATTAATATCTACGCCGATTACTTTAAGTCCATGGGTAGCAAAGGTAGCAGCCGTTGGCAACCCAATATAGCCAAGACCGATAACACAGATTTTTTGAAAGCTCAAATATACTCCTTACCCCCTCCCGCCTCCCCCAAATCCGAATTCGATTTTTCTGATAACAACTCGATGTAAACATTCAGATTTGGGGGCACCCTTCGGGTATGCTTCGCGAAGGTGCCCCTGCGTAGTGGGGCGGTGGGGGTCAAATGTCATACTCATTATAAAGCCTTGAGAGAAATTCCTTTATGCAACTTTAACGCACGGATTTTCGTAGAATGAATCAGAATTGCCCTACTTGTTGTATAATGAATTGGAGGAGTTATGGACTTCTTACTTGATCCCAACATCGCCTATCTTTTTTTACTTGGGGGCGTTCTGATGGCGATGCTGGCGCTGGCCACCCCAGGAACAGGGTTCTTTGAAATTGGTGCATTCTTCTGCATTGTGCTGGCGGGGTATGCTGTCTATAACCTGTCTTTTAATTGGTGGGCGCTGATCCTTATCGCTCTTAGTATCGTTCCCTTTATTTACGCAATTCAAAGACCAAAACGCGAACTATTTCTGGCATTATCCATCCTCTTTTTGGTAGTAGGGTCGATGTTCATGTTTCCGCGCGCAGAGGGGCAGGCCGGAGTCAATCCTTTGGTGGCAGTTGCGGCTTCGGTGTTTGTGGCAGGCTTTTTATGGATCGCGATCCGCAAATCGATCGAGGCTGCTTATGCTCGACCACTACATGATCTTGAAGGATTGGTCGGCCAGATTGGGGAGGCCAGAACAGTTGTCCATGATGATGGAAGCGTACAAGTCGGAGGAGAGTTGTGGTCTGCTCGAAGTGAAAATTCCATTCCCGCCGGGAGTTCCATCCGGGTTGTACGGCGGGATGGTTTTATTGTTGTTGTTGAAAAAGTAAATCATGCCAATTCATAAAAAAGGAGAATGACATGGAAGGATTAGGATTAGGTAGTGGTCTCTGTTTTGTTGGTGCGATACTTGTCCTTGGCTTTATCTTTCTGGCGAATGCTATTCGGATCGTACCCGAATATCAGCGCCTGGTCGTGTTTCGACTGGGTCGCAGCGTTGGACCGAAAGGTCCCGGTATCGTTTTGTTGATTCCGGTCATCGACCGCGCTGTAAAGGTGGACTTGCGCGAGCAGGTGCGCGAAATCCCTCATCAGACTTCGATCACTAAGGATAACGCGCCGATCTCGATTGACTTCCTCTGGTATTACAAGGTGCTCGACCCTGCTGAATCTGTATTACAGGTCGGTAATTTTGAATCGGCTGCAGCCGGCATCGCGGCTACCACACTGCGCGCGGTGATCGGCGGAATCCCGTTGGATGATGTGCTCTCCGAACGTGAACACATTAACAACATGCTTCGAACGCGTCTCGATGAGGTCACCGAACGCTGGGGTGTAAAAGTGACAAATGTGGAAATCCGCGAGATCATTCCGCCGCGCGATGTGCAGGATGCCATGAACCGACAGATGTCTGCTGAACGGATCCGCCGCGCAGTCGTGACCGAATCAACTGGTACGCGCGAAGCAGCAATCAATGTGGCGGAAGGTGAAAAGCAATCCAACATTTTGCGTGCTGAGGGTCAAAAACAATCTGCCATTCTTGCAGCTGAAGGTGAGAAGTCTGCTCAACTCCTACGTGCAGAAGGTTTTGCACAAGCCCTTGAACAGATCTTCAACGCAGCGAAAGCTGTTGATCAGAAGACTATGACGCTTCAATACTTTGAAACGCTTAAGTC
>JAKEFL010000088.1 GCA_022616105.1 Anaerolineae bacterium | reverse complement strand
TGTTCACCAAAGGCATATAGATCGCGGACAACTTCGCAAAAAGTAAAAATTGTCCCCTGCTTGAGGCGGGCCAACAATATGGCCTGCCGGGAGCGCGGCTCTTCCGTCAGAGGTGCGGGGCGCGCTACCAGAATTTTGCGACAACGGGCAATCTCACTTCTCTCTGCCGGTTTACGTAACCCGACTGTCCCCAAATCCACAGGCACCCACACTGTACTGCCGCCCGGCATGGAAATCTCGTAATACTGTCGAAGCACCCCAGACTCAAATTCCCTGGCTTCCAACTTAACGACCTGCCCCAGCCCATGTTGTGGATGAACAACCCGGTCACCAATTTCGAATATCATAGTGCGCGATTAGTAGCGACGATTGTTATTGCCACCGCGCTGCTGGCGGAAGCCGCCACGCTCTTCACGCGGTTTGGCTGGATTCACCTTCAACTGGCGGTCGTTCAGGCTGTAGCCATTGAACATGCTGATCGCCTTTTGTACTTCACTCTGTGAGCTCATTTCAACAAACCCAAACCCTTTGGAGCGATTGGTTCCAGGCTCCTTGATCAAGGCAACGGACACCACGTTCCCCGCTTGCATGAAGAGTTCACGCAAACCTTGCTCAGTTGTGTCATAGGACAAATTCCCAACGTACAGTTTTGCTTCCATATTAGACTCCTCTACAGTCTTCTGTGATTAAGTAATAATCCGCCAACCCTACTATGGGTTGACGGCGAAATAAGCACGCTTGACCTTTTATAAGATGGTTTGATTATATCATACCTGATGTGTCCGCCTATTTGCAGCACGCTACCTCAAATTTGGGACAAACACGCATGATGTGGGGACTCGGTCAATTCAAACTATGGTACACTGAATATACAGTTGAGAATAATAACTGGATGTGTGTGTTTCAGCCGCCAACCCTGTTATATGGACTGGCGGCTCATTCGTTAACCAGTAAGATAAGCCGTGAAATTCATTCAAAAGAAATGATGTTTCGTTGAAAACGAAGATACGTAAGGAGTCTATATGAACGCCATTACCCGTACAACGCGCGCTTGCACAATTGAAACACTGAATGAGGGTCTGAGAAACGCCATGCGTACTCATGGGGCACGGTATGGGCTGAATGATATCGAGTCCGATGTTTTGATGTGCTGTGAGACGATCTCTGTACGACAGAAAAAAGGGCTTTTCGGCGGCATAAAGACTACGTTATCCGCAGTCTATATAACCCCAAAGTGGCTGGTCTGGGCTGACAGCACTGACCAAAACGATGCAGGTGTAGGTTCGGCACAACTAAAACATATCGACGCGCGGGATTACAAAACTACAGCGAGTTATACAATCAGTCCGGATCAGGGGCTCAACATCACCGGGCGGTATACTGATAAAAACAGGACCGGAATAACATTCATCGTGCTAAGTTCTGAGTCTGCTGGGCAAAAGTTTCGTCAGGTATTGGAAGAAGCATTGGGTAAGGCCACAAATAATTCAAAGAATTAGCAATTGTCGGATCAAAGGACAGTTGTGTTTCTTTACCTGAACTGTAAATTACAGATCAATAAAGGAACTTAGGAGCAAGACCAGTGATCCATATTATCTCAAGCACACTCATCTACCGCCCCATCAAGCGGGTCTTTGATTTTATCAGTATGCCCGAAAATGATTTTCAATGGCAGTATGGGACGCTGACCTCGACACGGCTTTCCGAGGGCATCATCGGGCTAGGTGCCTGCTTTCAAAGCGTCAGTCATTTTATGGAATACAGAATCCAAAGCACCCTCGAAGTCACTGAATATGAACCAAACCAGAAATATGGGTTCAAGTCAACTTCCGGTCCGTTACAGTCATTCACCACTTATACTCTCGAGATTATAAAAGGTTGCACGAAGATCACTATATCCAGACAGGCAAGTGCGGTCAACCTAATCGGGCTCAATGAAAATGCTCTCGAAAAAAAGATGAAAAGACAACTCAAAGAAAACCTGGCAATGCTCAAAAACATTCTGGAAACGGGCTGAGCGATTTAGGCAGACTTCGACTTCACCAGACCATCTCCACACTTCGACCGATCTGCACTTCCTGGCACCGCATGCGCCCTTGCACTTGCCTGTCAGGAACGAATGACGGATAGAGTTTGGTATAAAAGTAAATGTCGTGCCAATGTCGTGCTTATGACATTGTGATTTTGACTCGTTTTTCTATTATGGGGACATAACTGTCTTTCGGCAAAAAGGAGAAACTCATGAACCAACCGGACCTCGGACTTAAGATCACTGATGAGCAATGTCTTTTGCATCGTCTTTATCCCATTGCTGTTATGGTCGTGGAAGAAGGACCAGAGTTATAAAATTGACCAGCAGGGACGAGACGTGTTGAATTTTCAGATCACGATCACGCTTGTTCTTTTTACGTTTGTGCCGGTGATGATCGATCCCGCGATCTGGATGATGGTCCAGCATCTGGATGGACAGGCTGGGTTATTGGGAGATATTTTCACATTATTACCTCCTCTGCCAATCCTCTTCATTGGAATATTCACTTCGTATCAGGCTGTCATGAACGCGGTCCGCGCGCTGACTGACAAGCCAGTTCGCTATCCGTTGAGCATTCCTTTTGTCAGGTAAATTGACATCACCCCTGTTCCCCTCTTTTAGCGGGGAGGTATGCTTCTGCTATAATGACTATATATGATGAGTCCCAAGGTTCTTGAGGGCAATGGATTGATTATCTGATTTCACAGTTATGATGCCTTGAATGAAAACCGCGCCAGTGTTCATGTTGGCAAGGGCTCCCAAGACGATCACAACGATGCCAAAATTTGGCTGGAACCAAAGATTGAAATCGCACGCATTGGTAAAACTCTAAAGACCCGCGAGATTAACAAAGCCTTGAAAATGATCGAGCAAGACCTGGATTATTTGCTGGAGGAATGGCATGGTTACAGGAATAAAGCAAACAAATGAAAAGATGAAGGTCAAACGATATAAGATTCAACACTCAATTGATGAATATACGTTCCCCAAAGAAGCCTATATCCATACTGTAAAGTTTAGTGAGAAACATATGCACGTCGAGTTGACAGATGGACGTATCATTTCCATCCCATTGTGGTGGATTCCTACTGTGTACAATGCATCCGATGAAGACCGAAAAAAATTCAAGATCAACCAAGGTCGAACGATGATCATCTGGAACCCTGAAAAGTGCGAGATCAATGATGAGATCAATATTACGGATTATCTTGGACCAACAAGAGGTCAAGATGAAGAAAAGATAATCTACACATCTCGTGAGACACGAAAACAAATCGCCGAAGGAAAAACGAAAACAAAGAAAAAGTAAGAGTAGCCCCGCCACATGGCGGGATTTTGATTTACCTTGACACTCCGATTAGCCATTGGTAAACTACAATAAGTTAGTTAATTCATCTCAAAGAAAGGAGACGCGTTTTATGTTCAATATAGCATCGGTGCTTGTTAGCGAACGAACCTATGGGCGCGTCTCTGCATAGCAGTTAAGCCAGTCTTACGATTAAATTGACTGCCACGGACGTACCCATGTCCGTGGCGTTTTATTTTAACAGCCGCGTCTATTTCTATTCGCTGTGCACCTACTCTGGTAAGCAGCCTTTAGATACTCGCTGCGAAATCTTCACCGGCCACGGAAAACTTCCGCGGCCGTTTTATTTTGTATTCGTCCTGAGCGAAGCGTAGTCGAAGGACATATCTTATGGACGCTTCGACTACAGTGCCAAAACCCGCACCTCCGCTCAGCGCGAAGTAAATCACGAAAGGAGCATTTTATGTCAGCCCAAGTAGCTCAAGTCAAACACTTACATGACAAGTCCTCGATCCGCGCAATTCAAAGCGGATGTTTATCGCAAATCCTTTTCTACAATAATCGCGCGCCCACTGCGATTCGCCATGGATCACAATGGGACACGTTACCAGGAAACTCTGACAATGAATATAGACAACGAAGACGACATCGGTATCGTCTTTCGAAAAACACTCGGACACTACACTGTCCAAGCCAATGGGCGAGAAATCGATTGCGTACTCTCGTCCCTGTTACATAAACAACTTATCTATCCCACTGCGGATCCCACATCCCTGCATCACGCGGTGCAGGAAGTGCGCGAGATCAATCATGTAGACCCGGTTGCCATTGGCGACCAAGTCCGTTATGTTGATGCAGGCAATGGCAGTGGCATGATCACGGAAATCCTGCCGAGGCGCTCAAAACTCTCTCGGCCCGCGCCTGTACCCGGTCAACGCGTCTTCGAACAAGTCATCGTCTCCAACGCGGACCTGGTCATACCCGTTTTTGCCGCGGCCGAACCCACGCCCAAGTGGGGCCTGCTCGACCGTTATCTAGTCTCCGCGGAATCATCCGATCTGCCATCCCTGATCGTGATCAATAAACTCGATCTGGCATCGAAGAATCCCGGCCTCGATGAAGAACTCGAGATCTATCGTCGTATCGGTTACCCGATCCTTTCCGTCAGCGCGGTCACCGGTGAAGGGATTGAAGAATTAAAACACGCACTGCAAGGTAAGCTATCTGTGATGGTGGGAAAATCCGGTGTGGGAAAGACGTCCCTGTTGAATGCCATCCAGCCGGGACTGGGCTTGCGCGTCAAAGCAGTCGGCCAGGGCGAGTTGGGCAAAGGACGCCACACCACTACTCATCTGGAAATGTTCAAACTGGACTTTGGCGGCACACTGGTGGATACGCCCGGTGTTCGCGAATTTGGTCTATGGAATGTCACTGGTGAGGAACTGGCGTATCTCTTCCCGGAGATGGCTGATTATGTAGGGCAGTGCAAGTTCGGCCTGAGCTGCCGTCATGACCGGGAACCAGACTGTGCCATTCGAAAAGCTGTAATGGCTGGAGAGATCAGTCCACATCGTTATAAAAGCTATCTGCACCTGCGAGAGGAACTTTGATGTACCGCGCTGCATCCTTCGGGGATTTCAAGTGCGCGCATTGCCATACCTTTGTATCTTCCACCCATCAGCTCTCAGGCGTCAACAACCGTAACCACTGTCCATATTGTCTGTGGTCGTGTCATCTTGATCTATATGCCGCGGGGGATCGTCTGTCCGCGTGTAAGGCAGGGATGAAGCCCATAGGGCTGACCATGAAAAAGGGCAGGAACAAGTACCGGCTTGAGTCAAGAGGCGAGTTGATGTTGATCCATGCATGCATCGAATGCAGGGCGATGTCCATTAATCGTATTGCAGCCGATGATGACGCGGAGACCGTCATAGTCGTTTTCCAGGAATCTCTTGCACTTTTTCACCGCATCCATGCCTTGTGTGATCAATATGGAATCATTCCATTAAACGCAGAGAGTATAGGGATCGTACATAGACAACTCTTTGGGCAAAATGTGGAAATTTCTTCAACCTGGAGGTCACTTCACAAATCATAACAATTGGCTTGCGGTAACCAAACCTCACGATTGCGTGGGGTTTTTTGCCCTATAATTGAGTATGTAAACCAGACTTATCAAAGGACTTATGAAAGAATTCGATTCGAGCAACCCCTTCCTGCGCGTGGACATGCTGACCGGCTGCAATAACCTGGTCAGTTTTTCCAAGTCACTTGAGGATAACTTTGAGAATACCATCTTTGAGCGAACCTCGCTCATTGTGGTTGACCTGTATCAGCTTCGCGACATTAACAATGCAAAAGGCTTCGACTACGGAGATCGGCTCCTGCGCTGGCTTGGGATCGCGATCAAGGATGAAACCGAGTCCACTGTTTATCGAATTTCGGGAGATAACTTTGTAGCTGTTCTGATCGGGGGAAAACACAAAAGGCATGAAGCCACCGCCCGAAAATTATTTGACCGTTTAAACAGCGAAGCCAAACAACTGGAAGTGGATCCACCGGTCGCACGCATGGCGGTGATCCACTTCCCGGATAGTGCACCGCTCAACCCTCCCGTTGTATGGAAAAATATCAACGAAAAACTGGAGTTGACCACGGCTGAAGAACCTTTTCAGGTCTTTCATGCAGACACATCTGAAGAAGATATAGCCACATTGCGTGCCATAGACCTGATGGCAAAGAGAATCGAAACCCTCGGCGGCACGCTTCAATATACATTCAAACTTGCATACACAGACCCTGTCAGCAGCGCCCCAAACATGATTGCCATCCAGCGCAGGCTTGACCTGGCGCTTAGTGAAGCCATCCTCGAACAAAAACCACTGAGTTTGTGCATGATCGATGGGGATAATCTCAAGCTTTACAACAGTCAGGGTTACCACGCTGGAGATGATGTGATCCGCAAAATCACCAACACATTGAGCGCGGCCCTGCGCCCCAACGACTTTCTCGGACGCTGGCGCATGGGCGATGAGTTCATTATTATTTTGCCATCCACAAGTGTTGAACAGGCAAGCACTGTTGCAGAAAGGCTTTGTTCATCCATTGAAATGGCATCTATGGGATGGCTCTATCCCACGACAATTTCCATTGGCATTTCATACTACCCAAAACACGGCGAGACAGCGAATAAACTCCTCGAAGCCGCGGAGCGCGGTTTGCAGTTAGCCAAGATGAGCGGCAAGAATAGAGTTATTCTTGCGCCGTGAAGCGCGACGATGGGCGGATCTCAAACTGAAATCGGTTCTTGATGCAGTTGCGTCAAGCCAAACGACAGTTCAACTGTCGTTTGAACTTTTGAACTGATAATTTTTGACTTGACAAAACAAGTAAGAATTGTAAAATAGCGGCGTCATTGTTCATAGCCCATGGTCACTTACAACTATTGCTCCTGTCTATAGCGGGGTTCGTACCACAACCTGAGACATCCTCCCCAGTAAGCAGTCAACGACTCAGGATGGTGGAATGACCCCCGCGCATCCATGTGCCCGCGCAGGATTGTTCACTGTCCATTTGTTACTATGTTGACTGCTTTTATTTTTAAGAGATATTCGCCCAGAGCGGAGGGACTGAGTGTAAGTCGACACTTGCACCTGCCTGCAAGTGTAGGTGAGTCCCGCAGACGAAGGGCGTACTTCATAAACCACTGCGTTTCGACTGCGCTCTTTCAACCACTCGCTCCGCTCAACGCGAAATCATATATCAAAAAGGAAAATCAATCATGTCATACGTACATCCCGAATATCTGGTAGATACTGAATGGGTCGCCGCACATTCGAACGACCCAAACGTCCGCATCATTGAATCAGATGAGGATCCCTTGTTGTATACAATGGGCCATGTCCCTGGCGCCGTTCAGGTGGATTGGTTCAGCACGTTGCAGCATCCCTTGCGTCGCGATTTCCTTACCAAGGAAAAGTTTGAGGAAGTGGCGTCCAACCTGGGGATTACCAACGATACGACCGTTGTATTTTATGGAGATAAATCCAATTGGTTCGCTTGTTATGCCTTGTGGCTCTTCCAATATTATGGACATCAGAACGTGAGGATCATGAATGGTGGACGCCTCAAATGGGAGCAGGAGAAACGCGAATTCGTAAAAGATGTCCCATCGTTTGAGAAAACCAATTACAAGGCGAAAGAGGCGGATAAATCCATCCGCGCATTCCGCGAAGAGGTGTGGCAGCAGAGCGAATCGAAGAAACCGCTTGTGGACGTCCGCTCGCCGAAGGAATACTCCGGTGAGTTGATTTCCATGCCGAACTATCCACAGGAAGGTGCGCAGCGTGGTGGCCACATCCCCAACGCGGTCAGCATTCCGTGGGCGCAAGCCGTCAATGAAGCGGATAGCACCTTCAAGACTGCCGAAGAACTGCATGCTCTTTACGAGGGCAAAGGCATCAAGTCTGACGGAGAGGTGATTGCCTACTGTCGCATCGGTGAACGCTCTTCATTGACATGGTTTGTGTTGAAGTATTTGCTCGGTTAT
>JAKEFL010000010.1 GCA_022616105.1 Anaerolineae bacterium | reverse complement strand
TAGAGCAAATCTTTGATATTTACTACGACCGCGCCATGAAAAATGTGGACGATCGCAAAGGTCAATGGTTCGTATATCGCGAACTGGCAGAAGAATGAATCCAGAATCTCTGCAACCTACCCCAATGCCCGAACCGCGCGCATATTCCGTCCCCTGGAGTGTAGCTGACACCTGGATAGGAGTCATCCTGCTAGCATTACTTAACGTCGGCTTGCTGATCATTGCCCTGCAAGGTGTACGTACTGAAATTGTGCAAAGCGCGGCGTTGATTTTCGTTCAACTCGCTTATCTGCTCCCTCTCGTTTTGATCTTTGTTTGGAGGCGCATCCACTGGAAGCACCTCGGCTTCGGAACATTTGATTGGAACACACTGGGCTTGGGCTGTGGCTTGTTGATCGCTAGTTATGTCTTTATCATCTTACATAACCTGATCCTGATGGCGCTTGGAGTCGATACACAGGGCGAGGCAATCTTTAGATTCTTTGATACGCTCGAATCTCCTGTGTGGTTTTTCTTTGTGGGAGCAGTCCTTGCGCCGATCGTGGAAGAGATATTTTTCAGAGGCTTTCTCTTTCAGGGGTTCCGCCAGAGATATGGCTGGGTAAATTCAATGCTGTTGAGTTCTGCCATCTTCGCAGCCGCGCATCTGGATCTGGTTGCACTCATCCCAACTTTTATCTTGGGCTGTTTGCTTGCTTATATGTATCATAGATCAAACTCTGTATGGCCTGGAGTCATTTTGCATTTTCTCGTCAATGCATTCGGGTTGTGCGCGGCGTATGCTGCAACGCAAGTACCAGGGATTATTCCCACCTAAACTTACAAATTGTTCTCACAGCAGTTGAATTGCGAAGCATCTCTAAAGCATCTCTGTGGGACTGCTTGGAGAACACTATTCACTTACCTTACTGCTCCCGCAGGGTCTGAGACCCTGCGGTGTAACATGAAAATCGGCGGTCACACATCGTACTCTTCAGAGTAGACCACCTTCGAGCAATAAGTTATTCATTCCTTCGTAATCAACCGCACCTGATTCTCATAGAAAATATAATCCCACGCCCAATTCACCAATACCAATACGCGGTTTCGGAAGCCGATCAACCGGTAGATGTGCAGAAATACCCAGATCACCCAGGCGATGAATCCGCTGAATGAAATTCCCCAAATGCGCGCGACTGCCGCGTTGCGTCCGATCGTTGCGAGTAAGCCGGGGTCTTTGTAATGAAAGGGCTTGGGGCTTTGTCCTTTTAAGATTCGCTGGATATTTTGCGCGGTGATCTTTCCCTGCTGGAGGGCGACCGTTGACAACATGGGTAATGGCTTGCCATCTCCGTTTTCAAGATAAGCCGCGTCACCCACGATAAAGACTTCAGGATGCTGAGGCAGCTGCAAAGTGGACTCGACTCGTACTCGTCCCGAACCTGCTTGCTGAACCCCGAGATGATCCACCACCTCAGCCGCTTTCACGCCTGCCGTCCAGATCAAGGTATGGGCTGGGATCTGCCTGTCATCTCCCAGTGTCATTTGCTGGCCATTGTAGCTCGCGAGTTTCGTGTTTGTAAGAACCTCAACATTCTTTCTCCGTAATAAATCACGCGTCGCCTTGCGGAGTTCATCCGGATACGCGGTAATCAAATGCTCAGTGGCTTCAATCAATAACACGCGCGCATCTGTCAGACTCATTTCAGGGTAATCCTTCACCATCACATGTGAGATCAATTCAGCCAACGCGCCGGCAGTCTCGACTCCGGTAGGTCCGCCTCCAACAATCACAAAGGTCAATAACGCGCGGCGTTTTTCAGCATCCGCTTCACGGCTGGCACGCTCGAACATGCTGAGTAAATGGTTACGTGTGCTGACCGCGCTCTCGATATCCTTGATTTGAAGACCATTTTGCTCGACGGAATTCATTCCGAAAAAGTTGGTCTGTCCACCAACCGCGAGGACTAGAGTATCGTAGGCAATGACCGAGCCTTCCAGTTTGACATAACGGGAATTGAAATCAATGGAGGTCACTTCACCCATCTGGAAGGTAAGGTTCTTTTGTTTGCGAAATATTGTCCGCAGGGGATAGGCAATCTGTGAGGGGAGGAGACCTGCAATCGCGACTTGATAAAGCAAAGGCTGGAACAGGTGATAGTTATGTCTGTCAATCAGCGTAATCTGCACTGGTGATTTTGCCAGTCTTCGGGCGACTTCCATTCCGCCGAATCCCGCGCCGACAATAACGATGTGGGGGAGTTTTTTTGTGTTCATGTTTACCTGTCTTTGAGTGTACTCATTATTTGTGAAATATTGCACAATTATTATAACCAATTTGGTCTTATTTGTAAATATTAATTTCCTAGATGTTGAAGAGACCTATCAAATTTCTTAGTAATTCCCAGCCCCTTCCTGCGTCCTGATACTCGAGTGTCTATCAATCATTGAAAACTGATCCCCTGAAGGAGGGAAATCTATGAAACGAGTTGTTCCGTATCCTCTCTTGTTGATAATTGCGATTGTTTTGGATCGAGTTGCCATCTCATCCACACAGATCAACGCGGCGCAAAACCTTCGCCCCTTAATTATTCTGCTCTTGCTGGCAAGCACAGCCATAGTGGTGATACAACAAATCGTCAAAGACTGGCACTATACAAATTTCATAGTGCTTATGGTACCAGTCGGATTACTTGTTTACCGATCTCTGTACGGCCTTATCAAAATTAATTTTCCTCAGCAAGCTGATTATCTTGCACTTGCTCTCATTCCGTTATTGGGAACGATTTATACAATCGTGGTGAGTCGCAGGGCATGGAGGTTAGTTCGTAATCCTTCTCAAATCACAAATTACTTCAACCTTGTATTCGCTGTACTTCTGGCTTTCCAGGTTATGAGACTTGGAAAAGATGTCTACTATCTATTAAACAGCGCTCAATCACAGGTTACAGCGATTTCCACACTGACTGATGACATCCATCTACAGCCCGAAACACGACCTGATATTTACGTGATCATACTGGATGGTTATGGGCGTCAGGATGTCCTTCAACATATTTATGCTTATGACAATTCAGAATTCATTGGTCAATTGGAAGAGCGCGGCTTTTATGTGGGGAAAGATAATCATAGCAATTACGTGCAGACTCCCTATGCGATGGCATCACTCTGGAATTACGACTATCTTCAACCCTGGGTTTCCTCCTACGATTATCCACAGTACCTGCTTCAACCGATACAGAATAACCGCGTATTTCACTTATTGAATGAAATCGGCTATACAACGGTAAGTTTTGAAGGGGATTTGATCTTTACACAGATCAAAGATTCAGATGTTTATTTATCCAACTTCCTGCCGTTGAACAAGTTCGAAAGTCTATTACTTGTTGATAGTCCGTTTGAAGCGATCTCCAATATTTTCGATCTCGGACTTCCCATCCCGAACTATAAAACTCATCGCTCAAGAATCAGGTATGAGCTGGATACACTTCATGAAATCCCCGCATCCATCCCCAGTCCTAAAATTGTATATACTCACATTCTGGCTACACATCCTCCATTTGTGCTTGACCAGGATGGCAGCCTGCTTCAATCTCACCAGCCATATAGCCTATCGGATGGGAATGAGTTTAAAGAGGGGCAAGATGTATATTGGAATGGCTACCGAGAACAGGTCATCTTTACCAACACAGAGATCATTGAGGTAATTGACACTATTCTGGCAAATTCCAAGACGCCGCCGATTATCCTCCTGATGGGCGATCATGGCCCGGCTTCGATGTTCAATTGGAATTTTAATGATCCGGGCTGTCTGTGGGAGAGAACGAGCAATCTCTATGCCCTGCTGCTGCCGGGACATCAAAATGACGGAACGCTTTATTCCTCCATTAGCCCGGTAAATAGCTTTCCCCTGATTTTCAATACATACTTTGGAACTGATTTACCCTTGCTGGAGGATAAGACCTATCTTACGTCCTGGCAGGAACCGACCCTAATGATAGATGTTACCAGCAAAACGGATTCCACTGAGGGTTGCACAATGCCGGATCTATAAGGATGGAAGGGAGTGGCGAATTGGGTGTGTTAAGCCACAGAGTCCACAGAGATTTAGGGGATTTTTCTCAATGGGCTCAGTGCTCTCTGTGGCTAAGAAGGTTTTTTTACTCACCGTTTTCGCCACTCCCGGATGGAACAAACGGTGATTGCGCGACGGATTTATAGTTCCCAGAAGCGGAATCGCTGCAGCCCAGCAACTGCTATGTCCCAATCCACGCCCAGGACTGTGGAGAAGACGAAAACCGTGCCCCAGAAAAAACTACCGATAAATGGCACAAACCAAAACGCCAGCAGGACGATCCAGATGGCCATGTCGCGGAAACGATCCACTTGCATGCGAATGACAGGATGAAGGAAAGGCTCAATGGCGTTGTACCCATCGAAGGGCGGAAGCGGGATGAGATTGAATAGCACTGCTGATACCTGCAGGACAAGCAGAAAAGAAACCCCGGGCCATATCCCTGAATTGGTGACAGGTGAAAAGCGAAGGATGAGTCCAAGAATGATCGCGAACACCAGGTTCGATAAAGGCCCTGCAAGTGACATGGCGCTCAGCCAGTAGCGATTGCGGATGCGCCAGCGTTCGATATATACTGCTCCACCGGGCAAACCAATGCCTCCCATGAAAAGAAAGAGCAGCGGGAGGACAATTGAAAATACAGGATGTGTATACTTCAGAGGATTGAAGGTTAGATATCCCTTTTCACGTACAGTATGGTCACCACCATAGTAAGCCACCAGCGCGTGGGAAAATTCATGCAGGCAAAGTGAAAAGATCCAGCCGAAGAAGACAATGGAAAAGGTCACGTTTGCTTGTCCAGTAATTTTTCTTCAATGGAGTTGATGAACTGGACAGCTGATTCAAGTATTTGAAGAGCTTGTTCCTGAGTGAGAATAACTTCATCTTCATAGTCCCCTGCTTGGCGGGAGTCAAATGCGTGATGCAGGAATTTACTCATTTCTTTTGGAAGCGCCTTCGTTTTGATAAAGTATTGATCAAATAACGCAAGAACGCCCTGATGTTTTGATGTTTCTTGTCCAATCGTCACAAGCAAAGCCAGCGCGGCGTAGAACATGGCGTAATAGGCGCGATTTACAATACTAGCTGGATTGCCGCCCTGTTCGTATAGTATTTGGGCATCGCGCAAAGTTGAACGAGAACGCTCTATACGATATTGAATGAGTTCCTTTTTTTCAGATTCCCGGGGACTCATACAGCAATCCCCTCTTTTTGGACATTCTTATAAAACGGCAGAAAACTATAGCGCTTAATCTTATCTTCAGTAGCAGGGATGGTCGAAATGAATTTCCCTGCGTCGAAGCCAACCTCCCATGCAATGTCAGAAACTATTTTCCAAGTGTCGGTATTAATGAATGGTAATACAACCAGTAAATCAATATCTGATTCCTTTGTGGTATCGCCGCGCGCCTGCGAGCCATACATGATGACTTTCACAGGCTGACCTAACTCGTCTGCTATTCGCTCGCGAACTTTGGCAGCTAGTTTGAGGGCGCGCTTTCTTGGTCGTAACTTTCTCATGCAAACAATTATAACCCCTCGCCTATTCATATCCCCTGGGGTGCGATTTATGCCATTCCCACGCGCTGGAAATAATCTTGTGAAGATTATCGTGCTCAGGCTCCCAGCCGAGTTCGCGTTTTATTTTATCGGATGACGCGACGAGACGCGCGGAGTCGCCGGAGCGGCGCGGTAGTTCCTTGACCGGGATCAGATGTCCCGTCACCTGACGCGCTGTTTCGATCACCTCGCGGACCGAGTATCCGTTTCCGCTTCCAAGGTTGTAGACCAGGCGGTCGCGTTCGTTCAATCCATCCAGTGCAAGCAAATGCGCTGAGGCTAAATCCGCAATATGGACGTAATCGCGCATACAGGTGCCATCCGCGGTTGGATAGTCGGTGCCATAGATTTGTGCCGCATCGCGTTCGCCCAGAGGGACGCGTAGAACAAGCGGGATGAGATGCGACTCAGGCTGGTGTGCCTCCCCACGACCATTCAATGCGCCACAAGCGTTGAAATAACGCAGTGCAGCGAAATGCACGCCATGGATTTGACGATACCAATCCAGCGCCTGCTCGACCATGAGTTTGGTATGACCATAAACATTCGTCGGACCAAGATGAGACTCTTCACTAAGCGGCTCGTCACTGGATCGATACACCGCGGCGGTGGATGAAAGGACAAAGCGCTTCACGCCCGCACGAGTCGCTGCTTCTATTAAGGCGAGCGAATTGGTCAGATTGTTGTTATAGAAGCGACCAGGATTTTTCATGCTGTCACCTGCTTCAATGGACGCGGCAAAGTGCATGACAGCCTCGAATTTCGTTTTGGTCAATGTGTCGATCAGCGTGTGACTATCTGACAGGTCAGCCTGAATAAACGTAGCGTTATCAGGCACCGCGGCACGATGACCCGTCACAAGCGAATCATAGACTGTGACTGAATGACCTGCTTTTAGTAATGCTTCTGCTGTGGCTGAACCAATGTATCCTGCTCCACCTGTAACGAGGATGTTCATGAAGTCTCCAATTATGAATGATTATAAACTTGTTTTGTAGTGTGGTCTCGATACGCCCTCACCTGCACTGCACCAAACGCACGATTTGCCGAGCAAATCGGGTGCAAGTGTCGCAACGAACGCTCAAGGCTACTCGACCAACATATTATTTCTTTATGGATTATTCCACCCCTCTGCATACCATCGAATATATTCTTCCACATGCGCCGCCCAATATTCTTCCGTATGTGCTCCGTTGTAAAGATGCCATTCATGCAATAAACCATATTCATTGAACTGAGTTTCGACTTGGCCAGCCGTGATTAATTCCGGGTCGTTATCGCCGATATCCATAAATACACGTGGTCGTGAAGTAGGCGGAATATCTGTCAGCCAGTCCCCAATTTTGGATGAATCTTTTTGAAGAACAGCAAGGGAATGTAAACCGATCGAGCTAAATAAATCCCAACGGGTTAATCCCAATCTCAACGCCCAGCCTGCCCCGCGCGACATGCCACCGATGGCGCGATGGTCTTTATCGCTGAGTGTACGATAATTCTGATCAATATAAGGGATCAGATCATCAACAAGCCGCTGACCAAAACCTGGACCTGGCGGGAGATTCCAATAGCGGTCGTCGGGGAAGAGGACAATGAATGGGACTGATTCCCCGGAGAGAATCAGATTGTCAATCACATCCACTGCACCCAGGCGGATCCATTGATCCTGTGTGTAGGTTTGTCCATGCAGAAGATATAGGACCGGATAACGTTCCTCAGTTTTTTCGTCGTAGCATGGAGGCAGATAGATCAAGTATTCCTGCGCAGGATTTGTTGATTCAAGTTTGCCTGCATCCACACGACCCTGTTGAGCAAGGCAAGCAAGAGGAGCCGGGGTTGATGTGTCCGTTGGAGGCGCAAGAGTCAGAGTCTGTTGCGGAGTTTGCGAAGCAGTTATTGGAAGACTTGTAAGAGTGGGAATTGGCTGGTTGGAGGGAGAGCAGGCATATATTTCGAGAAGTGTGAGCAACGTTGTCACCCATTTTGTCGCTTGACGGGTTTTCATCACACGCATTATACTAACAGACCCTCACGGGGCGTAGCGCAGTCCGGTAGCGCGCTTGCTTTGGGAGCAAGAAGTCCCGGGTTCAAATCCCGGCGCCCCGACTTGTTTTACGTGTACATTATCCACAGTCAACACCTGCAAAGATATTATGTGGGGTCAACAGAAATCGTGGAGAAACGTCTGCAAGAACATAACGCGGGAAAGTCAGCCTCAACGCGTGCAGGTACACCGTGGGAATTAATCCACACAGAGTCTTTTACGACACGTTCTGAAGCAATGATTCTTGAACGAAAAACCAAAGCCCGCGGCATTGGGCGGTATCTCTCTGACCTCGAGCGCAAATTGTCCGGCTAGCGCGTGGCGCTTATAGCGCCAAAGTCTGGCGCTCGAAGCGCCACGCCCCGACAGCAAAATTCACCGTCATTGCGAGGAGCGTTCGTTGCGACGAAGCAATCCCCAACTCTCATGGAGATTGCTTCGCCCTACGGGCTCGCAATGACGGTACATTTGTTTAATGCTAAAATACACACAGAGATCATTCATGGCAAAGAAAGTTGATGGTGTCATCACAGCGGTCCATTACAAGAACGGACAAATCGTTTCAGTGCGCGCCTATGAGCGACGCGGCGCCACATTTTCGGATCACATTCTTCTTGATCGCAAGTCACTTTTGGAGCGCCTCAAAAACGGGAAAAAGTTTGTAGTCGGCGAACGCAAGGAACTGCTGGCAAGCACATTTGAATTGGGAAAACCGGTTCAGGTCCTAAACCGCGATGGGAAGGAAATCATCTCTACACGCGATGGAGCGGATCGCGATGAATTGGAACAGGTGCCTGTATTCTAAAAGCGTAGGATGCTCAAGCCGCCGTCCTCGGCGGCGAGGACGCCGCCAACAGCATAGTTATTATGAAAATCATCGATAAAACCCCTCTTCTTGATGCAAAAGGCGAACTTGGATTCACTCAGCGCTTTCAGGGTATGTTTCAGTTCGGTTTCAACTGGCCCAATGAACTCCAGGCGCAAAAAGCAATCATCACTTTCTTTGATCGACAGTTGGAAAAGGGATACACCCTTATCCGTAATATGCCCCTGGGTCAGAGCGGGATCATCGTGCCGATGATTTTGCTCGGTCCCACTGGGATTCATGTCATCCAGATCGCGAATATGCGCGGGCGATATGAAATTCGGGGTGACACATGGAATGTGGCATCGGGAGAGAAATACAAACCTGCGCCAGTCAATTTGGTTCAGCAGACCATGCGCATGGCGAACGCGGTGCGAGTCTTTATCGAACGTCAGGGTGTCAAATTGCCTGCGAGTCCTGAGGCAGTGTTGATTGCGGGCGACCCCGGATTGCATATTGAGTCTGTGCGACCCGCCATCAAGACCATGATGATCGATGGCATAAGGTCATTTGTGTCCGGGCTGGCAACCGGGAAGCATGTGTTGTCACCAGAACAGGTATTTGATTTTACAGAACGCATCATTAACCCGCGTCCACCAAGGAAGGAATCTGCTGCTTTGTCCGCGTCTATCACTGCACCGCGTGCTGAATGGGAACAAGAATCATCCCCGCAGGGGCAGGAAGTCTCGCGTGCCCGCGCGATCTTCAATGCGTCTGATGAAGCAAAACCGTTCGATCCCGCAGATTTTGATTTTGAGATGACAGATGACGAGCCATCCATGGAAGCGGCAACTACAGGCTCACAGGAATTAAGTCCCGCGCGACCATTACAGGAGCCGGCAAAGAGAAGCAACAGAATCCCTGGCATGACACCTGTGCAATTCACCATTATCGCGTCCCTGGCGCTGGCATTGTTATGCATCCTTGTGGCGTTTGGCTACATTATCTTTA
>JAKEFL010000087.1 GCA_022616105.1 Anaerolineae bacterium | reverse complement strand
CTAATCAGCGCCGGCTGTTGATGGGTTGTGTTTTTCCGGTACATAGACTGATTATATTAAACTCCTCGCTTTTTGAGGAGACCTTTTTGCAGGGCAGTCACGAATTATTGGAGTTGTTCTCAAAATACGGCGGTCGCACATCGTACCCTTCAGGGTAGACCGCCTTTGAGCAGAGATGCGTAAGGTGAGTTATTAAATCTTTACGTCCAATCAATGAAAATCTGTGTAATCCGTGGCAAAGCGCTTCGTCTGCGTGTCTCTAATTGCACTCGACACTCCGCTCAGCGCGAATCGCAAATCCAAAATCGTAAATCGTAAATTGAAATCATCCGTCGAACCGATATCCCCCGCCTCTTACAGTGATAATCCGTGTTGGACTGCCCGGGTCATCTTCGACCTTTTGCCTTAGCCATCGTACATGCACATCCACTGTGCGGCTGTCGCCGATGAAGTCCCAGCCCCAGACGCGCTCAAGAATAAATTCGCGCGAAAGCATCTGTCCTTTATGAGCCGCGAAGAATTCCAGCAATTCATATTCCTTTGGTTTGAGCTGCAGAGGTGTGTTATGTAAGGTCACTTCGCGGCGCGTGATGTTGATGACAAGATCATTAAAGGAGAAAGTTTCCTGTTTCTTCGCGGGCTGCGGGGCTTTCTCGAGTTCCTCCCGCAGAAGGCGTGTACGTCGCAACTGTGCCTTGACGCGCGCCATCAATTCACGCATGGAAAAAGGCTTGGTCAGATAATCATCAGCTCCAACTTCAAGACCGACGACGCGGTCAATTTCGTCATCGCGCGCGGTAAGCATAAGAATCGGAGTTGACATCTCCTTCCTCAGGATGCGCGCCACTTCAAATCCATCCAATTCTGGAAGCATGATATCCAACACAATGAGATCCGGATTCAAACGGCGCGCGGACTCAAGCGCGGAGCGGCCGTCGCCAACCGCTTCCACAGTAAAGCCGTCCTTTTTCAGGTTATATATGAGTGTATCGCGGAGAGCGGGCTCATCTTCTACAACAAGTATGGTATCTGGCATGATCTTTTCTTAACAAACTATACCAGATAAATATTTTCAATGGTTAAGGTCTTGTTAATGGATTTGGAACTTTGAATAAAAATAACAATGATATTATTATGCCGGTGTCTGTAATATACAAATGATCGTCCTCGTCTATCCACCATGACACGTGAATTCTACTTCTCCTGGCAATGGGACTTGCAGTCCACCCCCGAAGCGCTCTGGCCGTACGCGGCGGATACGAATCGATTCAATCGCGACACGGGCCAGCCCGAAGTGGAGATGCTGGATAACGTAAAGGGGATCAAGCATCTGCGGATGAAACTCCCGATCATCAGAGTGGAATGGGAGGAGGAGCCTTTCGAGTGGGCGTACCCTTATTCCTTTGGCGTTGATCGAACTTACAGCAAAGGTCCTATTGACGAAATGCGCGTGCAGGCCAATTTTGATCCATTACCTGATGGCGGCACGCGCCTTACTTACAAAACATCGATTCAAACAGGCAACTTTCTGGCGCAACTGGGTATCCCGTTTGCGATTGGCGTCGTTGCGAGAAACAGATTCGAGAAAGCCTTCCGACGATATGATCGTGTGGCGACGGAGAGTGTCATGGGCGAGTCATTGATTAAGGTTGGAGGTCAGCGTGGACTCAGTTGGGGAGGGCGCGCCCGCTTCAAGTCCCTAAGCGAGGCAGTCATAACGCAGGGCAGTAATCCGACCCTGGTTGCGCGTCTTCAGGAATTTCTCAACCAGGCGGATGAATTATCCCTTCAGCGCATCCGACCCTACGCATTGGCAGATCATTGGGGCATGAATCGCCGCGCCGTGCTTGAGATGTTCCTGCGCGCCACCCGCGCGGGCATTCTCGATATGTCTTGGGATTTGCTTTGCCCATCCTGTCGCGGCATCACGCAGGGACATACCAATCTTGGGGAAGTGCACGGTAATTCGCATTGCAACACATGTCAGATCGATTTCAACGTGAACTTCGATCACAACATCGAAGTTGTGTTCAGGCCGAATCCATCGGTGCGGCCTGTGGAGTTCGAGACGGCGTTTTGTGTGGGAAGCCCGCAACTACAGCCGCATGTGGTGATGTCGCAAAGCATTGCGGCACTGCATTCATTGCCTGTCAAAGCACAGCTTGAATCCGGGCGTTATACCCTGCGCGCCTTGAACGCGCCGGGGTCCATCTCCCTGCTGGCAGAGGCGGATGGATCTGAACATGCCGACTTGCGCGTGACTAAATATGGATGGCCGCCCGAGGCGCAAAACGTTTCGCTTCTTCCGACCCTCAACCTGGTCAATGCCACCGACGCGGATCAAACCTTTCAGCTGGAACGCACAGCCTGGAGCGATCAAGCCTCAACCGCCGCGGATGTGACTGCGTTGCAGGTCTTCCGTGATCTCTTCGCGACTGAGGTTGTCAGACCCGGCGAGGAGATTTCGATTGGTTCAGTCACATTAATGTTTACTGACTTAAGAGACTCCACTCGCCTATATCGAAAGATCGGTGATGCTCCTGCATTTGGACGAGTGCGCGAACATTTCGAAATATTGGAGAAGTCCATCGCAGAGCAGGGTGGCGCGATCGTGAAGACGATGGGCGATGCGGTAATGGCAACCTTCCGCCATCCCATTGACGGGCTGCGCTCAGTATGGAACGCGCAAACTGAAATTGCCAAGCGCGGCGAACCTATGTTGTGGCTCAAAGTGGGTCTGCATAAAGGACCCTGTATCGTTGTCAACTTGAATGATCGGCTGGATTATTTCGGCTCGGCGGTTAATATCACTTCGCGTTTGCCTGGCTTCTCGCAGGGTGGTGAATTGATCTTCTCCGAAGCGATCCATGATGACCCCGAAATACGGGAATTTCTCGCGCAAAATATAAACTCCGGCACGTTGAGTCGTTTTACTGGAGACGTGAAGGGATTCGATGAGCCATTTACGATGTGGCGGTTAAGAGTTTGATAGTGAAACCGGTGGTTGAGTAGCCCTGAGCGACAGCGAGGGGCGTATCGAAACCACACATTTTCGAGAAGAAAGAGGAAAGAAGAGAGATGGTTATCTCTTCTTTCCTCTTTCTTCTTTCATCATTCTGCCGCTGATTCAATAAGCTCAGAGAACTTCTTCAAATCGATATTGCCACCTGAGACAATCGCAACAATCGGTCCCTGACCGGCTTTCCCAGTCAACGCGGCCGCGAGAGGTAGAGCTCCTGCGCCCTCCGCGATAATGCGCGCCTTTTCTGCCATGAGCCTCATTGCTCTCTTCGTCTCTTCCAGGCTGACCACAATAAAGCCATCTACCAACGGCTTCATTCGTTGCCACATACGCGGGAAAAGGCTTTTTCCGCCAGCGCCATCGACGAACGAAGCTTTCCATTCCGTGAACACTTGCGGAGCTCCCATGGCAAACGAGAGTGCCGCGGGAGCAGCCGTTTCCGGTTCAGCACCCCAAACCTGGATTTCTGGTCTTAGCGCCTTCATAGCGCTGCCGATGCCTGTGATAAGCCCGCCGCCGCCTATAGCAGCAATAACTACGGCTGTATCCGGGGCGTCTTCAAGAATCTCCAAACCCATGGTCGCGTGGCCAGCGATGAAATTGTGATCGTCGAACGGATGCACAAACGTTCCTTCCAGTCCGGGAAACGAACGCTCTTCGAGAGCCTTCCAGGCGGCATCATAAGAAACCAAAATGAGTTTCGCGCCGAGTGCTTTCATTCGTTCGATTTTCGAGACCGGCGCTGTCTCGATCGCAACGACCGAGCACGGCACGCCCGCTTTCCTTGCCGCGTAGGCGACGCCCTGTCCCGCGTTTCCCGCGCTGATCGTCCACACGCCGCGCTCTCGTTCAGAATCCGACAGCATTGCTACGGCGTTGGCAGCTCCACGGAGCTTATAAGCATTGATTGGCTGCAGGTTTTCAAGCTTGAGTCGAATATCTGGGTAATCCGGTCCCAATTCCAAACGGATCAGCGGCGTTCGCACAATGGTCCCCGCGATGCGCTCGCGTGCTTCTCTTATCTCGGCTAGTTCAATGGGGCGAACAGCTTCAAGAGTCGTAGACATTGTTCGTTCTCCTTCTAAGTTACTCATTAAAACTGCATTTTATACATAAAGATCCACGGTGGTTGAGTAGGGCGAAGCCCGTATCGAAACCACCAATAAGCAAAGATTTTCCTGTTATATGTTGGTTTCGACACCTGCACTGCACCAAACGCAGTGCAGTGCAAGTGTACGGCGTCGGGACAATCACCGCCGCCTACTCAACCAACGGATTTCCTCTGCCTCACCACCTCAAACATCAACACCGACCCCGCCACGCCCGCATTCAGCGACTCAACATTTCCAGACATTGGAATAGATATTTTCTGCGTTGCCAATTTCCGCGCCTCATCGCTCGCGCCTTCTGCTTCACCACCAATGATCAAAGCCAGCGGTTTGCGAAGATCTGTTTCCCAGCAGGATTGTCCATCCATATCCGCGAGATAAACCTGTAGACCTTTTGTTTGTTCACGAATTTCATTCCACTCCATTGTTTGTATTGGCAATCGAAAGTGCGCGCCCATGCCTGATCTCACGACTTTTGGCGCGAAGGTATCTGTCGTTTCGGGAGGTAATAATACAGCTTGAACCCCAGTCGCAGCCGCGGTGCGGAGTAATGTGCCGAGATTGCCGGGGTCGCGGATTTGGTCGAGAATAAGAACAAAGTTAAGGGAATTGGTAATTGGTAATTTAGAGAATTGGAGAACTGCGAGAATTCCCTGTGGCGTTTCTGTCTCACTCAATGATTTCATCAAGTCTTCTGAAACCATCTCAATATCAACACCACGCGACTTGAGACGTTCGACCTGTGACCTTCCTCTGTCATTTAGGGAATCATCGTAAAGAACAAATCGAAATCTCCCCGCGAAGCGTCCAGTCTCTGCCTCTTCAACGAGTCTCACCCCCTCAACCACAAAGGCGTTTGCTTCGCGTCGCTCTTTCGCGCGTCCCATTAATGCGCGGACGAGTTTGATCTTGGAATTTTGAGAGGAAGTGATCACAGTCACTATCCCCACTTGTCCTGCCAGGATTTGATAAATATATCTACCGTTGTTTGATCGAACAAAACCAATTTGACAATATTCAATGCTGAAGATGAATTATCAACAAAATACTTTTCAATTGCTGAAAAGATGATTCCCGCCGCGCGGTCTTTTGGAAAGCCGAAAATACCTGTTGAGATGGCAGGCATTGCAATTGATGTCAGATAGAGTTCATCCGCGACGCGTAAAGATCCTGTCACAGCAGATTCAAGTTTATTATCCTCGTCACCATCGCCCCAAACGGGACCGACAGCGTGGATCACATATTTCGCAGGCAGGAGCCCGCCTGAGGTCCATGCGGGATGCGAATGAGGCACACGTCCGTGTTCCCGAATCCAATCATTTGATTCCTTTTGAATTGTCGGTCCGCCTTTTTTCGAGATAGCCCAGGCGACGCCGCCTCCGTGCTGCAAATGCTCATTCGCCGCGTTGACAATTGCATCCACGTCTTCGGTTGTAATGTCACCCTGAACAATTTGTATGGTTTGGCCCGTTGGGAGAATATGTTTTGCAAGAATGGTATTCATGCAAATATTTTACCCCGTTACCTCAACGCGAATGCCACGAATAAACGAATGACGCGAATTGTTTTATTTATTCGCGTCGTTCGTCAAATTGGCGTAATTCGCGTTAAAAAATTTGGTCGGGACGAAATCCCGACCAATAAATTACTTCGTTTTCGCAACCACTGCGGCGAATGCCTGCGGGTCACGGATTGCAATGTCAGATAGCATTTTGCGATTGAGATCGATATTTGCTTTTTTCAACGCGGCTACCAGCTTGCTGTAAGTAGTTCCGTTCAAACGGGCTGCTGCATTGATGCGGGCGATCCACAATTTGCGCAGGTCGCGTTTGCGCACACGGCGATCACGGGTCGCGTACCAGAGGCTTTTGAGCATTGCCTCATTCGCACGTTTGAACAGGCGATGCTTCGCGCCGCGCTGTCCCTTTGTGATCTTTAAAATTTTCTTGTGACGTAAATGGCCCTGGGGGCCTCCCTTAACACGCATTGTTTATTCTCCTGCAAACTCGCGGGCGTCGGCATCCTTTGCTCAGGACTACCAGTTGTGTACACCCGAAAGCCGCAACTAAAATTTGGATACGATAACCGGAAGAACTATCCTTCCATGTTTGGCGCAAGGCGCTTGATGCGCTTGATGATCTTGCGGCCCTTCACTTCATGCATTTCAGGCAACTGTGCCTTTGTGCGCTTTGAAGTTCGTCTGCGCAAATGGCTCTTGCCGCCTTTTGTGCGCACTACCTTGCCAGAACCGGTCAGGCGAAAACGCTTGGACGTTGCCTTATGGGTCTTCAATTTAGTTTTGCCAGCTTTTGCTTTGCGAGGCATCTTACTTACTCCTTTCAGAGGAAATTTCAGGCATAAAAAATCGCGGGATCACGCACGATGTGACCCGCGGACGTTTAACATCTTTGGGACTTGCTCTAGGATTGGACTTCCGCTTCCTTCTCAGCTTTGGGCTGTTCGCCCTTTTCCTTCTTTTTCGCGCCGCCTTTGCTTGGCGCCAGCACCACGAGCATTGTACGTCCTTCCATCTGCGGCGCCTGTTCGACTGTGCTTACGTCTGCGAGCGACTCAGCAATTTCTTTCAAATCTTCGAGCGCGATCTCTGGGTAATCCATTTCGCGGCCACGGAACTTGATCGTCACACGGACTTTGTTCCCTTGCAATAACCAGCGGCGGGCATCGTCCACTTTGAAGCCGCGATGCGCTTCGTTCGTCTTGGGGCGCAGGCGGATTTCTTTTACTTCGATCTTGGTCTGTGATTTTTTCGCTTCGCGTTCCTTCTTGGCACGTTCATAAATGAACTTGCCAAAATCCATTACGCGGCAAACGGGGGGAGTGGCGTTCGGTGAGACCTCCACAACATCCAGGTCAGCATCGCGGGCGATTTGCAGCGCCTGCTTCATCGAAACAACCCCGATGTTCTCACCATTGGGACCAATCAAACGGACTTCGGGAACCCGAATGCCTTCATTTACTCGAAATTCTGTAGCGCTGATAAGTTTCTCCTATATCAATACAGTTGACCAGCACTTTGGCTGGTTTTTAGCGGGCTGATAATACCATGAAGGCGAGTGAATCGTCAACAAAATAGACCGTGGGGAGTGGCGAATGTTGTGGGCTTGTCCAAAGATTTAACCACAGAGCCCACAGAGAGCACGGAGAAAAGCCTTTAAACAATCTCTCCCAAAAGAGCATCGGGACAATGTGTGGACTCTGTGTTCTCTGTGGTGGAGGATTTCAGCCTACCCTTTTAGCCACTCCGTAGACCGTGGACGATCAATAATCCTCCGTCGCCCACGGTCTAAAGAGATTTTACAACTCTGGTGCTCTTCTGGCAATCCCGTCACAAATTCGAGCCTGTAGCATCAACGGTTGGCTTGTTTCAGCCAGTCAGGGTTTTGCCAGAGAAGTTGGGGTTGAGCTGACATATTTCAAAGGACCTGGGTGAAAGTTTATTTTGTGGCACGAGCAAGACTAGGTAGGTTCTTCGCCCCAGTTCAATGGTCGGGTCATATAGCTTTCGTAATCGGGTACCAGGCGGTTATATTCACCATCCATAAGTGGAGAAGAGATCATGAAATCAGCCGAGGCCCGATTACAAGCTATGGGAATGTTCCACACAACTGCCATGCGCAAAAGCGCCTTTACATCGGGGTCGTGAGGCTGGGGTTCAAGCGGGTCCCAGAAAAAGATGAGAAAATCGATCTTGTTATCAACGATCTTGGCACCGATCTGCTGGTCTCCGCCGAGAGGTCCGCTTTTGAGTCTAACGATCTTGAAACCAAGTTCCTTTTCCAGGATTTTCCCCGTCGTGCCTGTTGCAAATACCTGATGATGAGCCAGGAGATCGCGGTTGAATTTTGCCCATTCCACCAGGTCGCGTTTTTTATTATCGTGCGCCACAAGCGCTATCTTTTTGTCATGCTCCATGGGGATTTTCTTATGAGCCATGATCCGTGTTGCTCCTTTCTGTGTCATTGGCGTATAGGAAATTATACTTTCCATTCCCATGATTGATACAAGCGCTACGGACATTAATCCAAACGTTAAACCGATCTTAACAACCGCACATGAACTTGAACAAAGGTAAACAAAAAGGGCGGACACGTCCTTCGATAGCCCAGGATAGGTGTCCGCCGTTACTAATCTTCAACCCTTCGACTCGGCTCAGGGCAGGTCTCTATCCTTTAATCTCTGCTTTTAACCGTACCTGTTCATAAACTTTTCCATGCGGTGCAGGGCTTCCTCGATCTTTTCATAAGCCGTTGCATAGCACATGCGCACAAAGCCATCCCCGCCGGGACCAAACGCATTTCCTGGCACGACTGCCACATGCTCTTCGCGCAATAACTTTTCGGCAAAGGTCTCATCGTTCATGCCGGAGGCCTGGATATTGGGGAACGCGTAGAACGCGCCGCGCGGCTCGAAGGTCTTGAGACCGAGGCGGTTGAGTCCCGCCACGAGTAATCTGCGTCGGCGGTCATACTCCAGGCGCATCTCCTCCACATAAGGGTCGCCGCTTTTCAAGGCTTCGAGCGCGGCATCCTGCGCGGTGGTCGGTGAGGACATGATGCTGTATTGATGAATGCGCACGAGACCCTGGATCAAATCCGAAGGTCCGCAGGCATAGCCGATGCGCCAGCCCGTCATCGCGTAATCCTTTGAGAAGCCGCCAAGCAGTATCGTGCGATGCTTGAGGCTTTCATCTAAGCCGGGGAAACAGACGTGCTCGAAGTCGTAGACGAGGCGGTCATAGATTTCATCTGAGACAACGAGCAGATCATGCTCCTCCGCGATCTTGGCGATCTCGAGCATCACTTCCCGTGTTGCCACCGCGCCAGTGGGATTGGATGGATAACCGATAAAGATGACTTTTGTGCGCGGCGTGAGCGCCTTGCGAATATCCGCGGGATCAATCATGAAGTCATTTTCTTCGCGGGCTGGCACTTCCACAGCTACACCGCCTGCCATGATCACTTCCGCCTGATACGAAACAAAACAAGGTGTTGGGATAATGACCTCATCGCCTGGGTCGAGAATGGCGGTGAAGGCAAGATACAACGCCTCCGATACTCCGACCGTCGCGATGATCTCATTCGCGGGGTCGTACTTTACTTTATATAAACGTGCCAGGTTATGAGCAATTGCCTGACGCAACTCCATCTTCCCCCAGTTGGATGTGTAATGTGTTTCGCCGTTTTGCAGTGAGCGAATGCCCGCCTCAAGGATTGGTTTGGGTGTAGTGAAATCTGGTTCGCCGATGCCGAGCGAGATCACATCCTTCATCGTCGCGGCAATATCAAAAAACTTGCGGATGCCCGAAGGCTTGAGTCCTGCTACTCGTTTTGACAGACGTTGAACATCAGTCACTTCCTGCATTATGCCTCCATTTTTATTCGTCATTGCGAGGAGGGCTTTAGCCCGACGAAGCAATCTCATGTTGGAAGGTTAGTTGAGATTGCTTCGTCGCTTCGCTCCTCGCAATGACATTGTTAAATCGGTTGTACCAACCATTCATCGGGGAGTTCCCGATATGTCAGATCAAAGGCTTGCCCGTCAGCGGTCTTCACGCGGAATCCTTTTTCACTGGGACCACGCCAGCGCGCCACGATCTCTGCAATCTCATAACGGACTCCCTCCCATGTGAGAGAAAGCGGACGTTCCGCATATTCCGAATCCGAGCGACATTCAACTGTATTCATAACCATATCATCATTTTACGACAAAAGGACTTCGCTGTTATCACCAACATTCAATTGGGAGACGTGACCATCGTTTCTTCCACGGACTTTGGCCTGCCTGCCGATCAATGACCTGCTCAGCGCCGAATCCTGAATCTCACAACCCGCCTCCAAGATGCTTTCCGCGACACTACTGTTACTGATCTTGCAATTCGCCCCAATGGATGCATGGGGACCGATCTTTGAATCACTGATCTCAGCAGTTTCATGAATTGCAACAGGTTCAATAATTTGGACATTTGAACCATTAAACTTTCCGACAGTCGAACCTAATTTATCCAGCAATAATTTATTTGTATCCAGCGTTGCTTCGATTGTGCCCGTATCCAGCCATGTGCTGATCTCCTGAGTCCTCACCTTCGCGCCACCGTCGATCATTAAAGAGATCGTATCTGTCAGGAAGTATTCGCCTTTGAGCATGATGCCGCGCTGCATCTGATCTTCGATTGCTGCGAGCAAACTTTCCGCGCTCTTGAAATAATAGCATCCCACCACAACGAGATTATTTTCCATGGATTGCGGCTTCTCAATGAAACGTCTTACCCATCCATCTGTGCCAACTTCCGCAACTCCGAAGCGGCGCGGGTCAGGGACAGGCATCACCCAGGCAACAACATCAGTCGTCTCCTGCGCGAGAAACGAGAAGTCGGTCTCCATCAATGTATCAGAGAAGCAGACGATCATCGGTCCGTGCATGTGTTCACGTCCCAGCCGGAGCGCATGGGATTGGCCCTTCATCTCATGCTGAACCACATAATGCGCCTTGAGATTCGGATAATTTTCTTTGATGAACGCGGGGATTTGCAATTCGCCTAAAAAAGGACCAACGATAAAAACGTATTCAATACCCTGACCCTTTGGCAGAGTCTTGAACATATCCATTAAATGTTCAAGCGAAGTTTTGCCTGCCACACTGACCAGCGGCTTGGGTTTGCTATGTGTATGCGGGCGCATGCGCGTCCCCCAACCCGCCATTGGAATGAAGATTTTGAGGGTTTCAGTCACTGAATGCTCCGAGTTCAATGGTTTCTATTGATATTTTACCAACGAAAAGACCTGACCAACGAGAAATGTTAAACACAAAGGACACGAAGGTATAAGGTCGAAGACTTTGTGCACTTCGTGTCCTTTGTGCCCTTTGTGTTTAGTCTCTCACGAATGTCCCAAAACTGGATGTGGTTTATATGGCTCTTCAAGTTTTTTCACTTCGTCATCCGAAAGTTTGAT
>JAKEFL010000086.1 GCA_022616105.1 Anaerolineae bacterium | reverse complement strand
CCTCCTGCGCACGGCTTCGTTCAACTCGGATTGATGCGGCGGCACTGGGAGGCCCTCTTCTGACTTTCGCTCCCCTCGCCGCATCAATCCTTAATTCGTTTTCGTTCGGCACGGGAAAAATCCTTAGCAAGACCAGTATTCAATAAAAGGATTGACCGTCATTGCGAGTGGCGCTTCAGCACCACAAAGAATGCCAAAATTACATTGACTGACCACACAGCCTTTGTTATACTTCGAGTATAACGAAAGGTATGAAAATGGAGAGTATAAAAACTGCTATTTCAATTGATAAATCCCTGTTTGCCCAGGCAAATGCACTTGCCCGCAAGATGAAGGTTTCACGCAGTCGCTTGTTCGTGCTTGCACTCGAGGACTTCATCCGTGAGCAGGAAAATCGAGAATTGCTTGAAAAGATCAATGCCGTTTATGAGGATGAACCAGACGAATCCGAAAAAATATTGCGGCGCAAGACACGCAAATCCCATCGCCGCCTCATAGAGGGCCAATGGTAATTAATCAGGGTGATATTTATTGGGTGGAAGTAGATGAACCATCAGGTTCAGAACCTGGATACACTCACCCACACGTTATTGTACAAAACAACTTATATAACCAAAGCAAGATTAGGACTGTAATTGCTTGTGTGCTTACATCTAACCTCAAACTTGCCAATCTGCCTGGCAATGTTTCGTTGGAAAAAGGCGAAGCAAATTTGCCAAGAGCAAGCATAGTCAATGTTTCTCAAATTTTGACAATTGATAAAACCCAATTGGGTGAATATATCGGAACTCTTTCGCCCAAACGCGTCAATCAGATTCTTGATGGTATTTCTTTGTTCCTAGAACCCCGTGATTTGGATAGGTTGTAGTCCACTTCAGTGGACTTCCACGAACTGAGGCAGGGCTTTAGCCCGACGAAATAGCAGGCTTGGAATTTTGGTGGTTTCGTAATGGAGATGCCCTTTATAAATGAAAGATAAATTTTTCTCATCTGTACTATTATTACAGTTTATGAGGCAACTATGGATTATCAACAATTTGTCAATTCGATTAAGTCTGGCATTCCTGTTGGCGTAACATTAGCAAACCCAGGTGGAGGTGATTCTACGATAATTTCCTATTCCGATAAAAATATAGTTTATCGGCGAGGAAATTCAAAAATCTCGGTTTCCTTTGAAGATCTTTTCGAAGCATATAGTAAATTCAGAGGGAAGAAAGTTTACACAACAGATCTGAGGGATTTTGCTCCAAAAATTTTTGATTCAAAACAGAATGGGCATTCTTGCAATGCAACTTTCCTTTTCTCAATTCTGAAATTACTTGGTAAGGCCACCGAGATAAAAGGAGAAGGCAAAGCCCATAATCCCTTTTATGTTACGATAATCGCCGAGTAAAAATAATCGTAAATCCAAAATCGTAAATTGGAGGACTCTCTTGAAAATCATCGCATGTATCAAACAAGTACCCGACTCGGAAGCGAAAGTGAAAGCTGAGGGCGGGAAAGTATCATGGGGAGATGCGCCGCTGGTCATCAACCCGTTCGACGAGTACGCGGTGGAGGGCGCGCTGCAACAGAAGGAAGCTACAAATGGCACGGTCACCGCGTTTTGCGTCGGACCCGAATCCGCGAAGGAGGCGCTCAAGCACGCGCTTGCCATGGGTGCGGATGATGCTATCCTGGTCTCAGACTCAGCACTGAATGACCTCGATACGGTTGGCGCGGCGCGTGTCCTTGCCGCGGCAATAAATAAAATTGGTGGCGTGGAAATGGTGGTTTTTGGGCGTCAAACGCTGGATAGTGGTTCTGGTCTCACGCCCGCGCAGACAGCACGTGTCCTCGGCTGGCCCATGCTTGGGTTGGCGGGGCAGATCAAAGTTGAAGGTGAAAGTGTAACCGTTGAACGAGTCATCGAAGAAGGCAGGCAAATCGTCAAAGCGAAATCGCCCGTCGTTATTAGTGTCGTTCAAAGTATTGGCGAGCCGCGCTACCCTTCGTTTATGGGCATCCGCAAAGCGTCGAAGGCAGAAATCCCAATTTGGTCTTTGAATGATCTCGGAGTCAGCGTGCCTGCGCCTGTCGTGACGCGCACAGAACTCATGAACCCGCCGGCGCGCGATACAAATGTTGAGATCATCACAGGCGAAAGCCCCGCCGAGATCGCAGACAAACTTGCTGACAAAATCCTCGCGGAGAAAGTGCTATGAAAACTTTCGTATACATCGATCACTTCAAAGGCGAAGCGCAGCCTGCTTCATGGGAGGCGCTTGGGCTCGCGAAAAGTTTTGGTGGTTCGTCTCCGCTCACTACAACTGCGTTGGTGTTTGGTTCGGGTGTAGATGATGTGGCAAAGGCCGCTCTGGAATATGGCGCGGATGAAGTTCTACTAGCGGATGACCCGGCCCTTTTGGATTACCGCGCCGAGACGTATGCTGCCACGCTTTCCGCGCTCGCTTCATCCTTGAACCCTGACCTGATCCTGTTTCCGACAACGGCGCGCACCCGTGAACTCTCCGCAATGTCCGCATTGGATTTGAACAGCAATGTCATTACCGATGCGACAGCAGTTGAAGTCAACGATGACAACATTGTTGTTACTCGTCCGATTTATGAAGCAAAGCTATTTGAAAAAGTGACGGCCTCAGCCAAGCCTCAATTTATCACGTTACGAGGACGCGCCTTCCCCAAGCCTGATCAAGAGACAGGTCGTACAGGCACAATTACAAAAGTGGACGCAAAGACCGACGCGCTCTCAACTGTCGAAGGTTATAGCGTCGCTGAAGTCGGAGTTAGCTTAAATGACGCGGGTGTAATCGTTTCTGGTGGGCGCGGTGTATCGAACAATCCATCTCTTCAGCCGCCTGCCGGACTCGATGATAAGCAAACCGAAGTGTGGAGAGCGCAGCAAGGTTTCAAATTGGTCGGAGAATTGGCTTCTGTCTTGGGTGGTGCGGTGGGTGCCTCACGCGCGGCAGTGGACGCGGGTTATATCCCGTATTCGAATCAAGTAGGGCAGACAGGTAAGGTTGTCGCGCCTGATTTGTATATTGCCTGTGGCATCTCTGGTGCGATTCAACATCTGGCAGGAATCCGTTCTGCGAAGATGGTCGTTGCCATCAACAAAGACACCGATGCGCCGATCTTCAAGGTAGCGCGCTACGGTGTAGTTGGCGATTTGTTCGTCATCGTTCCCGCGTTGACAGAGGCATTTAAGAAGAAGTTGGGGAAGTGAGCTTAGATTCCGTTACTTTGATTAAAAAGAAAGACTTCCTGGCTCATCCAACTGGGAAGTCTTTTTGTTACAGATTATCCTCTCGTGGCAAAATCCTTGATAAAATTCAGGCCATATTAATGTCATCGGCCCCTTGGGATCTTAAATCAGGTTTTATTACAAGGAAGGGATAATGAAAATTTTGCCAACCAAATTTCTGTACGTCATCATCTGCGCCAGCATGTTAATTGCACTGGCGGGGAACCAGTCCGTATATGCGGAGGGCATCGCTATTATGAGGAATGTCCCTGCTTATCATGGCGACACGAACGTGTCACATGACCGCATTCACGCCTTGCCACTCTCTATCGATCCGGCTCTGATATGGAATACCTTTCTCGGTGGCAGCTCATACGATGAGGGCGATGATATTGTTGTCGATAACAGTGGGAATGTCTATGTAACTGGATACAGTGATGTCAGTTGGGGTAATCCCATCCGTCCCTTCTCAACAATCCCGGATGCATTTGTAGCTAAACTGGATTCAAGTGGAAATTTGATGTGGAATACCTTTCTCGGCGGAAGCGGAGGTGATCTTGGCTATGGAATTGCACTGGACACCAGTGGGAATGTCTATGTTACTGGGAACAGCGATGTCACCTGGGGCAGCCCAATCCGAGCCTATACAACGGGTATAAGTGATGCGTTCATAGCGAAGCTGAATACAAGCGGTAACCTGATATGGAACACCTTTCTGGGTGGCAGCGGGATGGACGAGGCAAGGGAGATTGCGATAGGCGGTAGTGGAAATGTATATGTAACAGGTCGCAGTGATAGCACGTGGGGAGGTTCTATTATCCGTGCCTACACAGCGGATATGGATGCATATGTAGCAAATGTAGACACCAATGGTAGTTGGGGCAATCCCATCCGTGCCTACACAGCATTTAAGGATGTCTTTGTGACCAAACTTAATTCAGACGGAAATCTGACGTGGAACACTTTCCTCGGTGGCAGCGGAAATGATGAAGGGTTTAATATCGCACTGGACGGAAGCGGAAACACATATGTGACCGGTTATAGTACAACCACTTGGGAAAATCCGATCCGCGCCTTTACGGCTGCCGAAGATGCGTTCGTAGCGAAAATAGACACAGGTGGTAGTCTGATATGGAACACCTTTTTAGGTGGTAGCGCATCTGACCAGGCTACAGGGATTGATACTGATGGAACCGGAAATGTTTATGTGACTGGATACAGTTCTGGCAGTTGGGGCAATCCAGTCCGCGCTTTCACTGCTGGCAATGACGCGTTCGCAGCGAAAATGGAGACAGGCGGCAATCTGATGTGGAATACCTTCCTTGGTGGGAATGGGCAGGATTATGGTTATGGAATTAATGTAGATGGGAATGGGAATGCATATGTGACAGGACCCAGCAACGTTGCTTGGGAAACTCCCATCCGTGCTTATACAGCGGATATGGACGCGTTTGTGGCAAAACTGGGCATCCCGCCTCTGGTTGTATCGACTTCACTCACGTCCGTTATGAATCCTGGCCCCAGCAGCTTCACGGTTACCTTTAGTGAAGGCGTAAATAACCCGGCTGGGAATACAAATACAGATGACGCTACCAACCCGAATAACTATATCCTCATTAATAAAGGCACAAATGGAATAGCAGATACTACTTCTTGTGCTGGAGGAGTTGTTACAGATGACACACGGGTTACAATCACAAGCGTGACACATAATTCGGTAACTTTAACCTCAAGAGTCACGCTTACTGGTATCTTACCTGCTGGCAAGTATCGCTTGTTCGTATGCGGGACTACATCGATTGTGGATTTCGGCAGCACTGCGTTGGCAGGCGACGGCACAACTTCTGGTACAGATTACATCTTTGATTTTTCAGTAAACACGGTGACGACCTTACCCCTACCCGATACTGGATTCACGCCCAATACAGTTACTTCATTACCTTCGCAACCTATGCACAAGGCGTATTCATTTTTAGGTGATATCTGGCTGGAAATTCCTACACAGAATATCAGGATTGACATTGTCGGTGTGCCTCAATCCGATCAGGGATGGGATGTCACCTGGCTTGGAAACAATATTGGCTGGCTCCATGGCACTGCCTTTCCCTCCTGGGAGGGCAACTCAGTGCTAACAGGTCACGTCTATAGCCCAAATGGTTTACCTGGACCATTTCTCAATATCAAGAACCTGAAATACGGAGATAACATCATCGTTCACTTATACGGACAGAAACATATCTTTGAAGTCCAATCAACGCGATTTTCGCGTCCCACTTCGACAGGTTTTGCACTCAAACATCTGGAAGATCGGTCCTACCTTACGCTCATCACTTGCCAGGGATATAACCCGCTGAGTGACTCATACCTCTTCCGACGTATTGTCCGCGCGGTGCTGGTGGATGTGCAATCGGAATAATATAAATTTATCCCTGCCCTTAACCGAGGCGTTTATAAAGGAGTTTGGTAAATAAAAAAACCTTGCGAAGGTTTTAAACCTTCGCAAGATTTGGCAGTTTACAAGCCTTCCGCCAGTTCCTTGAATCGTTCCATCTCCTTTTGTGTGCGCGTGACGAAGTTCTTTTTCATTAGGGGCCCCATGATCTTCATCAGCAGGGTTTTGAATGCAAATTCTGTTTCCATCACCCAGAGCGTTTGATCTTTTCCCTGTTCGATGAACTTATTCCTGATGATGTTATCTGCAAAATTATTTTCGTAAACGCCATCGAAGCGGTTGGGTTCATCGCGGTAAGTAATTTTTTCAATTAGCGCGAATTCGCGACCATTCTCCTCATAGGTTAGTTTTGAAACCGCACCCGGCTGACCAGGAGTCCCACTCACAGGCTCAAACGAGACAAGCGATGGCTGCCATTTCTTCATATTTTCCACGCTGTCGAAGGCTTTCCATACTTCCATGCGCGGCTTGTTGATGGGAAGTTCAAGTTTGAATTTCATGTTTTCTCCAGCTTATTTTGATAATTCTTCTTTTTGGAAGCGTGCATAGCTTTTCTCTGCAAGCTTCGCAAGTTCCTGGAAGAGCTCAGGTTCAACTTTTTTGAAATTGAAGCAGGATTTTCCCTGCATGTGCTTTTTGAGTTCAGGTGATATGCCTTTCAACAGATCGGGATACATATACATGGGCATTAGATAAAAGGAAACATAATTCTTCTTGAGCTGTGTGGAGCCGAAGAAGAGTTCCTTTTTCCATTTTTCGCTGTACGGTCCATCCAGGGAATACGCACTGGATGTATCTGTTGTGACGGTGAGTTTGGGTGCAAAGGGCTCCAGAATATCTTTGAGGTGGTCGAAGACAAGGGGAAAGTCAGTTTGTGGGGACATGTTTATCTCCAATAGTTATAAGTCTTCGCGTTGAGCGGAGCGAGCCGACACTTGCCCTGGTACGGCTTAAGCCGCACAGTGCCAGGGAGTGCAGGTGTAGGCGAACGCAGTCGAAACGCATGTGATCTGAAAACCTGCCCTTCGTCTCCGGGTCTCACATTCGCTCGACACTCCGCTCAGGGCGAGTATTGCTATGGCGCTACAGCAATGATTCTGATAAATATCGGGTCGCCAAACGCAAGCCCATCAGGGTCGAATGCCTGCCATGCGCTTTCGTATTCTCCGTCTGTGAAAGGTGCGGTGAACAGGATTTGTATTGTCGCTTGTGTACCTGCGCGCGCAGGGTATAGGGCTATCTCTTCAGTTGCATCGAGTAATGCTCCACCGATATGTTTCAGGCGATATTCAGAATTCCAGTGACACGAGCCGCTGTTTTCGACGATCCATTGTTTGTCTATCGTGGAGCCGTACGCGGTAGAGGTATTATCAGGGATGGTCAGATCACTCACAAAAGTAAGATTGTCCGAACATTCTTCAGGATTTATTGTTGGAATGATCGTAGGTAGGGGAGATGATTCAATGATAACAATCGGTTGTGTGGGATTAATGATAAAGGTCGGTTCGATCAGCGGGGCTTGAGCTGTCGGTGGGCGGAAGGGAGTTGCCGTGGGAGCGGGGGAACAGGCTGAGGTGAGGAGAAGAGTCAATACAACGGCGAGCAGGCTCATCCTGAGCGGAGACGAAGGACGGCTTTGCATGATCCGAAGCATATCATTAAACGTTAAATAAAAAGGGCGACCTTGAGAGTCGCCCATATTAGCTTGCGATTTATTCTTCTTCGTCTGAACTGCCGTTTGATTCGACACCCATATCCAATGGAAGGGCGATCTCACCGCTCATGGATTTCTGACGAATGACTGCATCGATCTCGTTCATCAAATCGGGATTCTGACGCAGATAATCCTTGGCATTCTCGCGCCCCTGACCGATTCGGATGTCGCCATAGGAGAAGAAGGCGCCACGCTTTTGAACGACTTCGAATTTTGTGGCAAGGTCAAGCACATCACCCGATTTGGAGATGCCTTCGTTGAACATGATATCGAACTCGCAGGTGCGGAATGGCGGAGCGACCTTATTCTTGACGACTTTGACGCGTGTGCGATTGCCGATGACTTCATCACCCACTTTGATGGCCTGGGTGCGGCGCACGTCGAGACGAATGGACGCATAGAACTTGAGGGCTTGTCCGCCTGTAGTGGTTTCAGGGTTACCGAACATGACTCCGATTTTTTGACGCAATTGATTTGTAAAAATCACTGCAGTCTTTGTCTGGTTGATCGCGCCTGAAAGTTTGCGAAGCGCCTGAGACATCAAACGTGCCTGCACGCCCATGGTTGCATCGCCCATGTCACCTTCGATTTCGGAGCGCGGAACGAGCGCGGCGACAGAGTCGATGACGATCACATCGATGCCGCCAGAACGGACGAGGGTTTCGGTGATCTCAAGTGCCTGCTCACCTGTATCAGGTTGTGAGACAAGCAGGTTGTCAATATCCACGCCGAGGCGCGCGGCGAAGACAGGATCGAGGGCATGTTCCATGTCAACGAATGCAGCAACGCCGCCCAGCTTTTGGGCTTCGGCAACCACGTGTAGACAAAGGGTAGTTTTTCCCGAACCTTCAGGACCGTAAATCTCGGTGATCCGTCCACGCGGAACGCCACCAACGCCAAGCGCGATATCCAGGGACAATGAACCGGTGGGGAATGCCTCTGTCACCATTCCATGGGCTTCGCCCAGCCGCATGATAGAGCCGTCACCGTAGCGTTTGAGAATGTCACCGACAGCTTTATCGAGAACAGCGCGTTTTGCGCCATCTACATTTCTGTCGGGTGCTGCCCGCTCTTCAGCGACAGCGGCGGATTTAGATCTTCGAGGGGACATAGTTACTCTCCAGATACAAATGTAAAGGTCGAATTGTGTGTAGCCAAAAGTATAGCACAGATGTTCTGAGTGTCAAGGGAAATTTTCCCTTACGGCGCCACCGTCGCCGTTCCCGGCAAAAAATCCAACGTGGGGATGGGCGGCGGGACGACTTGAAATCCATGTTCATGAGTGAAGGTGAAGTATGTAATTTGGCCCGGGTAAATATCCGCCCAGAATTGGAGGTTTTTATCCTGATATTCAAATGTGATCTTATACAATCCCGCGGGCAAGTCGCTCAATACTAAATTCTCCTGATAATACGCGTCGGTATTCGCCGCGCCTTTTGCATAAGTAATCACTTTACGCAAAGGGACTTCGGAGGGCAAGGGCCGCACCTCCACAGGATATAGATTCAACAATTCTCCATCTTCATCTGTCATTCTTCCAACCAGCACGCCCCAGCCCTGTGGCGGAGCCATCCATAGTTCGGGGTTGGATGTGTTGTAAAAATTGTTCGCGCCCAGACGCACTTCAAAATGTAAATGAGGTCCAGTTGTTATACCTGTATCACCAACCAGACCCAGCACATCTCCCGTCTCCACATGCTGACCGACCACCGTAATGATCTCACTCATATGTGCATACACTGTGAAGAGCGGCTGGTCTTTATAACCAAAATCATGTCGCAAGACCACAGCCTGTCCGTATGGGTCAGATATATTGCCGGGTGCTTCGGTATATAAGCCCCAGTCTGCCGAGATCACGGTGCCAGGTCCCACCGCCAGGATGGGCGTGCCCTCTTCAGCGTCGATATCCACACCCGTATGCACGATGTTTGGCGCGAAGAACACACCTCCATAACGATATTCAGCAAGGGGCCAGTTGACATTATCCGCCGCGATGGGTCGGGCAAAGTAAAAATGATCGTAAGCGGAAACAGCCCAGGGTATGGGATAAAGAGGCGGACGCCATCCTAAGACCGGTTCTGCACCCGGAGTTGGGAGGAAGAATCGAAACGGTGCGATTGTCGGCTTTGGCGTCGCATCAATCGGGACTGGAGGCTGGGTCGCCGCTTCACCCGCGATGACCGCCGTTGGGGTTGGTCCCGTTTCAGTTGCGGTCACAGGAGTGCATGAGGCGAGGAGGATGATTAGAGTAAGTATAACTATCGCGCTGAGCGGAAGGGCGACAGCCCTGTAGACGAAGCGGTTGTTGGGTTGCGTAGCGCGCTTCGTCTGCACTCGACCAAAGAGCACGGTCTCGCTCCGCTCAGCGCGAATAATCTTTTTCTTCATGGCGTAACCGTTGGCGAGGGATGTGGTGGGAAAGTCAATGTTGGTTCGGGGGTCGGTGAACGCGTGGGTGAGGGTGTAAATGTTGGGCGCGGCGTACGTGTGGGAAGCGGCGTCCGGGTTGGGAGAGGCGTGCGTGTTGGAGTAAGCGTCGGCGGTAACACTTTGGTGGGTGTGAGGAGTACATCGGGCGGATATAGTTCAAGCATGGCTGAGTACCAATCCAGGCCGCCTGTCAGTGTGAATTCAGTGAAGCGCGCGCCACGATAAAATGTGCGCCAGTTTGGTAATGCGGGCACACGCTCCCACCCATATTGTGACGCAAGTGTAGTGACATCAACCCAGTAACCGGGTGGCACTTCACTATATGTGCCTCCCTGCTCATAAACTTTTGGGTCAAGATTGTAGCGGGCGCTTAAGTCCCATGGAGGATTTCGCAGGGGCTCGCCAAGTGAACCATCCTGCAATTGCGCGCGGAGATACAGCCGCCAATAGGTTTGTGCACCGAAATCTTCGCGGACCGCGACCATCCATCCGGCGTTTGTCATCAGCGAGTTGATCGCAAAGGCGCGGCCCGTATACAGCCAATCCTCTCGAAAGCCGGGATCAAGCACGGTTGTAATCGGAACGAACGCGTTCTCCAAAGTCCCAAGCGCGTCCCAGCCTACTTCCTGCTGGACGCGTCCACGTAATGCATCAAAAGCTTCATCTGCCAGATCATGCATTTGTGGATAGGGTGCAATTACATTCTGCAAATCCACAAGCGACCATCTGCCAGACGCGCCTTCTGAGACCGGCTCACCATTCGCTGCCCAAAGCGGGGCAGGGGTGAACTCCGCAGTTTGCTGGAATCCACCTGGTAACGAATCGGAAAGCACTAAACTTCCCCATAACAGTCCGCGCAGTGTCGTTGGAAATGGAGTTAATGGCTGGAGCAATTTGCCGTCTGCTGAATAGGTGGTTAGATACGTGTCATTCGGCGCGGCAAGTGTTGTGATAATCTGATCGCCAATTGTGTTCCATGCGGGCCAATCTCCATCGCCGATCCAGGTGGCAGGGACTGTCCGCGCTGCATCCCAAACATAAATACCACTGCGCCCGATGTTTTGCGATGACGAAGCCCATGCAAGTCGCTGCCCATCTGGTGACCAGACGGGGTGCGATTCAGAGGCGATGTCTGTGTTGCTCAGGTTTTGGAAACGACCGCTGTCAGTTCGGTCCAGATCTGCCAGAATGACTTCACCATTTGAGATAAATGCGATGTGCCGTCCATCAGGCGCCCATGCGGGAGAATGATCGGATGCTGATGAAGTGGTCAGCTGCACTGCCTCATTCAATGGGTCCTCCGCCGGACCGACAACGATCTCAAGGTTTTCATTCACATAAGATTCGAATGCAAGAAACGATCCGTCCGGCGACCATGTGGGCGCGCCTTCGTAATCCGGTGTATCTGTGAGTTGTGTAAAGTCGCCGCTTGAAAGGTCCAAAAGGTAAAGATCCCAGAATCCATTTCGATTCGATGCGAAAGCGATCTTTTCACCGTCAGGGCTGGGGGAGGGAGTAATATCATCCCAATCACCGGAAGTGAGGCGTGTGAGAGGCAGTTTCTCAGGGATATATGCAAAGAGATGTGCATATCCATCTTCTTCATACGAGAAGATGACAATCTCCTCCGCGTTCTTTGGAACAACAGGAATGAACTCTTCTGTTGCGGTGGGTTCAACGGTGACGGTTGTTTCAGGAATGTTTGTAATTCCTTGTGAACAACCTAAGACAGAGAGTCCGATTATGGAGAAAAGTGTTATCAGCACGGGAAGGTGGGGAAACTTCTTTTGCATGAGGAGAATTAAACACGAAGGACACGAAGTACACAAAGGGAATTTTGTACTTATGATTTACTTCGTGCCCGTTGTGTCCTCATCTGCACTCCCCGGCACCTGCGTCCGGGGCAGGTGTGCATCAGGTGCAAGTGTTGTGTTTAAAGAATTAGATTGGGGTGGCTTCACATCGAATGAAAATGTTTGCGGCTCAGCAGCGGGTCCATCTGGATAAAAAAGTTTCGCTTCAACTGTGTATGGATTTTTCAATTCGCCGCGAATATGCATCGTGAATTCGAGTTTCCAGGTTAAAGGTTCGACGATACTCGATGACGCGACTTCCTCGCCATCCGCGTCATTGAGTGTGACTTCGATATAGGGTCGCTTCTGAAACGGCGTAATCTCTATGTTGACGCGCAAACGATACCCATCAGGATAAGGCTCTGCTGTGAGTGAAGTAATGTGTGTCTCCTCCGGAGTCATACGCAGGAGGTTATCTTCTGGAAAGAAAAAGTCCATGGCTAGTCTTCAATCATCCATCAATCTCAAATCGTCAATCAAAAATCGTAAATCGCCTCATTCATCAAACAAAAACGTCGGTTCACTATAAAGCCTGATACCTTTATTCTTAACACGTTCCTCGATCCACTCCTTTAGATAATCCTCTTTATATTCAATCGGTTTGCCGCTGGATAATTCATGTAGCGGATAATTCAAATGCAAAGCACGCGGCGAAACAGTGAACCGTGTAATGCCCGTCGGCAAAACAATGTTCTGCGCCGCGAGCTTGAGAACAGTTTTGATCTTAAAATGCGGAAAAATTACCAGGGCGGTGAGATCAGGATAAACACTTTTGAACGAGTCAATGAGTGTCTGACTCGTACGGTCAAGCGATGCGCGAGTTTTATAGGTGTTCACGATTTGATGCAAGGTGTTTATGTGGCGTTCCAGTTCACTTGGCGTCTCTGCCAGAAGATATAATTTTCCATCGGGCGAGCGGATCTGCACAGGTACATACTTTGGCGCGTCCAAAGATTTGAGAGTATTAACCTTGATAACTTCCAGTCCTTTAATTTTGCGAATACTACTTATCAAAGATTTTGTATTCATTCCCCAAACAACATGATTCCAGGTTTGCAAGTTGACGTGAAGATCATCTGATTTTACAACCTGCGCAACAATATGCGGAAACTCCATTTCCTGCAACGACGTGACTCTGTTCGCGCCGTCGAGCACCATGTACCGTTCCGTTCCATCAGTCAGCGGCATCACAATCGGCGGGTTGCGCAGAATGCCCGCCCTGCGCAGTCGCCGCACCAGCGGTTCAGAGCGCTGATGATCGTGGTCTTCATGCAGGATCAATGATTCGAGCGGTAATATCTTTAAGTTGGGCAGGTTCGGAATCATGATTGCCTGAGCATACCATACAAGGTTTAACGTTTCAAACATTTATCGCTGACTAGCGAAGCTGTCTCAAAGGGCTCAAGAGCCATCCGAAAGTCATCGGGATATGATGCTTTGAATATCCTGTTTTCTCCGTTCATATGGATCGTCAATGAATACGCATGCAAAGCGGGACGTGCAATGATATTTGTTTCTTCCGCGCCATAAAGGATGTCTCCTAAGAGTGGATGCCCCAACGCATACGCATGGACGCGTATCTGATGCGTTCTCCCCGTCATCGGCTTCGCTTCCACCAAAGCCTGAGCCTGATACCGTTTAATGACTTTGAACCGCGTCTCCGAAGGTTTCCCATTTTTGTCATCCACCGCTGTACGATGTTTGTGCCCCACATTGACTCGCAGCGAATGTTTTGCAATCTTCTCATTCCACTTTGGGTTTCCCTCCACGATGGCATGATAAACCTTTTCTGCTTGATGATTTTCAAACTGAATATTCAATGTACGATGCGTCGCGGCGTCGCGGGCGAAAACCATCACGCCGCTGGTGGTCTTGTCTAAACGGTGGACAACCCACAGCTTGCCATGATCGGCTTCCAATATTTTTAAAAGATAAGGTGCATCCTTTTCCCAGCCATCGGGCAGGACGGGAATTCCAGATGGTTTGTCTATAACTAAAATATAGTCATCCTGGTAAATAATCTTCATGCTTTGGTTTCAACAAGTTGAGCAGGATTTGATTTCGCCTTCTTAGCTAGCCTGTTGTGCTTTAATCCTGTTCCAAAACACATAATCGCACCGCCAAGAAAAAATGGACTGGATGCAAGCGCAGCAACAATTAAAAAGAGTCCGAAAAATAAATATAGTTCAAAGGCAGATACTCTGTAAGAAAACCATTTTCGATATGAGATCTGACCGTCGACGCCGCCATTTTTTCTAATTTCACGGATAAGAAAAATATTACGGAAATGCCGAAGATGGACTGCAACCTCAAGCAGAAGAAACATTCCCAAATAGAGTAAATATGCCCAGGGCAATCCCAGGAAATAAACGAACAAATACCAAATCCCCAGGATCAACAGGCTATAAAGGACGAGTAGAATGATATGAAGTCTCGAGACGGGTTTGAGGGCATCAATATCCTTTTGGTATTGCGGGGTTAGTTCAAAACTTCCTTCAAATTGGAAATGCCCGATTTCTTTGAATCCCCGCGCTGAATAAACAGTCAGATAATAATCACTGATATAGAGGATAATCCATAAGACTATACCAAGCCAGGGACTTCTTGCCAGCCAAAGCTCCATGCCATGCTCCTGAATTTATATGTAGAACTTGTCTAAAAAACACCATGTCACTCTGACAGAGCGTTCGTTGCGACCGAAGAGTCTCGTAATTCAGGAGTAGAGACCCTTCGCTGTCGCTCAGGGTGACATTTTTGAGATGACTTGTAGCAATTTTACCTGTCATTGCGAGATGGCACACCTCTCGACACATTTTCTTGACACCCTTTCTATAGCAGGGTTATCATGCTTGCGTGAATGAACAATCTGCGAACAACCCCTTCCTTGTTGATTCCCTCCTGCATCCATTAGCAGCGCCCATTCGCAAATTGCTGACGCGCCAGGGCAGGCAGGAACTCAACCAGATTCTCATCGATGATGAGGAGAACATCCTCCAGGCTTTGGAAGCGGGTGTGCAAATCGAATCATTATATTTTGCGGGGGAGGAAGTGATTTCTGAGAACTTGCGAAAAAACCTCACAGCGGGAGCGACCATCCATGAGGTGGCAAAACGCACGACTAAAAAACTCTTCGAAAACGACAAGATCTCGCGCATCTTTGCTATTGCCGAAACGCCAAAACCCATCGGGCTCGAAGTACTGAAAACCATTTCAAAAGATGTAGTCGTTTTAGAAGACTTGAGCATCTCAGGCAATATCGGAAATATTATCCGTACGTCCCTGGCACTTGGTGTAGGAGGTATCATTTTATTAAACATGGATCCCCTCGATATTTACGACCGCAGGCTGATTCGTGCCAGTCGGGGCTATGTTTTCTCCCTGCCCATCATGACTGCCTCAACCAGCCAATTGATTGACTACTGCAGGCAGAATAATGAATCATTGCTGGTCACCTCTGCCACGGCTGAAAAAACAGTGGATGAAATCGCTAATATTCCTGAACGCCTGCTTATCGTCTTTGGGAGTGAGAAGACTGGCAGTTCGCCAGAGGTCGAGCAAGCCGCGACTCTTCGCGTTCGCATTCCTATTAATGAAAAAGTTGAATCGCTGAACGTTTCCGCAGCCGCGGGGATTACCCTATACAATCGAATTCAGTTTAATCAGAAAATTAGATGAATTGTTTATACGTTTATGAAGCAGAGGCTGCTTAACTACTCGCGCCACTATACCGCTTTAGCCCCGCCTTCCATACTCGGGAAGCGACCAAAAAACTTGCGATACCAATAGCAATGAACATCAAAATACGAACAGCATCCAAATCTCCGCGTAAAGCCTGCAGTGGAACTGTCGTCGCGACCGCGATAGGAATGACGAAAGTCACAATGATCCTTAACCACACTGGGTACACTGTTGCGGGATAACGTCCCGCGTCGAGGAGCGCCTGTAGAATCGTCACGTTATTGTCAAATTTGGTGAACCAGAACGTCAGCGAGATCAACACGATCCAGAGGCTGTAGATGATGATCGCTCCCGAAACGGTCAACAGGATAAAGGTCAGAATGTTGAGCGATGTAGTTGTATCGCCCGATATGTTAATGCCCACAACAATCAAGACGATGGCGAGGACCAGATCCCAAATCCGCCAGATGGTCATACGCGAGAATGTGACCAGGAACATGCTATTGGCTGGCTGGAGAATGGTGTAATCCATGGAACCGTCACGGATGCTCTGATTGAATTTTTCGGTGTTGGGCCAAATGAGTGCGATCATCATGGTGTTGACGAGGCGGAAAACACCCAGTAACGCGATCAATTCACCGATTCCCCAGCCACCTAGAGAAGTGGTATTGCTGAAGATAATATTCAGGCTGAGCAATTCCCAGCCAAGCCACATGAGGTTGAGCAGAATGTTGACAACCGTATCGGCACGGTATGCAAGCGCCATTTGAACGTTGACTTTGAAGAACGCAGAGAGCAGTTTCAATGTGTGCATGAATATGTTTCCATTTATGTCACTCTGAGCCGCAGAGCGGCGAAGAGTCTCGCTTTTAGAGAAGAGAGAAGCTTCGCGGAGTTCATCCTGAGCCTGTCGAAGGGCTCAGCATGACATGATTATGATGGTTATGCTCCCACTGCCGAGAAGCGCCTCACACCATTACGCCATACCCAGTTAAAGAGAGCAAGCGCAAGGAGGAGCCAAATGCCTGCCATCACATATCCCTGAATGATCTGCGGTCGTGATAGATTCCCTAGAATTACCTGGATGGGAAAATACATGAGCAGTTGGAATGGGAGATATTGGGCAATCTCTTGAATGACCTTTGGCATGAGGGAGAGTGGAACGAACTGACCTGAGAACAAAAGGATCAACGCCCAATAGAATTCATTGATCGAATATACACGGGTTGTCCAAAAAGCAATGGAAGTGATCGATGCCGAAATCAGATAATTGATGAAGAACGCGCAAATCATCACGGGGATGGAAAGTAAAATTCCAGTGAGAGTTACAGTGCTGAAATCCGGCTTGAATAGAAAAAACAGGACGATCCACACGGGGATCAGTCCCGTAATGGTAAGGGCTTTGAACGCGATATTGTTTACCAGCGCGTTCGTCAGCATGGGGTGGATGGGTCGTATCAATTCTCCTGAAAGCGTTCCGTCCTGTATTTTATATCCCATTGTAAAAATGACGATGTTACTGGTGATCTGGTCTGCGATCAACAGGACCATATAATACGTCACGAAGTCATTGACAGTGAATCCGTTCACGTCCCCTTTGCTGCTCGCGATACTTGTCCACACGGCGAGGTAGATGATAGGGGAAACCAGCCAGTAGAGCAGATACATGATCAGGTTGGCGCGGTACTGCCATTGCTCCGCCCAGTTCACTTGCCAGAGTCTTTGGAAGATGAGAAACATAAAACTCCTTTAATCGTCATTGCGAGGAGGGCTGGTGGTCGAGTAGCCCTGAGCGTTCGTTGCGAAGGGCGTATCGAGACCCAGCCCGACGAAGCCGCGTAGCGTCCAATTCGATGATGGAGATTGCTTCGTTGCCTGCGCTTCGTCTACGTTCGCCTATCGGCTCACTCCGCTCAGCGCGAGGACCCTCGTAAGGACGAAGACTATTCATTAAACGCGCGCTCGATCACATCTTCAATAGGTGGGTCGGTGATGGTGATGTCATGGATGGGCAGGTCAGCCAGAAGTCCGGAAGTGACGCGGGTGACATCCTCCGCTTTTACCTGGATGTATTGCTTTTCCCAGTCTTCCTCATTTTGAACAGGTGTGCCATATTTGGTCAGATCATGCGAATCCACTTCTGCCAGCCTCACACCGATCAATTTGAAGGGCGCGATCTTACGCGAGAGATCAGCGATGCCCCCATCATATTTAAGCTGCCCATGATGGATAATGATGATACGTTCGCACAACGCAGTGACGTCAGCCATGTAGTGACTCGTCAATAGAATTGTCGCGCCTGTGCGTTTGTTATATTCGCGCAAAAATTCGCGGATGCGCGCCTGACCGGTGATGTCAAGCCCGATGGTGGGTTCATCAAGGAATAATACTTTTGGTCGATGAAGCAGACCGGCCGCAATCTCACATTTCATTCGTTCACCGAGTGAGAGGTTGCGCACGGGCTTCTTCATCAGCGGTTCAAGTTCAAGCAATTCATCTAACTCTTTATAGGTCTCTTTGTATTCGTCATCAGGAAGCCGATAGATGGCTTGATTGAGCAGGAAGGAATCCGCAGCGGGAATATCCCATGAAAGACGATTGCGCTGCCCCATGACAAGAGTCATCGATCGCAGGTACTCAGGCTTAAGTTCCCATGGAGTAAAACCGAGTACATTTGCAGTGCCCTCTGTCGGATGCAGCAAACCTGAAAGCATCTTGAGCGTGGTCGTTTTGCCCGCGCCGTTCGGACCCAGAAAGCCGACGACCTCGCCCTGCTCGATCTCAAAGTTGACCTGTTGGACAGCCTTCACATCATTGTATTTGCGTTTGAAGAAGCTTTGTACCGCCGCGCCGAATCCGCCTTCGCGTTCGGGCACTTGATAGGTCTTGCTCAGGTTTTCCGCATGAATGGTTATTGGGGACATAAGTGAATTGCTCCTGTGGGGAGGGATAATTCTATCATTATTAGAACAAGAGTGCTAGTATTTCAATTCATTTGAGTGAATAATTTTATGCGTATAGCAACAGTTTAAGTTGATTAACGAAAGCAGGCTTCCGTATTATCACGAAAGCCTGCTTTGTATTTCCTCGTCCGTAAATTGGAATATCTATTGATTGGGAATCCAGGCATGCACATTGGTCATTTCGCAGCGGGTACCGAAATCCTTGTTCGTACCGGAGAGCAAGCTCAAGCCAAGATCACCTTCTAAAATTCTACTCTTCGAAAGAGTGTATTCGCCGACCACTTCACCATTTACCAGTACATACACATAAGTACCTTTGACGATCACAGTAAAGTCCGCCTCCGCCGGTTGATCAGCCGGGTTGTTGAAATTCACGCGTCCAGTGCCCCGAGTTAATCCAACTCGCGTGTGTAGTCGGACTGATCCGCGTTGAGGAACCTGATTTGTGTCCTATCAAGAAAAACAGCAAAGTGGTCGTTATTGTCTTGTATAGCAAAGACAAACCCGCAGCCTGAGACATCGGCATTCCGATAGGCGCTTGACCATTTGAAATGGGCACTCATTAAAAAGTCGCTCGCTTTATCATCCAAAGTCCACCACTGATACCAGCGGAGTTGTGCCCATTCTTCATTGAAATCATTATATTTGACGAATCGCCCTTCAGTAGTTTCCAGATAACCGAGATCAAAATATTTCTGCACCTCAGCGTTATATTCTTCAGCCCGTTGAGTAGCTGTTAAATTTGGCGTTCTCGTGGGTCGGGGTGTAGCGGTTGGACTAGGAGTATTTGTCGGAGTCAGTGTAATAGTAGCTGTTACCTTGGGCGTGCTAGTGGATGTTGGCTCTGCCACAGATGTACTACAAGATGACGAAACGAGTATCAATAGAGATATAAAAAACAATATGAAATTTGATTTTTGTGATTTCATAGATTCTCCTTTGTAATTAATAATTGTAGAAAATTTTTGCTGTATTCAGCATGATGAACTTTATGAAATAAGCCTCCGCGCAGTTGCGAAGGCTTGCTTCATATTTCCTTATCCCGAAAAACGGAATTACTATTAGTTGGGAACCCAGACGTGCAGGTTGGTTACTTCACAGCGGGTTCCATAATCCTTATTCGTGCCTGAAAGAAGAGCCAGGCCGATCAAGCCATCCAGGGATCGGCTTTGTGACAGAGTATATTCACCAACTACCTCGCCATCCACAAGCACATATGCATAAGCATCCTGGACGATGAGGGTGAACTCTGCCTCGACGGGTTCATCAAACGGGTTACCGAATTTGACCATCCCAGTGCCGCGGGTTGTTCCAACCGGCCGGGAATAACTGGCTGAACGGCTGTTATCCAAGAAGAGGACTTTCGACCGGTCCAGGAATACGGCATAATGATCACCAACCTCCGTGGCGGCGAAGACAAGTCCACAACCGGAATCAGCGGCATTGCGATAGGCGCTCGTCCATTTGAAGTGAGCGCTTACGTAAAAGTCACTGGCTTGGGTGAGAAGAGCGGATGGCTTATACCAGTCAAGTTGTGCCCATTCTTCTGTAGAATCATCGAACTCGGTGACTTCGCCATCGGTGGTCGTCAGATAACCCAGGTCGAAATATCCCTGGGTCTGGGCATTGTATTCTTCCATCTGTTGCGTAGCCGCCAGATTTGGTGTTCTTGTGGGCCTGGGTGTGACGGTCGGCCTGGGTGTATTAGTGGGCGTGTGCGTAATCGTAGATGTCGCCTTGGGCGTGCTGGTGGATGTTGGCTCTGCCGCAGAAGTGCTGCAGGCTAACGAAACAAGCATCAATATGGATACAAACAATAATACGGGACTTGGTTTTTTGGGTTGCATAAACCCTCCTTTATATTAGAGTAATATCCATAATAAAGGGAACTCATAAAAAATACAATCTTTTATTTTGAGAAAAAGTTACAGCCTGTTTGCAACATTCTTGGCTATTCGACAGGTTGAAACGATAACCTTTTATACCAGGAACAAGCGGTAGAATATGGTTATCAAAACGAGGAGAGAAGAATATGCAGATCGCCGAAGAAATTCGCCGGAAGATACTGGTGTTTCAACGACTTGAAATCACGGAATATCACATTTACAAGAAACTTGCGGGCAAAATCAAATCGCCTGAAAACGCAAAGATCGTTGCACAGATCGCGGAAGATGAACTGAGGCATTACGAAGGCTTGAAAAAGTATTCAGCGCAGGATGTTTCACCTGACTGGCTCACCATGTGGACATATTACATCATCAGCCGCGTCTTTGGTTTTACCTTTGGCATCAAGCTCATGGAACGCAGCGAAAAAGGGGTGCAGAAAAATTACGACGACATTATCGCAGTCGTTCCCGAAGCTGCCACGTTTAAACATGAGGAGGAAATCCATGAGGAAAAACTTGTCGCTCTGTTGGATGAGGAACGATTACGCTACGCGGGATCCATTGTTCTTGGCTTGAACGATGCGCTTGTTGAACTCACCGGCGCGCTCGCGGGGCTGACGCTTGCCCTGCAAAACGTAAAGCTCATCGCCCTTTCAGGACTTATCACCGGTATCGCCGCTTCCATGTCCATGGCTGCGAGTGAATATCTTTCAACCCGCTCTGAAGACACGAATAAAAACCCGGTGCGCGCGGCGATCTATACAGGCATTGCTTATATCGGCACAGTGATTCTGCTTGTCCTTCCTTATCTCTTGTTCGAGAATTATTATCTCGATCTCGCCATTGCGCTCACCACTGCGGTCATTATCATCGCGGTCTTCAATTACTATATTTCCGTCGCAAAAGACGAATCGTTTCGCGAGCGATTTTTGGAAATGGCAGGCTTGAGTCTTGGTGTAGCAATCATCTCATTCATCATCGGATATTTCATTCGCATTTGGCTTGGGATTGAAATCTAACAGTTGTTGCAGCAGTTCAACTGCTGCAACAACTGTTATTACGGATTATTATGAAAATCTTAACTGTAGACATCGGCACAGGCACGCAGGATATTTACCTTTACGATTCGAATCTGGATATCGAAAACGGATTCAAACTCGTCCTGCCTTCTCCCACCATGATGGTTCATCGCCGCCTCAAGCAGATGCTTCCCGCTTCGCGGCGGACCCCGATCCTGCTTACTGGACATCAAATGGGAGGCGGCCCCTCAGCCTGGGCAATCGAAGAATACGCGCGCGCTGGGATTCCTGTCTACATGACGCCTTCTGCGGCAACGACGCTCAATGATGAGTTGGATAAAGTAGAAGCGTTGGGCATCAAGATTGTTTCAGACGATGAAGGCAGAAAGATGAAAGAAGTGGAGCGACTGGAGTTGAAGGATTTTGATTTTGAATTAATTTCCAAGACCTTCATGGATTATGGCGTTTCATTGAATGATTTGGAAGCTATGGCGGTTGCGGTATTCGATCACGGCAATGCACCTGCGGGAGTGTCAGACAGACAATTTCGGTTCGATTATTTGGATGAGAGAATACGAGCCAGGAATTCCCTTTCTGCTTTTGCTTACCTTTCAAACGATATTCCCAAAATCATGACACGTTTGCAATCCGTCGCGGACTCGGCGGGCGAGCTGCCTTGTCCGCTTATCGTGATGGATACCGCGCCTGCAGCAGTCCTGGGTGCAGGCTTTGACTCCGTTGCTGCAAGTCGCAAGCAAAAGATCATTTGTAATGTAGGGAATTTCCACACCCTAGCATTTCGACTCGGAGAAATGGGAATTGAAGGTGTATTTGAGCACCATACAGGCGAGATCGATTTGGTAAAACTCGAATTATTGCTTCGCGCGCTGGCAGATAGCTCTCTTAAACACGAGGATGTATTCAATGATATGGGTCATGGCGCGCTGATGTATTCGAGGAACCGATTCGAATTTGGGAGTGATGATTTTGATATTGTTGTCACTGGTCCACGCCGAAGCATGTTCAATCGTCAATCGTCAATCCAAAATCGTCAATCGTCGATCCAAAATCGTAAATCGTCGATCCAAAATCGTAAATCGT
>JAKEFL010000009.1 GCA_022616105.1 Anaerolineae bacterium | reverse complement strand
GCGATAATTTTTGTTGTCATATCCATATCTGCATCGGGTAAAACAATCACAGGATTCTTTGCGCCACCCTGCGCCTGCACGCGTTTTCCATTCGATGCGGCGCGTCCATATAGATATTTTGCTGTTGCGCTTGAACCCACAAACGTGACCGCGCGAATCAGGGGATGATCTAAAATCGCATCCACAGTTTCCTTCGCGCCGTTGACCAGATTGATTACCCCTTTTGGCAAACCAATCTGCTCGATCAGTTTCATGATGAACTGCATCGTCATAGGTACTTTTTCAGACGGTTTGATAATGTATGTATTTCCACATGCGATTGCATAAGGCAAATACCAAAAGGGAATCATGCCAGGGAAGTTAAACGGCGCGATCGTGGCAGATACTCCGACAGGCTGACGAATCATGAACTCGTCAATGCCAGGCGCGATATCTTCAACAAATTCACCTTTCATCAGGTGCGGCATCCCACAGGCGACTTCCACGTTCTCAATCGCACGTACCATTTCGGCTTTGGCTTCTTCAAAGGTCTTGCCGCATTCATTGGTAATAGTGCGGGCAATTTCATCTATGTTTGTCTTTAATAAATCGCGCAACTTGAATAAAAACTGGACTCGATCTTGAACAGGAGTTCGCCGCCATGCAGGGAACGCATCACTCCCTGCTTTTGCAGCCAAATCCACATCCGACACACTGGAAAGAGGTGTACGCGCAATTAGCTGTCCTGTTGCGGGGTTGATGACATCCAGATATTCTTTGACATTCGGCTTGACCCACTCGCCGTTTATGTAATTGAGGATTTCCATAAGTTCTCCATTGTTGTCAAAGGTCTAACGTCGAAAGTCGAATGTTCGACGAGGAGATGTTGGCAAGCTATAAATCGACCTGGCTTTTATATGATTTCAAGCGAGATGAAAACGCTTTTCTAAACTTGAGCAATTCTTGAATTGCCCACGCTTGTATTTCTTTCAGTCTTTCAACATCGTCAATTGAGCCTTCTCGGTAAATTGCAATACGAGAAGCGCGACGGTCATCTAGCCTTTCCCAATCTAAAGGTTCTCCAAATTCGCTTTCGATAGTTTGCTTTTGTTCAAAAAGCCAATCAAACAGTTTTTTGTTTTTATCAGATTCGCCTACGTCAATGTACAACTCTGCCCGCACTCGCCCGCCCTGTGCAAATGATGTGCCATACGATATTCCAGAAATCCCCGTTGGAAATATGTACCAATTTTGCGGCTGAGCTATTTTGGCTTTTGTGAAAGAATGTTTGTTTCTTAATTCATCTATCAAGGATTGGAAGTACTCTCGATACGCTTCGCCTTTTGCAGATGAATTATCTTTCAAGCCTCCCTTTTTTGATTTGCGCCACTCGTTTGGAAAGACAATCGGTTTGAAGTTGTAAGCAGGTTTGGAGTCGTCAATCTTGAAAACTTCAATTTCAATTGCGAAAAATTGAGTATCTGTATCGCTGCGCTGATTTAGCCATTCAATAGTTTGACGATGTTCGTCACGCACATTTTCGGAAATCCAAATCACTTTCGATGCGTCAAACCCTGCCGCATAGGTCAACATTTTTCCTAAATGGTCGTGGTCAGTGTCACCGAATTGGTTTTCAATGATGACATTGTCACTCGTGCCTAAGTCTTTTGCGAGAATATCAAGCGAAAAATTGCCCACGCTGGCTTCTTGCTCAATCAGTTCTAAATCCATTCCAACGGACTCGCCAAGTTTATCGAGATTTTCTGCAAGCCAGGGCGTGAAATTATGGGCTTCATGTTGCCAAATATCCCTGATATTGACTTTTCTGATTTTTCCAAAATCTGGCATTACAGCTCCTTTCGCATGATTTCAAGTTTTTTCAAGGCAGGCACTTACATCACATGACCTTTGACTTTTGACATTTGACTTTAGACTACCTGCTTATCCATCAATTCTGCCAGCCCTTCATCCAGCAGAATCAATCCTTCCTCAAGCTGTTCCTCCGTAATCACCAACGGCGGCACGACGAACAAAATATTCTTGAAGTTGAACACATAAACACCATTCTCAACCATAAAATTTTTTAGCGCGGTGAGATCCATGGGTTCTTTTGTTTCTCGGTTCTTTACAAGCTCCAGCGCGGAGAACATGCCAATATAGCGAACATCACCCACCGATAGATGTTTGACTTTCAACTCTTCCAATCGCGCGCCGAGATACTTCCCAACCTTTTTTGCGTTCTCGAAAATCCCATCCTCTTCATAGGCTTCGATTGTGGCAAGTGCTGTGGCACACGCCAGTGCATGACCAGAATAAGTAAGGCCCGCATATAACATCTTGTCATCAAAAAATTTTGCGATCTTCTCGCGAACAATCACAGCCCCAAGCGGAACATAACCGGATGTGATTCCTTTTGCAGTTGTAATAATGTCTGGCACGACATTCCAGTGATCCACGGCAAACCATTCGCCTGTACGCCCCCATCCGCTCATGACCTCATCCGAAATCAACAGAATGCCATATTTATCGCAAATCTCGCGCATACGCGGCCAATATTCGTCGGGCGGGATGATGAGTCCGTTCGTGCCGGTTACACCTTCGAGGAAGATCGCTGCGATCTGATCTGGTCCTTCGTGTTGAATCACCTCTTCGACGTGACTGATGCACTCGCGGTGACAGGTTTCTTTTGTCCACCCAAAAGGACAGCGATAGCAATATGGGTCAAGGAAATGAACGACACCTGAAATCGCAGGCTCAGCAGGCAAACGGCGATAATCGCCGGTCAAAGCCATTGCGCCATGCGTGGCCCCATGGTAGGAGCGATAGCGCGCAAGGATTTTATGTCTGCCTGTATAAAAACGCGCGATCTTGATGGCATTTTCATTTGCTTCTGCTCCACCCAAAGTGAAAAAGGTTTTCTTTAGATCACCTGGTGTGATCTCGGCAAGTTTTTTTCCCAACAAACCGCGCGGTTCAGTTGCCATGCCTGGTGCGGCAAAAGTTAACTCCGCGGCTTGCTCTTGAATTGCTTTTATTACTTTTGGGTGTTGATGTCCAACATTTGTATTAACCAACTGCGACGCAAAATCGAGATAGCGCTTGCCGTCCGCATCCCAAAAATAGGGACCCTCTGCTTTCACCATCGGAATCGGATTCACCTGTCCCTGATTCGACCAGGAGTAGAAGGTGTATTCCTTGTTGAGGTCAATGATTTCTTGGGATGTTAGTTTAGTCATCATAATTCCTTCGGTGGTCGAGTAGGGCGAAGCCCGTATCGAGACTACCATGTAATCGGGAGTATTCCTGTTTCCTATTGGTCTCGATACGTCCCGCTACGCTTCGACTTCGCTATCGCTCCGCTCAGCGCGGCGGGACTACTCGACCAACGGAGTTACCTCTTTACTTCCTTCACAATCTCGGCATACACATTCAACGTTTCATCAATGTCTGCCTCAGAATGTTCATAACAGAGAAACCACGGCTCCCGTGCATCATGGTCTGGCATCACGCCGCGTTCGATGGCTTTCTCAACGAGAGTGAGATACATGTCATGGTCGCTGTGTGCCCAGTCACGTTGACAGGTTACTGCATCTACCCCAAATGAAAACGAGAACATGGCGGGATAGCCAGTCATCACAACGGGGATATCATTCTCTTCAAAGATTTCCTTCAAGCCATCCATCAATCTTTGTCCACGCTTTTCGATTGTCTTCAAAATTGGTTTTGATTTCAATAAACTCAATGTGGCATATGCACCTGCCACACCAGGCTTGTTGTTTGTATACGTGCCACCTTGCGCCACACCCTGCCCAATAATGGACATGATCTCTCTCTTGCCGCCAAACGCGGCGACAGGGTAGCCGTTGCCGAGGGCTTTCGCGTACGTCGCGAGGTCCGGTTTGATACGATAGTATTCTTGCGCGCCTCCGTTCGCAATGCGGAATCCTGTTTTCACCTCATCCAATATAAATACACATCCATATTCTTCGGTTTTTTTACGAATGAGTTCCAGGAATCCATCCTGAGGAGTGATCGCCGCGCAATTTCCCTGACAGGGCTCGGAGATCACCGCCGCGATTTGTTCGCCGTAGGAACGCATGACACGCTCGAATCCTTCAAAGTCATTGAACGGAAGCGTAATAATAAATTCGCGCATCGATTTCGGAATACCAGATGACGCTGGTACAGGGATCGGACTCCTGCGATTCCCATAGGCTTCCGCAGGCGCATACGTTGACCATAAGGTGTGGTCGTGGAAGCCATGATAGTTGCCCTCAAATTTCAAGATGAGATCGCGCCCTGTATATGCGCGCGCCACGCGAATGGCGTGCATGGTGGCTTCTGTCCCTGAACAGGCGAGCCGCACCATTTCCACGGCAGGAGCCATCTCGACGATCATCTCAGCCACTGCAATTTCGAGTTCACCTGTCATTGCAAAAAGAAGACCCCTCTGAATCTCCTCAATTACCTTTTGATCGACCTCATCATACGAGTGACCGAGAATGATCGGTCCAAATGCCATGCGATAATCAATATATTTGTTACCATCCACATCCCAAAGATATGCACCTTTTGCTTTTTCAACATAAGGCGTAATTCCATCTCCCCAAAATCGGAAATTGGAATTCACGCCAAGCGGCATCACTTCCCGGGCACGTTTTTGCAGGGCATGTGTCTTCTCACCAAACATAAAGGTCTCCAATAGATTAGTTTGTTGTCTCAGAAACTTCCTCATCGGATAGCTCATTCACGATTCTCTCTGGGATTCGCCACTGATACACATCCTTGAGGATGAGTGGCACGATTGACGTGGTCGTCTTGCGTACACCTGGAACTTTACGCACCACTTCGGTAACAAAGTGATAGATCTCGGCTGTATCTTTCGCAACGATTTGAATGCTTACATCCGATTCCCCAATGCCACAGGCCACGTAACTAATGTTGTCAAACTCTGCCATCTTTTTCGCAACTGAGAGGATATGATCTGATTCCACTTCCATCCATACATCTGCAATTGTTGTCAGCCCGAACGCCTGGGGTTTTGCCACAGCACTGATCCTCACAACCCCTTCATTGACCATACGCTCAATGCGATAACGGGCAGCACGCTCGGAAATATCACCAATACGCCGGGCGATCTCGGAAGCGGACATACGCCCATCTTCGAGAAGCAAATTGACAATTTTTATATCAATTTTGTCGAAATTATACATATTCTTCCATAATTGTTTCCGAAAGTGACATGGATTATGCAAATATACATCATCATGAACAAATCGGTCAAGTACGTAAATTTATGTAATAGGCGCGTGTGTTCACATCGTCATATTTTGTAAATCACATAGTAAACATGTAAAACCGGATTGTAATTGGATGGTACAAATTACAAATTCTCTACAATACAACTTAAAACCTATCTCGCATTGACTGATATTTGTCATATAGGTATAATCAATTTTCGGCATTATTTCAAACAACATGTAGGAGTAAATCATGGAAACACCAAACATCGCGTCTGAAACGACGCTCACACCAAAAACAAAGTTAAGTGGAAAAGTATTAAAAACGACTCTTGCCGGGGCATTGGTTGATGTCGGTCAGAACATACCAGGTGTCATCCACATCTCACAGTTGAGTGAGGGTTCCATCAATAAAGTGGAGGACGTTGTGCGGGAGGGACAAACTGTAGACGTGTGGGTACGACGGGTAAAGAAAGACCGCATCGAACTCACGATGATCAAACCTCTCGGCCTTGAATGGAAAGAGATCGAGCCGGATATGGTGGTCAAAGGCAAAATCGTCCGGCTTGAACCGTATGGAGCATTTGTCGATATCGGAGCTGAGCGCCCTGGCATGGTACATGTCAGTGAACTGGCACATGGCTATGTAAAGACCCCCAACGAAGTTGTGAAGGAAGGCGACGAAGTCGAGGCAAAAGTGCTTGATGTGAATCGCAAAAAGAAACAAATCAAATTGAGCATGAAAGCACTCGAGTCCGTTGTTGAAGAGTTCAAGCCAGCGAAGAAGGAAGAGCACAAGAGCCGCAGCAAGCGCGGACCCAGGAAAGAAAAAGAAGCTGCAGAGACTGTCCAACAGGAAGAGCCAAAGGAGCCGGAACTCACAGGGATGCAAGTCGCTTGGCAGGAAGCTCTCAATAAAGCCAATGCAGAAAAATCATTTAAAGTGAAACGCGTAAAATCCAACAGGTCGCAGGAGCAGGAAGATATCCTCAACCGCACGCTCGAAAAGCGACTCCCGACAGGCGGATAAATACTTGAAATAAAAACAGTCCCGTTCAGCAGGACTGTTTTTATTTCTCTGCTTTCAACTCCCTTAAGAATTTCTCTTTATTTGCAGAACGTGCAGTTTTACCGCTTGATGTTTTTAGTATCCATTTCGGACCTACAACTTTCACATAACGCAAAGCAATTGCAGAATTCTTCGTAACATGGAGTCGTATGGCATCCGCGACTTTCTGTTGTTCGTCCGCATTATCTGAATCAACCTCTGCAATGATGACAACCTCCTCTGTTCCCTGAGTTTCATCGAACATGCCAAATGCCACCGATCTACCGGCATGTACGCCTGGAACCTCATAAGTCAACATCTCCAAGTCCTGCGGATACACATTCTTGCCACCTACAATGATCATGTCTTTCTTGCGGCCCGAGACAAAGACCTCACCATTTGAAACATATCCATAATCACCAGTCAAATACCAGCCATCGAGAAAAGCCTTTTGTGAAAGATCAGGACGATTGTAGTAACCAGTCAGCATGCAATCACTTTGAATGACAATCTCACCGATAGCGCGCTCAGGCAGTTCCTGCCCCTGTTCATTGACGATCTTTACCTTAACATTTTCAATCGGACGACCTGAGGACATCATCTTCATGGATGGACGAGTATCATGTGGACTCTTTGCCACACGTTCGACCATGAAAGCCTCTCGGTCAATCTCCTCGACAACTGGTTCGCTCCCCAACCGGCTTTGGGTCACACTGAAAACATTTTCTGCCATTGCATAAGACGTTTGAAGCGCCTCATACTCCAAACCAAAATCTTTAAATCGTTCGTAAAATGCCTGATGACTCTCCCAACGCACAGGCTCTGAGCAATTGATAATTGCACGTAATGAAGACAGGTCCACACCTTCAAGATGGCGATCTCGAATTTTCTGTGCAGAAAAATTGTAGGCAAAATTCGGCAGCCATACAAGTGTCCCTCGATATTTTGATATAGCCTGCATCAACCGATACGGCGCGCGCACCCAGTCAAATGGTGACATGAGGACAAGCGGCACACCCGATAGCATCGGCATAATGAAACCAGCAATCAACCCCATATCATGGTAAAGCGGCAGCCACGAAACAATGACATCGTTTTCATTCAGAGACAATGATTTACCATACGCATTGAGTTGATTGAACACAGCCTGATGCGAAAGAGCCACACCTTTTTGCAAACCCGTCGTCCCGGAGGAATGTTGAAGCAGGACAATATCTTCAGCATTGCGCGAAAAGCCCGCAAGTGTGGCGAAATCCAGGTTAGTTGGCTCTTCGATTCGATCTGTAGTGATGACACAGCGAACCGAACTGTCATCCCCCAATGCCATCCGCACCTCATCTCCAAACTCTGGATAGGTAATGATCCCCGCGGGCTTTGTCACCGAGACTAATGAGGATAAATCGGCTCGATAACGCTCAGGAGATAGCTTCTCTGTCAGAAACGGCATGATGGAAGGAATTGCACCATGCAAAATTGCCCCCCAAAAAGAATAGACTAGATCCTGACCATGTTGAAGGATGAGAACTACAACATCGCCTGGTTCAACTCCTCTACGCGCCAAAGCAGAAGCATAGGCATTTGCCCTATGTAGAAGTTGATCGTAAGTGATCGGTAAATCTTCACTCCCAGAGAATTGCAAATAAATGGCTGCCCGGTCGGGAGTCCGCGAGTGAAGCGTTTTGAGCCGCTCAGGAAAAGTTGTCATGCCTTGCGGGATTCGATCAACGAAGCCAGTTGAGTCAAATTATCAAACGTGTCTGCATTTAGTTCAGTATCTTCAATACGAACGCCAAAATTATCTTCAACAAACAAAGCGACATCCATTAGACTGAACGAATCGATCAGTCCACTTGAGATAAGTGGTTCAGATGGATCAACCGCGCGGCTTGGCTGTTTCAGAATCGACCCAGAGATGAACTTGGAAAGTTTTGTAATTGTCTCAGACATGAATTCTCCTTTGGTGTGATTTGCTTAGCAAATCATGCAGGTGTTTCGCCAAAAACACGGAAAAGAACGGCTGTTTAAATATTTTTCCGTGCAGTTCAGTGTAATCCGTGTCGTCCGTGTCCTATAAAGTCTTTTAAGATGCAGAGCGCAGGAATGATTCCATGAGGTCATCCAGGTTGCCATCCAGCACGGCTTGTGTATTTCCAGTCTCATAGTCAGTACGATGATCCTTGACCATTTGATATGGATGTAGAACGTAGGAACGGATCTGACTCCCCCACTCGGCTTTTGTATATTCGCCGCGCAGGACTGCCCGCTCTTCCTCTTTTTCAGCCTGCTTCAGTTCCAGCAGACGCGCGCGCAAGATACGCATTGCGAACTCTCTGTTCTGCGTTTGCGAACGCTCATTCTGACAAGTCACCACAATCCCTGTTGGGATATGTGTAATGCGGACTGCTGTCGCATTCTTTTGAACATTCTGTCCGCCCGCGCCAGACGAACGAAAGACATCCACTTTGATATCACCGGGGTCAATATCGATTTCAGCTTCGTCCATGGCAACTTGAGGAAGGACCTCCACCAGCGCAAAGGATGTGTGCCGACGATGAGCAGCATCAAATGGGGAAAGACGAACAAGCCGATGGACACCCTTCTCAGAACGAAGATACCCAAACGCATATTCGCCATCGACTGCAATCGTCACACTCTTGATCCCAGCCTCTTCACCCTCTGTGATATCCAGCATCTCAGTTTCATAGCCGCGCGATTCTGCCCAGCGCAAATACATACGTTCAAGCATGGCAGCCCAATCTTGTGAATCGGTTCCGCCCGCGCCTGCATGGATGGCAAGGATGGCAGAATCATGGTCGTGCTTGCCTGAAAGCATGGCAGTGAAAGAACGCTTCTCCAAATCTGTTTCAATGGCAGAAATCTCTGTCTCCAATTCAGCGCGTAGACTCTCATCATCGAGCTGGGCAAGTTCCAACGCATCATGCAAGCGATGCGAAAAACTACGCCACGATTCCACTTCGTTTTTTAGCGTGTTGTATTGTTTCATTACCTGCTGAGCCTGCGATGGATTCCCCCAGAGATCAGGCGCTTCTATTTCTTTTTCAAGTGCGGAAAGTTTTAATTCTTTAGACGCGAAGTCAAAGACGCACCAGTAACTGCTGGGTTAGGTCTTGCGCTGATTGCAAACGATTTACTAGATCTTGCATTTTTTTCTCCAATTGTTTTTCGCGTTGAGCGGAATGAGCTGACACTTGCAGGCAGGTGCAAGTGTCGGCTTACACTCAGTCTCTCTGCTCAGGGCGAGGTATTTTTTTAGATAGGTTATTATCTTCCCAAGATCCCTTCTACAAATGCATCGGGGTCAAAAAGTATCAAGTCTTCAGACTTTTCACCAAGACCTGCAAACAGAATCGGTAAGCCAAGTTCACGCTGGATGGCAAATGCCATTCCCCCACGCGCGGATGAATCCAATTTGGACAATATCACTCCGGTTATACCAACTGCCTCTTTGAAAGCCTTTGCCTGTTGCAAGGCATTTTGTCCAGTTGTCGCGTCAAGCACCAGCCAGATGGCATGAGGCGCGCCAGGTAGAGCCTTGCCAATCACTCGGTACACTTTCTTCAATTCTTCCATTAGGTTGAAGCGCGTATGCAGGCGACCTGCTGTATCTATAATAATCAAATCCACGCCGCGTGCTGCACCGGATTGGACTGTATTGAATGCAACCGCACCGGGGTCGGATTCAGGTTCGCCCGCAATCACATCGACCTTGAGCCTGTCTCCCCAAACCTGAAGTTGATCCACCGCCGCGGCGCGGAAGGTATCGGCTGCACCGAAGAGCAGAGTCTTCCCTTCCGATTGGAAGCGTTGAGCTAATTTCGCAATCGTTGTCGTTTTGCCAGAACCATTGACGCCAACCACCATGATCACCGTTGGCTTGTTCGTCCAAGCAAAACGCGGTGGTGTGACAAGTCTGTCACGGAGTTCAACTCGAAGTGCCTCCGAAAGTTCTTCGGAGCGAATCAGGCCCTCAGTCTGGACGAGGCGCTGGAGAGTTTCGATAATCTCAGCAGAGATCTCGATTCCCAAGTCTGCTTGAATCAGAAGTGCTTCGAGATCATCCCAGGTCTCGTGGCTAATTTCAGTGGCACCAAATAAAGTGGCAAGCTGCCCAAATGCTGTTTTGCTCGTTTTGGCAAGCCCGCTTCTCCATTTCGCAAAAGCGTCAATCATGACGGGCGATTATAACATGGGGTATTCTATGATATACTCGCTTTTCGATTGAGGGCAAAATCATTTTGATTGCCAAATCATTTGTGCCTGCAAAGGCGAAATAAAGATAAAGGTGTATGATCATGTTTAATGAACCAATTCACGTAACCGACTCGGCCTTCGAAAAAACCGTTTTGCAATCATCCATTCCCGTGATTGTAGATTTTTGGGCGCCATGGTGCGGTCCCTGCAAGATGGTTGCACCCATCCTGGACAAATTCGCGAAGGAGTATGAAGGCAAAATTTTGATCGCCAAAGTAAACACAGATGAAAACCCTGAATGGATGATGAAATATGGCATTCAAGGAATTCCAACCATGCTCTTCGTTTCCAACGGAAAAATTGTTTATCGCCAGGTTGGCGCGCTGCCCGAACGCATGTTGCGCGATGCCGTAACACAGTTCATGGAGGTCGTAAGCCAGCCGTAGTCCCAAAGGAGAGCAAGATGAAAAAGATCGCTCTTGGTATGATTGCTGTGTTTATTTTTAGCGCATGCGGGTTCATCCCTACACCTGCGCCCACCACAGCACCCAATGTGGATGTCGCGGGGACAGTCCAGGCCGGTGCACAGACTTCCGTTGCACAAACTCTGACGGCTCTGCCTACGATTACAGTTGCTCCCGTTATCGACACAGCTACGCCTCCCATCGCGCTGCCAACAGATACCGCCACTACGGTTCCCAACCTGACAACCATTCCTGCAACCGCGACTGCCGTACCGGCAAACTCTACATCTACATCCACTGCTACGCTTGCATCTGCACCTGGCGCCGCGACATTAATACCCACCCTGACCATTCGCACCTATGGAACCTTACCTCCTGCTGTGCCATTCGCGACTGTCATCCTGGTCAATAAAGCCAAAACAGAGGCTTACATTTCACTGCAGGTAACAACTGTTCAAGGCGGACCAACGATCATTGAATACCCTGTCGAAGGAACCGTGAAAATCCATGCCCCCATTGGGGAATATCTGTATGTAGCTTGGGTGGGCGGCAGAAAGATGGTCGGGAATTTCAGGCTCAAGCAGATCGACGAACTGACGATCACACTATTCAGAGATAAAGTTGTAATCGAATAACGTCGCTTATCTCAAAAAATCAAAAGGAAATTGATATCACATGAAACAGAACGCATTAATCATTGGCGTTGTATTAAGTTTGTTGATTAGCGCCTGTGGCGCTCAAGCAACCCCAACTGTTAATCCAGTGGACGTACAACACACCGCCGAAGCTGCAGCTTTCACGATGGTAGCTCAGACTCAAGCAGCAATCCCTACTGCCACACCTCTGCCTCCCACAGAACCCCCTACTCAAACACCCTTACCCACACTTACCCCGCTCTCTTCGCCAACGCTTGATGCACTGAACACAACTCCGGTTGGGTTAACAATAACACCTCAGGCGAATATACCGACCTTTACACCTCAAGCATCCGGGTCTGGTCAGGATCCATGTAACCAGGCTCTCACTGCATGGGAGGGCCCAAGTGCAAATATCAACATCGTCAATGAAACAAAACCTCAAGGAACCCTTGTTTTATCTCTATATGTGGTGACAGAACTGGGTCAATGCGGATATCTCTATGTCACTGGTGACAGTATCACTGGTCCTGTTGGACAATATAGCGCAGGAGCATTCGTTACTGGTAAGAAAAACTTTAAAGTATTCGGCGGATTCCGCATCACTCAAGGCGGTTGGAAGATTGTTGTGAGAAATGAGAATATTGTTGCACTTGGTGGATGCTACCCCAAGTGTTAGTCTTAGAAATAATAAGAATAAATGAAACGATTTGTCCTTCCTTCGTTAATGATCGCGATTGCGCTCATTATGAGCGCATGTGGGGCAGAGGCTGTTCCAACGATCAGCGCTGTTGATGTGCAGAATACCGCTGTTGCGGGGGCTTTCACACTGGTGGCTGAGACTCAGGCAGCAATCCCCACTGCAACGCCTTTGCCGCCGACTGAAACCGCTACGCAGACTCAAACGCCCTTGCCGACGAACACGCCACTCACACTACCACCTTTGGCAGCCACCTTTACGCCAGTGGCGGCCAGCACGGCCGGTGGCGACCCATGCTTAACAAGAGTCCTTTCCTGGTCGCCCAAAGGCAGACCTGCCAAGATTCGACTCGTCAACACGACGCGGGCCGAAATCACAGTATCGATATATCTAAATGAAACGCCAGATCATTTTGAATGTGGATATAGAGTCTACAACATTGGCAGCCGCAGCGATGTTATCATTTCAGACCTGGTACAGGGCTGCTATAACGTGTGGGCTTTCAACAATGATCAAAAGATACCCGTCAACGCCTACGGATTTGGTTGTATTAATAACCCGGACAAATGGACAATTGAGATTTTTCAAGATAGCGTCAAGGGTTTGTGACATAGGCATCGGCAAAGCCAAGTGAAAAGGCAGGTAAAGTTAGCCTGCCTTTTTTGTTTTACGGAACAATGTCGAACCATAAATCGTCCTCTCGATAGTCACTTACCGGAGTTAAAAATGAAATACCTAACAATCACATTTCTGTTTGCCCTTCTCCTTGTTTCCTGTGCAACCGCGCCGGCTACATCCAACACTTTACCGCCCGATACTGTTGTTACACATTTACCCGGGAGCACAATGCCTGCAAATGAGCCATCTGTAAATCCTCTTGCGCCGAAACCCGGCGATGACAATCTTACGCGCGGTAACGTATTTATACAGGAACATGAGATGTTAATCCGCGAAAGTTTTCCTCCGCAAATCTCACTTGTCTTTCGCGGTGACCTCCCAACACCCTGTCATGAATTAAGGGCGGTGGTGAATCCGCCGGATGATGAGAATAAAATTATCGTGGAGGCGTACTCTGTGGTTGACCCCAATATGGCATGCATACAAGTATTAGAGCCGTTTGAGAATAGTATCAATCTTGGAACCTTCCCAAGTGGACATTACACGGTATGGATCAACGGCGAAATGGCTGGCGAGTTCGACACGTAACTAATGTATACAGGGAAACACACGCAAGCGCACAAGTATACAGGTTGGATAAGCGCACTTGTCTACCTGTTTACTTGTTTACGTGTCTACTCATTTACATGTTTAAGTATTTCTCAATGAGAGAGAATCTGCGATAGAAATAACTTTGTCCGTTCTTCTTTCGGACTCTTGAATATCTCGTCGGGGGTGCCGCTTTCTACGATCTGACCTTCATCGAAGAAGAACATTCTGTTTGCCACTGCGCGCGCGAATCCCATTTCATGTGTAACCACCAGCATGGTCATACCGGATTTTGCCAGTTGGATCATCACGTCGAGCACCTCTTTGATCATCTCCGGGTCGAGGGCAGAGGTAGGCTCGTCAAAGAGCATAATCTTCGGCTGCATTGCAAGTGCGCGAGCAATCGCAACACGCTGCTGCTGCCCGCCCGATAACTGACCCGGGTATTTATACGCCTGTTCCGGAATACCCACACGCTTCAGCAATTGCATGGTGGTTTCCTGTGCCTGGTCTTTTGAAACACGCCTCACCCATGATGGAGCCAGCATAATGTTCTGAAGAACTGTCAAATGCGGGAACAGATTGAACTGCTGGAACACTATGCCTACTTCCGAGCGGATCGCCTCGATGTTGCGGATATCATTGGTCAGTTCGACACCGTCCACAATGATCTGTCCCTTTTGATGTTCCTCCAGGCGATTAATACAGCGAATGAAAGTCGATTTTCCCGACCCCGAAGGACCGAAGATCACAATGACTTCTCCCTTTTTGACAGTTAGGTTAATACCTTTCAGTGCATGGAAATTCCCAAACCATTTATGCACATCTCGGGCAATGATAATTTCCTGATTATTCTCAACTTCACTCATAGGGTCTCCAATTAACGTTTGCCCACACCCATTGCTTCTTCGAGGCGGCGGCTTCCGTATGTAAACGCCAGATTGAATCCCCAGTAAATGATAAATGCAAACAGAAACACCTCGCGGTGAGTTCCAAGCCAATCTGATTGCGCCAGCACGGAACGCGCGATACGCAGGATATCGAAGAGTCCGATAATTGCCACCAGGCTGGTATCTTTGAACAAGCTGATAAATGAATTGAACAACGCGGGGATGACTGCGCGGAGCGCCTGCGGCAGGACAATCAATGACATGGTCAGGGCACCACTCAACCCTAATGCCTGCGCCGCTTCATACTGCCCACGATTGATGGCTTGCAGACCCCCGCGCACGTTCTCTGCCTGATAAGCCGCCTCAAACATAATGAAACCAATCATCACGCGAATGACAGCATCTGGGGGACGTAGGTTCACAGGGAGAAAAAGCGGCACGAGAAGGTTTGCCATAAACAACACAGTGACAAGCGGGACGCCGCGAATTAATTCAATATAGCCAATGCTGAAATACCGGAGGATAGGAAGTTTGCTGCGCCGCCCCAGCGCCAGTAAAACACCAAGCGGGAGAGCACCGATGTTGCCGACAATTGTCAGCATCAGCGTAAGCAGGAGACCTCCCCATTGGTTTGTGTTAACGGGAGGAAGCCAGGGGATGAAGCGCGTACCCGCTACCAGCAGGAAGATAAGCGGGAAGTACAGGAGCCAGCCTAAAGTCGCGATTGACGCGCCGCGCTGAGGGAGAATCCGCCCAAGGGCATAAAACGCCAGTAGAACCGCGTCCGCAATCAGCCAGTTGATCCAGACATTTGAATTGAGCAGCAAACCAATTACGATAAATGCAAGACCTGCCCCCAAAGCGATCAGTGCAAAACCGCGCGCGGCTTCTTTCCAGATTCCCCATGAAAGCCCGATCATCCCACCCAGCATGTAAATCGTCAGCCAGACGCGCCAGAGTTGTTCACGTGGATATTGACCGATCATAAAGAGTGTGAGATTGGCTTCGATGACTCCCCAGCGGGCTTCGGTCAATGCCCACTGTAGTGCGGGCTTCAAAAGCGCGTACAACAACCCGAGAGCAAGAAACGTGAGCAGGACGTTATACCACGTGCTGAAAAGATTCTTTTTCAGCCATGCAATGGGACCCACACTTAGACGCGGGGGTTGCATTTCAATGGCAGCCATATCAACGTTCCACCAGTCTCACGCGGCTGTTATAAATATTCATCAGCAGGGAAGTGAACAGGCTCATACTCAGATAACTAAGCATAATGATCACAATGACCTCAATCACCGCGCCGGTTTGATTGATGACTGTGTTGGCAATGCTGAATAAATCAGGGTAACCAATGGCAATGGCCAGTGATGAATTCTTGGCAAGGTTGAGATACTGACTTGTCATAGGTGGGATAATGACGCGTAATGCCTGTGGAAAGATGATGAGGCGCAAGGTTTGCGCGGTAGTGAGACCCAGTGAACGCGCCGCTTCAACCTGGCCGCGTGAGATTGCCTGAATCCCTGCGCGCACGATTTCGGCAATGAATGATCCTGTGTACACAACAAGACCAAATAACAACGCTGCGAACTCTGGTGTCAGCCGCAAGCCGCCTCGGAAGTTAAGTCCAGCCAGTTCTGGAATCATCTCTTTCAACGGCGGCTCTGGCTGGAGCATGAAGCCAACCCATAAGATCAAAATTGGCAGGAACAAATATGCTGAATACCACCACAGAGGAGGCGGCAAATCATAACGATTTTGAATCCATCGGAAAATCAACCAGATCACAATCAGCGACGCGAGTGCGACCCAAATGTAGATCTTCCAGGCATCAAATGCAGGCGTGGCTTCAAACCCGGGTAAATAGAGTCCGCGCCTTGTCAGGAAAATAGGACCTGGCAAAGCAACTGCCTCTTTTACAGCAGGAAGCTGCAGAATTATTCCGAAATACCAGAACATCAATTGAATGATCAGAGGGGTATTGCGAATGACCCCCACGTAAGCAGCCGCAATCCTGCTGATCAGCCAGTTCGAAGAGAGCCGCGCGATTCCGGCAATCACTCCGACAAATGTTGTGAGGACAATACCAAGCGCACTTACGACCAGCGTGTTGACCAGCCCAACGAGGATCGCGCGACCATAACTATTCGAGGCTTCATAAGAGATATATGATTCACCGATATCAAAACTGGCAGGGTTGGTTAAAAAATCATAGCCGACTGTAAGACCCTGGCGTGCAAGGTTCGTCGAAACATTGGCATACAAAAAGCCCGCGGCGAGCGCGAGCATAAGAACAAACACAACCTGCCCTAGTGCCTGTAAAAATCTAACATTACGCCAGAAAGCAGTGATCTGCATAATTGCTATTTGAGTGGCTCGCTTAAGCGAGCCACTCAAATAATATTATATTAAGTTTTTAGCGGAAAGGCGGAGCATACATCAAGCCGCCATTGGTCCACAGATCGTTTTGACCACGAGCCAGACCAAATGGGGCAAGGTTGCGTTCGAACACTTCACCATAGTTGCCCACCAATTTGATCGTCCGGTAGATGAAGTCATTGCTCAAGCCAATTTTAGAGCCAAGTTCACCTTCCACACCGAGCAGACGTCGCACAACAGGGTCCTCACTTGTGAGGAATTCATCCACATTTGCGGACGTAATGCCAAGCTCTTCAGCCTGGATCATGCCATAGACAACCCAATGAACCATGTCAGCCAATCTGTCATCGCCTTGTGCAACGGCGGGTCCGAGAGGCTCCTTCGACATGACAAGGTCGAGGATAACATGATCGGCAAAGTTCGCGAGAACAGCCTGTCCCTGTGTTGCCAGTTGAGAACGGTCAGAGGTAATCGCATCACAACGACCTTCATCATATGCCTGGAAGGCTTCAGACTGCTCTGCAAAAACGACTGGCTCATAGCTCACACCTGCCGCACGGAACTGATCTGCAAGATTCAATTCAGTGGTGGTTCCAGATTGAACACAGACATTCGCGCCTTCCAAATCAGCGAGTCCAGCTGCCGGACCCGGGACAATGTCCGCACGAGCCATGATCGCTTGTCCATCATAGAAGGTGACCGGACCAAACGTGAGGCCGAGTTCACCGTCGCGGGTAAACGTCCATGTACTGTTGCGACTCAGGACATCCACCTGACCGGATTGAAGAGCCGTAAAACGATCCTGCGCGCTCAATGCCTGGAATTCAACTGCATCCGCGTCATTGAACAACGCGGCTGCCCAGGCGCGGCAAAATTCGACATCAAACCCAGTCCACGCGCCTGCGGGATCCAGAAAGCCGAAACCCTGGAAGGTGCCATGTACACCACAAATGAGCGTACCGCGATCCATGATGGCTTGCAGGCGCTCTCCTCCGGCAACAACAGGCGGAGGCACCGGAGTTGCTTCAGTGCCACCAGTGCCTTCGGCGGTGACTTCAACAGTGACAATGACTGTTTCTTTGATTGTTACCGGCTCACCAGTTGGCGCGGGAGCTGCTCCTCCACAAGCTGCAAGCAAGATACTTGCAAGAGCCAACACCCCTATGAGAGTAGTAGTCTTTCGCATTTTCTCCTCCTCAAGAGATATAGTTAGATTCGTTTACTGATTGAACATCCTGCTGAGATTTCAGTGTAGATTGTGTTGCACCTCCTTTCATCTTTTGCATGAGTATTATAGCAAATAATTAATGCAAAAGAACAATTGTCTGTCATTGCGAGGTCGGTGCGCGAAGCGTCCGACCGAAGCAATCCCCTTGTCACAACGGAGATTGCTTCGCCGCTGTGCGGCTCGCAATGACGGGGAAGGCTTTTGGTGAAGTTTGTGATTTATTGAATTTAGTGCGTAGGCTGCGAAATGGACGCAACCCGAGCATTCGTTAACTTAATTAAATCGGCAACAGGCAGTCTGATGTTTAATCCCCGCTGCCCACCTGAAACATGAATTTCAGAGTAAGTTTGCGCGAATGAATCGATTACAACTTGAAATCCCTTGTTGATCAACGTAAGAGGTGAGATGCCTCCGGCTTGCAGGCCAGTGATCTGCTCGGCTTCGCGTTCAGTCGGCAGGTGAACTTTTTTCTCGCCGAAAAACGCGGCTAACAATTTCAAGTCAACGGCTCGAGGTCCAGGAATGACCGCCAGAATGGGCTTCTTCCCTTTCTCGCGCGTCACGACAATTGTTTTGAATACCGTCTCAGGCGGTACGTTTAAAAATTCTGCAGCTTCCTGCGCGCTCAACTTTTCAGCGGGCGTTTCAAAAACCGTATAAGAAATCTTGCGAGACTCCAACAATCGGGTAATGTTATTGACTGTTGCTTTCATCGAATCAACCTTTAATAATCAACCGATAGAATTTCAATCGCATTGATATTTTAACTGGTTATCCTCTAGTTTCTGCATCGCGTAGGTCAGGCCTGTCGCAGATCCCGCGTTAGCGGGGCTGCCTGACGCTCTCTTCAAATATGAGGTTTGGCGGGTTGCTTCGCAAAAACCCGCCCTACGACGGTTCATATTGTAACGTGTTTATCATTTAACTCCTCCACTGCGTAGTACAATAAATCCCATGAAAGCCGTAAAAACTGCCGTTCCACTCGAGAAGTTGCTGGAACAGCTTCCCGAAAGATATACCATTACAGACCGCGAGTTGATCCAGCGCGCCTATCGCGTCGCGGAAGAGGCACATCGCGGGCAAAAACGTCATTCAGGAGAGCCATACATCAACCATTGTCTCGCGGTCGCCAGCATCCTTGCCGATCTACGCGTACCGCCTGAAGTTGTTGCGGCAGGACTGCTGCATGATACTGTCGAAGACACATCCATCACGCTCAAGGATCTCAAGCGTGATTTCGGTGACACGATTGCCATCCTTGTGGACGGAGTCACGAAGCTGACGAATCTTCCCCGCGTCTCGCGCGGAGACCAACATGCTGAGAGGTCCAACGGAAATGAACATGCGGAATCCTTATCCGAAAACAGCACTCTTGGCCGCAAACAGGATCTGATCTCAGAAACCCTTCGCAAGACCTTTCTCGCCATGGGTGATGATGTGCGCGTGGTGCTCATCAAACTGGCAGACCGTTTGCACAACATGCGCACATTGGGATTCATGCCAGAGTCCAAGCGCAAGCGAATCGCAAAAGAGACTCTTGATATCTTTGCCCCTCTCGCCAACCGGCTTGGCATCTGGCAGATCAAGTGGGAACTTGAAGATCTCGGTTTTCGTTACGTCAACCCTGAAAAATATAAAGAAATCGCAGAACAACTCCAGGAACCTCGTCCAGACCGTGAAATACAAATCGAGACGATCAAAGAACACCTTATAAAACTACTTGCAAAAAATAATATCAAAGTGGAAAT
>JAKEFL010000085.1 GCA_022616105.1 Anaerolineae bacterium | reverse complement strand
TAATGTGTAGCGCCTACCTGTTTCAGGCTCAACATTTGAATAGTGACTTTCTAAATAATCAGGGTCGTAATCGGCATATTGTGCCTTCCATGTTGGCTTAGTGCTTTTTGCATAAAACAAAATTACATCATGTGTTGATGGAAAGCGTGTAAACGCATGTCCCTTAGGGTCTGCTCTCTTCCAAATAATTTCATTTGTGAATAACTCGGTTCCAAAAATCGTATCCATCACAATCTTTAAGTAATGGCTTGCCGTTGGGTCACAATGCAAATAAATACTGCCAGTCGGTTTTAAGACGCGGCGCAGTTCGATCAGGCGGGCGGTCATCATTACCAGATACGCCATCATCTGGTTTTCACCGATAAATTCACGCAATGCGCCGATCATCCGTACTACGTTGGCTGGCGCGTTTTGAATCATCTCATGATAGGTTCGTTCTGTATCCTGCCCCCAATGCCAGGTGTCTTCAAAGGCGGTAATTTGCGCGTCAGACTCTATGCCGCTTTCATCTTTGAATAGCACATTATATGAGCGGCTGGAATTGAATGGAGGGTCGAGATAAATCAAATCTACTGATTCATCAGAGACATATTCTCGCAAAATTAGCAGGTTATCGCCATAAAAGAGTGTGTTGCGTGTAATGGGTTTTGGCATGACAACTGGCTCGCAGCAATCGCTACTTCTTCCGATCCACAACCGCCTTGACGAGCTTTACCGCGATACTGCCTCCGGGCACGATCGTTCCAAACGCATCCGCAGTGATATCGAATATAAGGTCGCGCGTGACCATGCTTTTGATCTGATCGCTCCACCTTTTTCCACCTGTGCGCATTTCGCCGGTGAGCGGATCAAACTCAATGACCACTCGCTTGTTTTTCGCAGCCCATTCATATTCGAATGCATAGATCGGCCGGAAGTTCAAGTCGACGGTTTTGATATCGACGCGTTCCTCGTGAATGGTTTGAACATTTTGTACTGGCTGAACGACTTCAGCAGTCACCTGTCGCACGACAGCATTGGCTTTGACCTGCGGAGGGATAACCAGTACACCATCCGGCGTGAACGCGGTGATATCCGCAATTTCGGTTTTTGCGGCACCGGCATATTTCAAGAGGTCAGCTTTGGCGCCCGTAATGCCGTCGAATGTCTGTCGGGTTTCAAGTTCCTGCACACAATGCTCCACCCCAGTGAGAGTGAAGGCAGGTTCACCCTTTGGTTGAGGCACCGCGGGAAAATCGGTGCCCATTACAGTAACGCTTCTAACCTCGGTCCCGCTGGCAGGAATGGTATAAGTGCGGGCACGATCATAAACAGTTCGAGATGAAGCTTCCAGTAACCAGAAGGGTTCCACGCGGTTTTCCACCGTAGTCAGTTGAAGGTCTTCTGGTTTGGCACGCGAGAATAGAGAACCCAGTGTTCCCGCAATCAGACTCACTTTCTTTTGCTCCACCCGGTCGCGCGCCACCTCCACGTTGAATTGAGGGATAAAGTGATATGCATGTTCGGTTGCAAGATAAATATCCATAAGAACCATCCTGAATTGAGTAGGGGCGCCGCAGCTGGTGGCTTATATAAGAATTATAGGTTGGATTGCGAATGAATCTATATTAATAGTATAGCACCTTTGCCAGGTCGTTTGCTTAACGTTGCTTAAAATAAATTTGGCTGTTGAGGTTCCACCTGATCTTCTTCATTCGGACCTTTCCACCCATACTTCTTCAAATCGACTCGGTCCTTCGCATCGAACTCCACCCCTTCCTGTTCCAACAATAGACGTTGTTTCTCCGCCCCGCCCGGCCGCGGACTGATCTTTCCCTGCGAGTTGATCACACGCTGCCATGGCACATCATCGGGACAGGCCGCCATCGCACCACCCACCCAGCGTGGACTAAAGGCTTTGTAACGGTCAAAGTCTACACCCATGGGCACAGGGATCATCAACGCGATTTGTCCGTAAGAGGCCACTTTGCCGCGCGGGATCTGGCGGACAAGATTCCAGACCTGTTCGTAATATGCTTGTTGGTTGGGAGGGGATGTGTAGCGCATATATTCTCCTGTAGGGGCACAGCGAAACCCAAGAAGGCTTTGACAATGATTCGTCCCGCTGTGCCCCTACTACGAATTATTCCACAAACGTTCCACCCTGTGCTTGTTGTTCAATCAACTCACGCGAGGAATTGAACCTCATCTCCACTTCAATCTGTTGGAAACATTTATTGCTTCCCATCAATCCCTTGCGGACGTGGAAGACTTCGCGATCATCTTCATAGTCAAGGCTGAGGTCATTGTCCAAATCCACGCGGCCTTCGATGATCTCGCCGCAGCGGTTGCATTTCACGTTGAAGGTGTAATAATGTTTTTCGGGTTTGACCGGTTCACTGCTGAAAAGTTTTTTGAGGAAGCCCATGTCACTCCTTTCGATTCAACATCGGTGGTCGAGACGCAAGCAGTCGAGACCACCCTGTAAACAAGAGTATTTTGGTTATTGGTGATCTCGATACAGGCGAGAAAAAACACTCGCCTGCTCGACCACCGATATTATTTCAATATATTTTCTATCTTTTCCAACTCTTCATCGCTGAACTTCAAATTATTCAAAGCGGCAAGATTATCTTCGAGTTGCTTCACACTGCTCGCGCCGATCAATGCCGATGTGACCGCGGGTTTGCGCAAGACCCAGGCGATTGCCATTTGCGCGAGGGATTGTCCGCGCGACATCGCGAGTTCGTTTAGCTTTTGGACTTTGGGAAGATTCTCTTTTACATCATCAGGAGTCAGCCAGACGCGTTCGGTTTTGGTGGCGCGCGCACCAGAGGGGATTCCGTTCAGGTAACGGTCGGTCAACTGTCCCTGGGCGAGAGGCGAGAAGGCAATACATCCGATGCCTTCTTCGATGAGTACATCCAATAACCCATCTTCCACCCAGCGATTGAACATGTTGTAAGCAGGTTGATGGATGAGGCAGGGAGTGCCCAACTCTCGCAGGATTTGCGCGGCGCGGCGCGTTTGATCTGGATTGTAAGATGAGATGCCAACATACAAAGCCTTGCCCTGTCTGACGGCAGAATCGAGCGCGCCCATCGTCTCTTCGAGCGGCGTGTCGGGATCGGGACGATGGCTGTAGAAAATGTCCACATAATCGAGTCCCATACGTTTGAGGGATGCATCGAGGCTGGCGAGCAGATATTTGCGCGAACCCCATTCGCCATACGGACCGGGCCACATATCGTAGCCCGCTTTGGTGGAAATGATGAGTTCATCGCGATACGGATGAAAATCCTGTTTGAACAAGGTGCCGAAGTTTTCTTCAGCTGAACCAGGTGGCGGGCCGTAGTTGTTTGCCAGGTCAAAATGTGTGACGCCGAGATCAAAGGCGCGACGGGCAATGGCGCGTCCGTTTTCGAGTCTGTCCACGCCGCCGAAGTTGTACCACCAGCCCAGCGATATTTGCGGAAGTTTGAGTCCGCTGTTGCCTGTGCGGTTGCAGGTCATAGAGTCGTAGCGGGAGTCTGAAGCGAGGTAGGGCATTATGTTTTCCTTTATATTGTTCATCGGTGTTCGAGTAGTCCCGCATGCTTTTTCCTGACACCGTACGCCAGGACGGTGCGCGGGACGTATCGAGACCACCTTATTTTCAAGTAATCTTTTATTTGTAGGTTACTTGTTGGTTTCGACTGCTTGCGTCTCAACCAACGGATTACTTTTGGAATTTCCACTTCCTCAACACATCCATCGCTTTGTAATTCGTCAGGTCCAGTTGTAAGGGTGTGATTGACACATATCCCGATGCCAGCGCGCCGACGTCTGTCCCTTCCTCGTTGACACCAGTCGGCTCTTCGCCGCCGATCCAATAATACGGGCGGCCGCGTGGGTCAACGCGTTTATCCAGCGCATCCCGATAGACGCGCAATCCCTGCCGTGTGATGAGCATTCCCTGCATAGTTTCAACGCTGAGATAAGGAATGTTTACATTCAAGACAACACCTTCGGCTAAACTTTCATCCATGAATTTCTTCACGATAACATTTGCAATCTGCGCGGCCGGCCCATAATCTGCAGGTGTGTTCGCAGGTCTATCCTGGGAAGCCAGCGAAAACGCGATTCCTGGCACACCTGAGATCACTGCCTCCATGGCAGCTGTTACTGTCCCTGAGTACGTGACATCATGACCGATATTAGAGTAGGGATTGATGCCTGATACAACCAGATCAACTTTCTCCACAAAACCAAGCAATGGGAGCGCGACACAGTCTGAAGGCGCGCCATCAGACATAAATGCGGATGTGCCATCAGCCAGCATCGTCTCAGTAACACGGATGGGCCGCTCGAGCGTTTTGACATGACCAGAAGCGGACCAGTTCCGGTCTGGCGCGCAGACGGTCACTTTGCCAAGCGGACGCATCGCTTGCGCCAGCGCGAGAAGCCCAGGTGCTTGGACGCCGTCATCGTTGGTTACTAAAATGTGCATGATTGATTCCCAACTCCGGTGGTCGAGTAGTCCTGAGCGAAGCGTAGCGAAGTCGAAGGACGTATCGAGACCACCAAGTTATCAAGAAATTTATTGTTTTATGTTACTGTTGGTTTCGATACGCCCTTCGCAACGAACCATTTCGACAGGCTCAATGCGGCGGCTCAGGGCTACTCAACCACCATGTAAGCAAGAGAATTTTGGTTAGTGGTGGTTTCGATATGGCGGACAAACACCGCCTACTCAACCACCAGATTATTTATGAGATTATAAC
>JAKEFL010000084.1 GCA_022616105.1 Anaerolineae bacterium | reverse complement strand
CTTCTATCTTGTCGATCTGTTCCTCTGTCATGGCTTTTCTCCTGCGCCCTGCTCACTAAATTATTGGCTTCCAGTGTCTCACGATTATAGGCACAGAGGGATCAATCAGGGCGATTTTCTTTGCCCTGAGCCAGCCTTTGATCTGCTTTTCTCGTTCTAATGCCGAATAGATACTAGTTGTCGATTCATAATAAGCCAAATATTGAATGTTGTATTTGCTGGTAAAGCCTTTAACAAGTTTATTCTTATGCTCATAAACACGGCGTATTAAGTCATTGGTAACGCCAGTGTAAAGTGTACGTGATTTGTTGGTCATGATGTAGACGTAGTATTCTTTGCTCATGAATTCACCACTATTATGTCACCCTGAGGGAGCGTGCTCTTTGCGACCGAAGGGTCTCTACCGTCGTGGGAGGGATTCTTCGCTTCGCTCAGAATGACATGGTTAACGAGCGTGCGCCCTGTTTTGGATTTGAGAAGTTCAAGAGTCATAAGTCACTTCTTTGAACTCTGCATTTTGCTGGTATTAGATAGGTAAGATTTTTCCCATTGCTCGATTTCCAAAAGACACTTGGTCTTCGATTCACTTGATGTGTAGGATGCTTGAATTGAATTCCTGGCAAATCGTACAAGGTCTTTTATCGTATACCCAAATTCCTTGGCTACAGCGATGTATTCATCACACAAAGAACTTCCAATGATTGAAGGGTCATCACTGTTAATTGTGACAATTACGCCTAATTTATCTAGCTCCTGAAACGGATGTTGACTCATTGTTGGATAGATATTGAGACGAATGTTACTTGTTGGGCAAATATCCAAGGGGATTTGACGCTCAGCCAGTTCTTTAACTACATTCATATCCTCAATAGAACGAACGCCATGACAGATACGATCTGCTTGCAACTCCTTGATTGCACCCCGAACGCTATTTGCTCCGTCTGTTTCTCCAGCGTGGGGAATACTCTGCAAGCCCATCTGTTTTGCCTGCTGAAACACATTACCGAACGGCTCAGGAGGGGCATCAACTTCATTTCCACCAAGCCCAATTCCGATCACGCCATATTCTCGTCCTTGAAGAGCATAATCTAAAACTTTAGTAGCTATTGTTGAATCAAAAATTCTGGGATTGTGACTACTGAAATGCCGGTTGCGTGGGATGCCGAATATCCATTGCATTTCTACATCAAAATCATCGCGGGCTTTCTGACAGCCCAAAAGTAATCCATCAAAAACATCTTGAAGATGCAAATTCTTTTCCCATAAATGCAGATGTTGGTAAATGGAAATGTACATTTCTCGATAGCGGATATTTTGATTCATCATATCTCGCCCACACTCATAAACTACAAGGGCGAAATCTTCCGCAGAACGAATTAATTGCATGCAAACCTGATAATAGGAGTGGAAATCTTCAAAGCTTCTGATTGAGATTGATTTCTGCATTAATTCAACAGCGTTTACAAATCCTAAATGTGAGTATTTGTGAGCCAACTTAAGAGCCGTCGTTGGAGTGATAGCACCTTCCAAATGAACATGAAGTTCCGCTTTAGGCAAAGTTCTTACAAGACTGTCGAGTTTCATAAACTCCAAAACTACCTCCCAATCTTACCCAAATGCGTAGCCTGAAATGAGTCGGGGTATTTCAAGCCGTAGCCGAAGACGCGGTCGAGGCTGGAGTGTCCGAGCAAAAACTCCGAAGGAGTGCAATGATGATAGATATGGATCCGGTGTTTTATCAACCCCGAAGGGGTGTCATTTGTTTGGCGCATATCATGTCATCCTTTCAGGATTTGGGTAAGGGCTGCATCAAAGCTAGAACCATTTCATCTGTTTCGACACGCCCTAGCGGGCAGTCAACACGCCGCCTTCGGGATTTCATCTTCCTATCCTACCCAAATGCGTGTTCTGAAACGCGTCGGGGTATTTCAAACCGTAGCCGAGGACGCGGTCAAAGCTGGAGTGACCGAGCAGGAGAGTCCCAGCAAATTGCAGCGCGGCGTTCGCCGTTAGGTAGGTAGCCCAAAACATAAAGCGCCACCGCAGGCCCTTTGTGGTGGATCAGGTTATACGTCCAGGAGCCGAGGCGAGGATTTGCCAAATAGCCGATCATGCTTAGATCTGGAGCGAAAAATAAAAGCGCGTATTGCGAAGCACTCCATCCATAATCCAATTGAGAAAATAGAAAGAGGGCAAGTCCGAACAAAAAGAGTTCTTCGAGTTTGAGCAGATTTTTCATGTGGATAATCCTGTGGATAACTTTGTGGAGGGCGGATTGCCAATCCGCCCTACTGTTGATAACCCCTGATTTTCTGTGGATAACCCTGCTGGTACTGTGTATAAAACTCATCCAAACCAGTGGAAAACTCGGGGATTTGACTCCCCAAATCTGTGGATAACTTGTGGATAGACAGCCATAAATTGTGGGAACGAGGGGCGGTCAAACCGGACCCTTCAACTGATTTCGGCGAAATGTGGCTTTCCTTCAGCCCGAACTTTCGCGCGATCTCCACCCCAAACTGATACTTGCTCATCGCCTGCCCGCCGACCACGTGATACAAGCCGCTCAAGTTTTTCCCGTTTTTCTGGAGCATGGCTAAGAGAAGGCGGGCAGTATCATTGACAAGCATTGGGCAAAAGATGACATCAGTAAAACCGTTGACATACTTCTCTTCGCTCAGGTTGTTGACAAAGAATTCACCCAGGCTTCGATGGTTAGTCAAACTCCATCCATAAAAATTGACTCGGGCAATAATGGCTTGAGGGTTGGCTTTCTGCACAGCGCGTTCACCATCGAGTTTCGTCTGTGCATAGACTCCCTGAGGGTTTGGTTCATCTTCTTCCGTATAAAAGCCTTCCTTCGTGCCATCGAAGACGGCATCAGTGGAGAGGTGGATAAATCTTATATTTTGTTGTGCACAAGCACTCGCCAGTTCACCAGGAATTTCGGCATTGAGAATTCGGGCGCGATCAGGATACTCTTCGCACTCCTCAAGGTTTGCAAGCGCGGCACAATTGATCAATGCGTCGGGCTGAGCAGAATCCAAAACGGAATCGATCGCGTTCCTGTGAAGCAGATCCGCTTTGAGGACTTGAAACGGAGCAGACTTCAACTTGCCGCGATCCAGGCCAATAACCTGATATTCGCGCATCGCTTCCAACGCGAGGTTGATTCCGAGCAGACCACTTGCACCAGTGATTAAGAGTTTCATGTTCGGAGTGTCAAGTTCCAAGTTACGCAATATGTAGTACATATTGCGTAACTCATCCCTCAAGTTTTCCCTGTTGGAACAACTCCTCAAACGGCGCGATAAATTCCTTGATGCCATTGACATCCAGCCACTCGTTGTTTGTGTCACTCGAATAATGATAACCGTCAGGGAGTTCCCTGCCTTTGTCCTTCCACGAATAACCAAACCATATTGCTTCGGCGGGCTGAATGACATACATCCTTTCAAGTTCAATCGTGTGACGTGCTTCGTCGTCAGAGATCAGGTCTTCGTGCAGTTTTTCGCCAGGGCGGATACCAATAATATTCAATTTTGCTTCGGGTGCAATCGCCCTGGCAAGATCAACGACTTTCGTGCTGGGAATCTTCGGTACAAAAACCTCTCCGCCTTCCATTTGTTCAATACAATTCATCACAAAGCGGACGCCCTGCTCAAGCGAAAGCCAGAAGCGCGTCATACGGTCATCTGTGATTGTGACCGTTCCACTCACGCGCTGCTTGAGGAACAATGGAACGACCGAACCGCGACTCCCAACCACATTCCCGTATCGGACGCACGAATAGCGGGTCGCCGTACCTGCCGCGTACGCGTTGCTTTGAACCGTTAACTTCTCCGCCGCGAGCTTGGTTGCGCCATATAAGTTTACTGGGCTGACGGCTTTATCCGTGCTGATCGTAATCACTTTCTTCACGCCCACATCGAGCGCGGCTTCCAATACATTGGCTGTACCCATGATGTTGGTCTTGATGGCTTCCATCGGGTTGTATTCGCACGCAGGCACCTGTTTCAATGCCGCGGCATGGACGACGATATCCACGCCGTGCATGGCGCGCAGGAGCCGCTCTCGATCGCGGACATCGCCGATGAAATACCGCAATGACGGGTGGTCATAACCATGCATCTTCATTTCGTGCTGCTTCAGTTCATCGCGGCTGAAGATGATGACCTTCCTGGGTTGCTTTTCCTCCAAAAGGATCTCGGTAAATTTTTTTCCGAACGAACCCGTACCCCCTGTGATAAGTACAACTTGATTTTTCCAGTCCATGATTGCTCCTTGTTCCAAACGGTGGTCGAGTAGGGCGAAGACATATCGAGACCACACTTTATATCTAACGGTGGTTGAGTAGAGCGGGCGCTCGTCCCGCCCGTATCGAAACCACACCATGAAATTTAATGTTTACTTGTTATTGGTGGTCTCGATATGCCTTCGGCTGTCGCCTCAGGCTACTCGACCACCGAGGATTATTTGTTACATTATCGCCTCAAACAAACCAGAATCCTTTGAAATAAAGATTCTGCCTTTTTCTTTCAACTCTTTTTCGAGATCGTGTTGAAGTTTCACAAGTTTTTCTTCTGACACTTCTGTCGCGTGCATGGAAGAACGGATATAAGCCATAATCGGTTCAACCTCTGTAACATGCAAATTGTCAGGAATGCGAGAAACTGTCACCTGTGAAAAGAACCGTTTCAACTGCTCCAAACCATTTTCAAGCGTGAAAGGGTTGCCAAACGATTCGAAAGCATCGTTAACTTCTCGAAACCAAACTGCCAGCTCCTTTAGGTGATTTTCTCCAACGGTTGTTGCAAACAAATGACCATTCCTTTTTAGTACGCGTTGGATTTCTTCAATTGCTTTTGGACGATCAGGCACGTGATAGAGCATATGGTTCGCGATCACTGCGTCGAACGTCTCATCTCCAAATGGAATCGACTGCGCATCAATTTCCTTGAACTGGAAGGCGCGTCCAGTGACTACCAGATTTCTCCACGCGGCATCCAACATGCCTGATGATAAATCACTGAGGGTGATATTCCAGTCTACAGGTATTCGACTTGAGCACTCCTTCCACAAGTAAGCAGGTCCACAGCCCAACTCCAGTATCCTTGCATTTTCAGGAAGTTTCAACAAACGATCAAAAAGCCAGTTGAACCAACCATAAGTGTTTATACTGAAACGACGATGGATTTCCGCACGGGCGTCCAGATTCGACGAATCGCGATATTGGTCTGTTTTGAGATATTGTTGATCGGTAAAATCGGTAAATCTGGACACAATCTCTAATCTCCACGCAAAGCGTCTATTTTTTGATCACAATCAATGGATATTGCCCATTCTCGCCAAAGAAGCGCGGAAAGCGTTCTTCGAGCCAGAAGACCAAACGTAAATATGCCTTTCCGCCAAACCGTGGGCGCACAAACCAACGCATGAATCGCGGACTGAGGCTGCGCCACGGATAAATCTCAAATCTTAATGAGTCTTTCAATTCATTTTTCAACCAGCGCGGCGTCATTTTTTCGACGAACGTTCCAGCCTGAGCTTCCTCTGCACTCCAGTTTTTTTTCTTTTTTGCGGAGCGTCCACTAAAAAGGCGAGCAAGCCCAATGAACGGTTCTGCCGTTCGCATCAAAAGTGGATTATGCCAGCCATTGACAACCACAGCAGTTTTGCCTGCCCTTAAAACACGATTCAACTCAAGATATGCATGCTTGTGTTCGCTGAGTGGTAAGTGATGAATCGTATGCATGGACACAACTCCGTCGAACGCATCAGACTTAAACGGCAGATTTGCAATATCGGCAACAACAAACAATCCCTTATTGCCAAGCCTGTTGCGTGCTTCCTTTAACGCAGTGATCGAAATATCCGCGCACAAACGATAACGATAACCTTCGGAGTATGCCAAATACGCCGGCCATTGCACAGGTCCAGACCCGGCGTCGAGCAATATGTCACCTTGCGGAGGGAGATGTCTCTTCACGCGCATATGACATTTATGAATATACTCGCGCGAAACAGGACGCAGGTCTTCGTAGCGGGCATTCTGGTACAGCCCTTCGCCAACCTGTGACCAGCCAATCTGATCATAAAACTCGCGCACTTGTTGTTTGGTGTTTTCCATTATTTCACAATTCAATCGTTGATCGAGTAGCCCCGAATGCTCTTTGAGGGGCGTACACTTGCACCCGATTTGCTAAGCAAATCGTGCGTTCGGTGCAGTGCAGGTGTTGAGACCAAACTTACTGGTAAATATAAAATTTCTTCAATAACAGGTGGTCTCGATACGTCCTCACCTGCACTTGCGCCATGTGCAAGTGTCGCAACAAACCACTTCGACAGGCTCGGTGCGGCGGCTCAGGACTACTCGACCACCGGATATCTATTTCCACGTAATCGGTTCGCCAACCAAAAACTTAAACGTATCACCAAACTGTGCCATGCCCTCTTCACCCAACACCTTATCAAGGGACCAAACTTCAAGATCATCCCAGAAATTCATCAGACGCCACGGAAACGGTCGTGGATATTCAAAGAAGAAACGATAGGCATAATTCCAGGCTTTGTTAACTTGCTCTTCACTTAAACGGTGCGAGGGCAAATCAGACAAAACTTTTTCAAGCGATGCGAAATATTCATCCCAGGTGTTCGGGTCAATCGTAAAGCCGCGGCCGCGATAATGTGTTTGACCACATGAGATCACAGTCAGCCCGTTCATTGCAATTTCCATACCAACAGTCGTTGTGTAAGCCAGACCCAAATCAGCGATCTCGATCAGGTCATAGGTATTGATCTTATCTGTCGCAGCAATGACGTGAATATGCTCCGGGATTTCAGGCAAGGCTTCGCGCACGACCGTCCCCATGGATTTCGCCTTCGGAACGATCGTTTCTCCCGGATGAATGCGAATCACAAGCTGGACGCTTCGACTGCGTTCGCCTGTCGGCTCACTTCGCTCAGCGCGAGCTTCCCTGTGTGCAAAAAACTGGACCGTGCGCGTGATCCATTCGCCCATCGACTCGGCGAAGATGTTTCGTCCCAACGTAAGGCTGTCTCCCAAAACATTCGCGGCGAGTAAGACGATAGGTCGTTCATCCAGCCCCAGCGCTTTTCGCGTCTCTTCCGCGCCCTGAGATGAGACATATTGCCACAATCGTTTTGATTTTCCCCAAACTGTCGCGCCGCGCCGCGCGTTCTCCAGATCGGCAAGGCGTTCGTACATTTCATCTGTTAGCGGCAAATTACAGCGCGCTTCGACGAGATCATTTGTATCCTGCTGCATAATGGATGAGTCCTGCGCCAGCCAGATCTGCTCGCGCTGGTCATTGAATTCAAATGTCACAGCGGGGATTTTCAGGGTACGCGCTACACGGAAGACGACTCCCATTTCCAATATCAAGCCATTTGGGATGAGCACGACATCAGGTTTGTTCGTTTGCATCCACTCGAGAGCGGCGAGCGCGGCGAATGTGTTTCGTTTTATTCGCAAATCATATAGTGTCTTGTTGTCAGGGTTGGATAGATCCACTTCTTCGCGCATCAATGTATATTGCGCGTCCCACAGGGAGACCTCTTCCACATCCGCCTGTAGAGAGGCTGGTAAAACGGAAGCAGGCTTCAAGTCGAGAAGGGAAGCGTATTGAACAAAAGGAGAAAGTGATGACAAAGCATCGCGCGTGTGCAGTGTGCGCTGTCGTTGAGTCAGTTTGTCCATTTCCTTATGCCATTCAGAATATGGAAGAGTCATCAACGTGACTTTATGTCCCAACCCCGCGAGCGCGAGCGAAATGTACGCGGCTTGTTCGATCCAATAATGGAGTGTGGCGAAGAAGAGAATGTTTTTGCCATCCTTTGCATTATGGACAAATGGTTTAACCTGCTCAACAGTATGAGGCAATGATTTCTTTAAACGGGAAAGATTGTAGTGGTCTTTGCGGGCGCGGTTCTTGTGCCGAAGCGCGTAATCCAGTTCGGCGGCGAGGGGCAGCTCGCCAATGAAGTTGCGAAGGGAGGTTTTGTTGAGCATTTTATGTGTCGTTGGTTGAATAGGGCGAAGCCTGTATCGAAACCAACAGGTTTCAAAAACAATCCTGTAATAAAAGTTGCTTTAGTTAGTGGTGGTTTCGATACATGGCGCCAACGAACGGCGCCACTACTCAACCACCGAGGCTAACCTATCTTTTCTATTTTCCAATCCAATCGTGGGCGAATCGGACCCTGACGAATTTCGGGCCACTGCGTTCCAGGCGCGCCCGAGATATCAACACTGAACGACAGCGCGTTTTCGTCCATAAAGTAACGCTTCACACCAAAGGAACTGGCGTTCACACCAAGTGAATAACGGCCCTCGTTGAAAAAATCCGCAGGGATGCTGCAACGGCTGATATAGCGTCCCGCCGGACGCGCGCCGAATTGCTCGTATTGTTTTGTATCGTCGGTGTCGAAGGCAGTAAAGACATATTCGCCGCGCATCGTATTGAGATACATACCCACGCGCAGACCTGTGACCGGCGCTTCGAGTTGATATTCCCACTCAACTGTGACAGGCTCCGTGGAGCGGACAGTATCCACAACCTTCCCGCTTCTATCTTTGACCCGAATTGCAACCGGTCTAAAAGGCGCGCTCGCGGCTGGGATATCTTCCACATCCCAAACGCGCTCGCCTGATTCCGCCTGGCCCGAGGCGAGATAAAAATCGACGGCTTCGGGCGTGGGCGCGCGTTTGATGAGCTGTCCCTTTTTGAGAACGATGGCTTCCTGTGTAAGACGCAAAATCGCGGACATATTATGACTTACAAAGAGAACGGTACGTCCCTGCTGCGCGACATCATTCATCTTGCCGAGACACTTGCGCTGGAATTCTGCATCACCCACTGCAAGGACTTCATCCACGACGAGAATTTCCGGTTCAAGATGTGCAGCCACCGCGAACGCGAGTCGCAGATACATGCCTGATGAATATCGTTTCACTGGCGTATCAATGAATTGACTGACTTCAGAGAAGTCGACCATTTCATCAAATTTCTTGTCAATCTCAACGCGCTTCATTCCCAGGATCGCGCCGTTCATATAGATATTCTCGCGACCCGTGAGTTCTGGATGAAAACCTGTGCCCACTTCAAGCAATGAGCCAACGCGTCCACGAACGGAGACTGTCCCTTTGGTTGGCTCTGTTACACGGGAGAGAATTTTGAGCAGGGTGCTCTTACCCGCCCCGTTACGCCCAACAATGCCGAGCACTTTCCCTTCTTCAAGGTCAAAGGAAACATCATTCAATGCCCAGATAAAATTTGTATTCTTTGCAGAAGAGCCATTCCCAGAGCTGCCAGCCAGCGATTTAGCAAATCGGACGGGTGCTGTAAGAGTATCAACAAATACATCGCGCAGCAT